>SFBL01000214.1 GCA_007095785.1 Microcystis aeruginosa Ma_SC_T_19800800_S464
ATTTTGATTTACAAGTTGCCGCGGATTACTCGAAAGGAGATAGAAGCGATGTTTAGTTTAAGCGAGTTAAGACAGACGCGTGTGTTTCAGGAGGCCCTAGAGGAAGGTCGCCAAGAAGGTCGCCAAGAAGGTCGCCAAGAAGGTCGCCAAGAAGGTCGCCAAGAAGGTCGCCAAGAAGGTCGCCAAGAAGGTCGCCAAGAAGGGGAAATCATCGGAAAATTGGCTTCTGTTCCCTTATTATTGCGAGCGGGGGTTAATCCCCAAGAAATCGCCGCTTCTCTAGGATTATCTCTCGAACAGGTCTTAGAAGTGGCTCGGTCACGGGGAGATAGCGATCGCTAGGGTATTTTTCAGATTTCGGCAGCAACGATATAATTTCCTTATCTTCCTTTCCCCCTTTCTTGGATGATATCCTTACTAAAAAAGCTCTGGAATTGGCTAAAATCGCTCTTTATAGGCAGTCCGAAGGCAGTTAACCCCGAAAAAGTCCAAAAATCCCCTCCAGAACCCAGCGATGGCGAATATGAAGGGATATTGATGGGGTTATTCGAGCAGGTGGCGGCGGGAACCACTACCGGTGGGTTACGGGGATGGCTATACAGTCGCTATTGTAACGATAAAAAGCTGGCGCACTGGTTAGAGGTCAAAAGCGAGGAATGGCTACAGTATCCGGAAGATTATCAAACTTTAGGGCGGGATTTGGCGGCTTTAGGGAAAGTGATGACGGGAAATCTGGGGGAAGTGTCCCAACGGATTAGCCTCCAGTTACGCGACGCGGTGAGGGATGTTTCCAGTGTGGAGGGGGAAAATCTAGGCTCAACGGAGACGGATTTAACGAAAGTCCAAAAATTATATCAACTTTTGAATCAAGGGAAAACTTCGACAACTCAGGGACTATCCACCGCTAATAATACCCCGATTGTTCAGGATGCCGAATTCTGGTTTGAGCAAGGAAACCAGAAATACATGAATGGGGATTTTCTCGGCGCGATCGCATCTTACGATCGAGCTTTAGAAATTAAACCCGATTACCATGAAGCTTGGAGCAACCGAGGGAGTGCGTTAGATGACTTAGGAAGGTATGAAGAAGCGATCGCATCCTTTGATCAAGCTTTAGAAATTAAACCCGATTTCCATGAAGCTTGGAACGGCCGAGGGGTTGCGTTAGGTAATTTAGGCAGATTGGAAGAAGCGATCGCATCCTGGGATCGAGCTTTAGAAATTAAACCCGATTACCATCAAGCTTGGTACAACCGAGGGAGTGCGTTAGATGACTTAGGAAGGTATGAAGAAGCGATCGCATCTTACGATCGAGCTTTAGAAATTAAACCCGATTACCATGAAGCTTGGTACAACCGAGGGAATGCGTTAGGTAATTTAGGAAGGTATGAAGAAGCGATCGCATCCTGGGATCGAGCTTTAGAAATTAAACCCGATAAGCATGAAGCTTGGTACAACCGAGGGTCGGTCATTTGTTCTCTGAGCAAAAATCGCATTTCTACTCCTAGTCTGGAAGCTCTCATTTATCGTAAACCGATAGTAGCCCTTAATGACCGAGAACCCCATATTTTCGCCCTCCGGGAGGCACTTCCCCACCTTATTCAAGGATCGCCTCCGTGGGGGCAAATTTATCGCTATCTAGGGGAAGCTTATCTGGAACATTCCCAGTATAAAGAGAATGCTAGTCCCTATTGGCGCGAAGCAATCCGACATTATCAAATCGCTTTACCGATTCTCACCGAAAAAGACTTCCCCGAAGATCATTTAGAAATTCTGCAAGGATTGATCCGCGCTCATCTTTCCTTACAGGAAATCACTCAAGCGCGATTCTATCAACAACAGGGACGCCACCTTTTCACCCGACTACGCGCCCAGAAAGGCGATAAACCCGCTTTTGAGGCAAAATTCAGCAGTTTTAGTCACCTAGAAATCGATTTACTGATCGAGGAAAATCATCCCCTAGACGCAATTGAACAGGCAGAATTTTATAAAAATCGTTGCTTGACTTGGATTCTCGATAATTGGCAAGAAAACCCCACCAGTCCCGATTATGCCACTATCCAAAGCCTGACAAGTCCGGATAAGGCGATTATTTACTGGTATCTCAGCGAGGACAATCTCACCACCTTTATTATCACCGCAGACGCTGATCCCGTAATTCTGGAAAGAGAGCAACGTTATCAACAGGCGCGACAGTTTCGGACTTGGTTAACTGAATGGGATAAACAATACCTTGACTATGCCAGTAAAAAAGAAACGGAGAATAAACAAAATCACCCCTGGAGATTGTCACTTAACAGCCGTTTTGCCCAATTAAAGCGGATTTTACAGATCGATAAAATTCTCGAACCTTTGCCGGTTTCCGTTGATTCCCTGATTCTCATCCCCCACCGGGATCTGCACCGCTTCCCCCTACATACCCTCTTCCCCGAAAAATACACCGCTACCTATCTCCCCTCTGCTCAGGTCGGTTTGCGTCCCCAGTCCGGCGATTCCTCCTATTCTCCCCTCCTCAGCGTCGAAGACCCCAAAACGGAACAAAAACCCATGGATTTCGCCCAACTGGAATCGGCGATTATTAGCCATATCCTGCAACCGAGCGCGAGAATTAGCCCGAAAAAGGCCTCACGAGAAAATGTCCGCAAAGCCCTCGAAAATGCCTATAAAACCTTCCATTTCACCGGTCACGGCTTTTATGACTCTTTTCGCCCCCAAGCCTCTGCGATCGCCCTTAGCGATGGTTTATTGACTGTCCGGGATATCAACGGACTGAACCTCTCTAGTTACCGTCTCGTCTGTCTGGCTGCCTGTGAAACCGCTCTCACCGGTAAGGATGGCATTACCACCGAATACGTCGGCCTCGTCAGTGCTTTCTTGGCAGCCGGTGCGACTAATGTGGTCAGTACCCTCTGGCCGGTGAAGGAGATTTCTAGCGCTTGGTTTATGATTAACTTCTATCAAAGATTATTAGCGGGTGAATCCCCGGCTCTAGCTCTGAAAAATACACAAAATTGGTTAAAAAACATCACTTGGCAGCAACTAGCTGACTGGATCGAGCAACTTCGGCTACTTCCCTCCCTAATGGAAGGGGTCGATCGACTGGAGGTGAGGGCGGCGAATATTTTAAAGGAAGGCAGTACAATAGGGCTAGATCAACTAACAGAATATAGTGATCCTTACCATTGGGCGGCCTATACCCTGACTGGACAGGACTAACTTATGGAAATTCCCAAAACAATTATCGATCTTGAAGCGCTGCTAATCGCCCTCGCACAGCAGACTGAACCCTTGCCAGAATATCTACAGCGATCGCTCAAAGAAATTGAACGATTATTAAGGGAAGAACAACCCCAGGCAGCAACACAATTGCGGCAACTTGTCAAGGATTTTCCCCCCCTAGAAAAAGCTTATAAAAAAGCGATCGAAGAGTTAGACGCAGCCTATGCTAACCAAGAACGCACCAAAAGTTTAAGCGTCATTTTTCCCGATAGTTTAGATTTCGAGACCATATTTATTAATGATGTTATTCCTAGCCAAGATTGGGTAAAAACTGCCCAAAAATTAGCCCGATCCCCCCTTGATAAGGGGGGTGCTACTTCTTCTCGATTTTGGGATAAAGCCGATCGCCTGATGGTGGTGACGGTGGGAGGTGCGGCCCTAGGGGGAGCGATTGCGGGAGTTTACGGCGCGTTTATTGGTGCGATATTAGCGGCGGGCTGCGGATGGTATATTACCTTTAGAAAAACAAAATCAGCATAAATTTTTGATGAAGATTGTTAACATTGAAAACTTTCTTTTGTTAATCGGAACCTTGGTCATTACCGCAAGCGTGGCACTGGTTACAAAAAAACAGCCAAGACGGGGAAACAATAAATCTTATCTAGAAATTCTTTTTGTTTCTGGGTTAAGTTTATCGGCTGTATTGGCAATGTCTAAGGTGGTCTATAAAGTGTTAACCGATGAAAATTTTCAGAATTGCCTTGGCTCGGATAGTCAAATCCTTCTTTTGTTAGCGGCTCTTCTCGGTATCTATATTTCTATTAAAGAGATTTGGAAATTATTTGAAGCGAACTAATAGGAATACCAGCTTTATCCATATCCAAAAGTTATACTAAATTCTGTTGAGAAGGTGTAGAATGGGGGCGTTGGGTTTCATGCTTCAATCCAACCTATGTTCTATAAACATTATCAGTAAACCCCAAAAAAAAGGAAGCTAAATCATGAAAATTACTATCGATATTCCCGATGAATTGCTTCAACATTACAACTACAATAATCTTCCCCGTGAAATTTTAGAGGCTTTGGTGGTGCAGGCCTACCGATCGGAAAAAATCACCAGTGCCGAGGTCGGACGTATTTTAGGTCTATCTTCTCGTTGGGTGGTGGATGCTTTTTTGAAAAACCATGATGCCGATTTACATTACAATGAAGTCGATCTAGAGAGCGATCGCAAAACCCTTCAGCAACTTCGCAACAAACACGATCATAGTCTTTTATGATAGTCGTTTCTGATACCTCACCTATCAACTATTTACTGCTCATTGACCAGATCGACCTATTCCCCCGCTTATTTGGACAGATTATCATTCCCGATGTGGTTCGCGGTGAAATGCTTGATGCAGATGCACCGGCCATTCTTCAGCAATGGATCGCCAATCCACCCTCTTGGCTTATCATTGAGGCTGTTCAAACGATTGATGAAACCCTAAATATTCTCGACCCCGGAGAACAGGCCGCTATCACCCTCGCTCAAACCTTACCCGCCGATTTGCTGATTATCGATGAACGCTTGGGTCGGCGAATTGCCAGCGAGCGGGGAATTCCTATTATTGGCACTCTCGGAATTTTAGACGACGCATCAAGCCGAGGCTTAATCGAGCTTTCAGATACTATAGCCCGACTACAACAGACTAATTTTCGCATTTCTCACCGCATAATTGAGAAATTGCTTGAAAATAGGGAATAAATTGTTAAAAAACTAAACGAACCTTCAGTCCGATCGCAATTAACCCCAAAGAAGTCAAAAATCCCCCTTCAGAACCTCGTGACACTAATAACTAATAACTAATAACTGAATAAAACTACATTCCCATAATTTCGTAACCGGAATCTACATAAATAATCTGACCGGTAATACCACTAGCAAGATCACTGGCTAAAAAAGCGGCCGTATTTCCCACCTCAATTTGTGTCACGGTGCGATGTAAAGGAGCGATTTCTTCCACATGATGGATCATATCAAGAATTCCCCCCACGGCCGAAGATGCTAAGGTGCGAATTGGACCGGCGGAAATACCATTAACTCGGATCTTTTGACCACCTAATTCCGCGGCTAAATAGCGAACACTCATTTCTAAACCGGCTTTTGCCACCCCCATTAAATTATAGTTAGGAATTACCTTGACACCCCCGAGATAGGTAAGAGTGATAATACTTCCCCCTTCCGTCATCAAAGGTTTAGCCGATCGAGCTAGACGGGTTAGGGAAAAAGTGCTAATATCTAGGGATTTAGTGAAAGCTTCCCGAGGGATGGCGGTAAAATCGCCCGTTAAACCCTCTTTATCGGCAAAAGCGAGACAGTGAATCAAAATATCCAGTTTACCCCATTTTTCCGCCACTGTAGCGAAAGTATCTTCTACCTGTTGGTCATTTTGGACATCGCAGGGGACATAAAAAGCGGGATTAAGTTCATCGGCCAATTCTCGCACTTTTTTCTCAAAACGGCCCTTTTCGTCGGGGAGATAGGTGACACCGATATTTGCACCAGCTTGATGGAGTTGTTGGGCAATTCCCCAAGCGATCGAGCGATTATTGGCAATTCCCGTCACTAAGGCGTTTTTTCCCGTTAAATCTAACATAGTTCTCGTTTCTCTTACAAAAATCTCCCCAATAGCCGACCCCAGCGAGATTCGGTATAATAGGGATACAGATAACGGGGCAGCAATGATCACCCCTCCCCCATTGTCTGGCAAAAAGCGCCCAAAACTTTTCCCAGTTTAGGCAGCGGTTGTGTTTAATAGAGGTGACACTCGTTGCATAATAAAAACAATTTTCCCCTTTTTTGGATGTGAGATGGACTTATCCCTAATACAAGATAAACCCCTAGCAGATGTGTTCCGTCGAATCGGCAGCGGCAATTTCCCCCCGGTGGTGGAATTGTTCGAGCGTGGCAAAACGATCTTTTTCCCTGGAGATCCCGCCGAAAGAGTCTATTTTTTGCTGAAAGGAGCCGTTAAGTTGTCGCGAGTCTATGAAGCGGGAGAAGAAATTACCGTGGCTCTACTGCGGGAAAATAGCGTCTTTGGTGTGCTATCCTTACTCACCGGCCAGCGATCGGATCGTTTTTATCATGCCGTGGCTTTTACTCCGGTAGAATTACTCTCGGCCCCGATCGATCAGGTAGAAAGGTCCCTCCGCAATAATCCCGATTTATCAATGTTGATGCTGCAGGGGTTGTCCTCGCGCATTCTGCAAACGGAAATGATGATCGAAACCTTGGCTCACCGGGATATGGGTTCACGTTTGGTCAGTTTTTTATTGATTCTCTGTCGTGATTTTGGGGTTCCCACCACCGATGGTATCCGGGTTGATCTAAAATTGTCTCACCAAGCGATCGCAGAGGCGATCGGTTCTACCCGCGTCACTGTCACCCGTTTATTGGGAGAGCTGCGGGATCAGGAAATGGTCTCAATTTACAAGAAAAAAATTACCGTCCATAATCCCGTCGCTCTCAGTCAACAATTTACTTAAATTCTGGATGACTAGCGCTTATATTTTAGTTTTGGCCATCGTGGTTTTAGGTGGTCTGATAGCGGCGGTTGGCGATCGCATAGGTAGCCGTATCGGTAAGAAAAGGATGCGTTTATTTAATCTGCGTCCGAAACAAACCGCAACTTTGATGACGATTGTAACGGGAATTTTGATCGCCGGCTCGACTTTAATTGTCTTGTTTGCTTCTAGTAAATCCCTGCGTCAAGGGGTTTTTGAACTGGATCGTCTGTTAAATGAACGTCGTGCCGCTATTAAGGATTTGGAAAGTCAGGTAAGAAAAACCACCGAACAAAAAAATCAGGTGGAAAAGGCGTTAAAAACGGCTAAAAGTGAACAGATAGCCGTGCAGAAACGTCTAGAGGTTCTTAACAAAAATTATCAAGCTTCTCGTCAACGTTTGCGATTAGTTTCGGGACAGTTGGAAAAGTTCCGCAAGGAAGTGGCTAATTTAAACAATGAACGAGTTATTTTAACTAATCAAAAGGCACAGTTAACCAGTCAACGGGATCAATTGTACCAACAAAAAGCAATTCTTGCTAGTCAGATCAATCAACTACAAACCACCGTTCAAGCTAGAGATAAAGAGTTAGCTAATCAACAAAAGTTATTAACCACCAGACAAGCGCGACTTCAACAGTTGGAAACCCAACAAAAAAACCTACAGCTAGAAATTGATCGCCGGGATCAACGTATTGGAGAACTCGATCGATCGATTGTGGATAAAAATTTTGCTTTGGAACAGCGCGAGGGAAAATTAAAGGATTTAGAAACCCAAATGGCTTTTCTGAAGCGGGAAGTGGAAGTTTTAGAACAATACTATCAAACCTATCAAGAATTGCGGGAAAAACAAATCGCTATTTTCCGGGGACAGGTGTTATCTTTCGGAGCTTTTCGTATTGTCGATCCCCAAGCTATTGTCACTGTTATCGATAAGTTATTGCGGGAAGCGAATATGAATGCTATCCGTGCTACCCAACCCAATCAGCCTAATTTTGACCAGCGTTTAGTTAAGATCACAAAAGCACAGGTAGAACAGTTAAGTCAACAATTACAGGACGGTAAAGAATATGTGGTGAGAATCCTTTCCGCAGGTAATTATGTCTTAGGAGAAACCGAGATTCGTGTCTTTGCTGATGTGGTTCCCAATCAAAGAGTTTTTGAGGAGAAACAGGTGATCGCTGCCGTTTCCATTGATCCCCAAAATATGACAGAAGAAGACCTACAAAAGCGCTTAGATTTACTTTTAGCTTCGGCTCAATTTCGCGCTAGAAGTGCGGGAGTTTTAGGGTCAATTCAAGTGGAAGATGGTTTATTAACTACGGTAGTTAATTTTATTGGTCAAGTCAAAAAGTCGGGTAATTCTATCGAGACACTTGAGGCAGTTGCTGCTAGTAAAACTAATACATCTGGACCTTTAACTTTGCGTTTAGTGGCGGTAAAAGACGGTAAAATTATTTTTAGTACGTCTTCTTAAAAGATAGCTAAAGTTAGGAGTTGAGATTAAAATCGACTCCTTCGTAAATATCGGCAAGATTTAAGCTAATTCCTAAAGAATCTAGGGATATAATTACCCTTGCTGGGGTGTATTCTTGCAGTAACCAATTATTTTCTGAGGTTTTGCTATAGGATTCTATTAATATCTCCCCTTGACTGACGAGAAGATATTGGTTTAATTGGGGTATAGAACGA
>SFBL01000215.1 GCA_007095785.1 Microcystis aeruginosa Ma_SC_T_19800800_S464
TGTCTATCTCCAGCGTTGGATAATAATTATCTGTCAAAAAATAATGCTTCTACACAAGTTCTCTATTTAAATAAGAGAATTTTATCTGATTTTTTTTCAAAATGAGAATTGCTGCTTTCGGCCTCGGTGTCTTGCCAACGCCTACCGATAAAGCGTTTGATGCTATAAACGGTATTTTCGGCATTAGTAACCGCCTGACGTTTGGCCAGTTGTCCCACTAGGCGCTGGGCCTTGCCGAATCCCACGATACTAGGAGTTGTCCTTCCCCCTTCCGAGTTAGGAACTATAATCGGCTGACCTCCCTCTAGTACGGCAACACAACTGTTGGTTGTTCCTAAGTCGATGCCGATGACTTTTCCCATAGCGTTCTGATAATAACGGTGGTTAACTTAGGATACAATCGTTTACGAAAAATATCCCCAAATCAGCAACGGGCTTTTTACCTCGTCTAATCTTGCCGAGGATGAAACAGGACAATTTTTATCTGATTCTAACAAAACTTGTCGGTAAAATCCGCGAGCGACCGGCGAGCGGTCTAGTAGATTAGATACAAGAGTAACCCAAAACCGGTCATTATGCTGATGCTTCTGGTGCCTATTCTTTGTAGTATCAAAAAATCACGCTTTTGACTATTTGGTGATCGCTAACAACTCAAATCCGTTTTAACAGTACGATTAACTCCCAAGTTATACCAAATCCGTTTTTTAATACTATGATTAACTCCCAATCCAACTTTAAAAACCCGCTCCCTTCTCCCCACTTCCCACTCTTCTTATACTTTTTAAACAGGATTTAGTGCAAGCCATACTCAGAGCAATTTAGGATAAGATAACCAATAAACCGATCCTAGAGGACTTAATCATGATTAGAGCCTATGCTGCCCGAGAAAAAGGGGGGAAACTAGAGCCTTTTGACTACGATCCAGGTATATTAGGGGATGAAGATGTAGAAATCGAGGTGGAATATTGCGGCATCTGCCACAGTGACCTAAGTATGCTAGATAACGATTGGGGACTGACCACCTATCCCTTTGTCCCCGGTCATGAGGTGGTCGGTACGGTCGCCGCTCTTGGTGCTAAAGTCAAAGAGTTAAAATTAGGGCAAAGAGTCGGTCTTGGTTGGTTTTCCCGTTCCTGTTCCACCTGTGAAACTTGTATGTCGGGGGATCAAAACCTTTGTGCTACTGCTGAAGGAACTATCGTCGGTCGTCATGGCGGTTTTGCTGAAAGAGTCCGGGCCCATCATAGTTGGTTAGTTCCCTTACCGGAGCAGTTAGATGCTGCCAAAGCTGGCCCGCTTTTTTGTGGTGGTATTACCGTCTTTAATCCGATTGTTCAATTTGATATTAAACCCACGGCCCGAGTTGGTGTCATTGGTATTGGTGGATTGGGCCATATAGCCTTAAAATTCCTCAAAGCTTGGGGCTGCGAAGTAACCGCTTTTTCCAGTAGTCCCGACAAAGAAACAGAAGCAAAAGAACTAGGTGCGACTCATTTTATCAATTCCAGAGACCCCGAAGCCTTGCAATCGGTACAAAATTACTTTGATTTCATCATCTCTACCGTTAACGTTAATCTCGATTGGGGTCTTTATATCGCCTGTTTACGTCCCAAAGGTCGTCTGCATATGGTTGGGGCTGTTCTTGAACCCATGGCTACCTATGCTTTTCCCTTGATTATGGGTCAAAAATCGATTTCTGGCAGTCCTTTGGGTAGTCCCAGTACCATCAATAAAATGATCGAATTTGCCTCTCGCCATGGCATTGAACCGGTTACAGAAACCTATCCTATCTCCCGGGTGAATGAAGCTATGGAAAAATTGCGAACCGGACAACCTAAATATCGTCTCGTCTTACAAATAAAATAAAACCATCTCTATCCCGGACGTAACCCCGATGACTCAACCCCTCACTCCTCCAGTTATCGATTGGGAAGAACCCCCGATTCCCCCAGAAGACTTGATTTTTGATGATGGAGAACCTTTGGAAACGTACCGTCACCGCAAGGCCATGAATGTCTTAATCGATTCTATCGAACAAGCCTATCAGGATCGAGAGGACTTTTTTGTTGGCGGTAATATGTTTATTTACTTTAGCCGTGAGCGGGTTTTTAATAAAGATTTTCGTGGCCCCGATTTTTTCGTTGTCCTCGATATCGATGGTAGTTATAAACGACAAGGATGGGTGGTTTGGAACGAAAACGGACGTTATCCCGATGTGATCGTGGAATTAATGTCAGAAAGCACCGCAAAAATCGATTTAACTACCAAAAAAGACCTGTATGAGCGGACTTTTCGCTGTTCCCAATACTTCGTTTATAATCCCTTTGATGCCACTTCCCTGCAAGGTTGGGCTTTAGACCCAAATCAATGCTATCAAGAAATTATTCCCGACCACCGCGGTTGGTTATGGTGTCAACGTTTGGGATTATGGTTAGGAGTCTGGATGGGCAGCATCCAGCGAGAAGAAGCCCCTTGGCTGCGTTTTTATGACCTAGATGGCAATTTAATCCTGTTACCTGCGGAATTAGCCGAAATCGAACGTCAGAATGCTGAAATTGAACGTCAACGCGCCCAAGCAGCCTCTCAACAGGCCGAAATCGAACGTCAACGGGCAGAACGTTTAGCGGCGCAATTACGGCAATTAGGCATAAATCCCGATGAAACCCCGTAATCAGCCGAGGACTGACCCCTATCTCTAAAAACCAAAAGCCCACACCCTCCTGTCTCGGTTTGTGTGGGCTGATTGTTTACTTAATTCTAAGATTGAAAGCTGACACTTTGGCGAAATCTAAGAGCCTAACTCAGAGTAGCACCAGAGCGATCATAGGTTTGTGAAGAGAAGTCGGCCGAGAAGCGACGTTGAACGGTTTCCCCGTGACCATTATCATTGTCAATACCGATTTCAGAAGCACTTCTGTCTAACATCGATTGTTGACGATTTTTAACGGCGTGGTGGTGACGCATCATTAAGGCGCGAGCTTGTTGTTCTGTGGACATAATCATTTCCTCCGATCTGCAAATCGTGTTTTGAACTTTTTTAATCACCCACTAATATATATAACATACAATTCTGTATCTATTTTTACAAAATGCCCTAATCCCAGAAAAATTAACAAAACTTTACAATAGGAGACGGTAATCAGTAATCAGTAATCAGTGATCAGTAGTCAGTAATCAGTGATCAGCTTTTTTCTCCCTACACCCCACTTCCCATCTGCCAAGACATTAATCGCCCTCAGACCTTAATCGAACTAGGTTCATCGACGGCGGCGATAATGCGATGACAACCGGAAAAGGGTTGCGCCCATTGATACTGGTGTTCTAAAGGATTACCCCAACAGAGGCCGAGATATAATTCCGTACGCGCCACATCTAATTCCGCCCATTCGGACTGGGCAACTAATTCGGCTAGAGAATCGGCAGAAATGGGACGACGGGAGTTAAGCGCCCACCAAAAATTCATATTAGGGGTGATACTGTTCCAAAAATCTAAAACGGAAGCCTTTGCAGCCATGAGAATTTCCTTGTCACCCGCCACGGCAACTAATTGATTATGAATTTCGGGATAACGGAGAGTGCGATCGCCCCATTGACAAACACGCCAGATAATGCCCGAAACCTGATATTGTTGTTGATAATCGTGAATTTGGCGGCGAAAATCCTGATAGGCGAAGACTTTACCCACCTTTTCTAGATTGATCGCCTTGGCAATCACCGGATTATCAATGCGCTCCGCCGGAGAGAGTAACAGACGTTCCCCTTTGCAAGTGGCGTGCATTTCTCGCTCGAGGATTTCAATTAACTGCTGTGTCGAGTAAGCCATACTACCGCTCTTACCTGAGAGAGGATTTCTTTTTATGATAAACCCGAATTTCCGTAGTGGAAAGGCTCGATCGCTAGAAAATTGTCAATCATCGGACATATCGGCAGCATACCCCTTAATACTTATCGGCGAAAAAAACCCTCAAAACACCTGTCAGGGAGAGAAGACAGTCTAACTGTCTAGTTTTACGTCGGTTACTTTTTTTCTTGTCCAGAGAGCGAGAATTGTCAGGAAAAGTCAACCCATCACTCCCCCTGTCAGGATTTTTATCGATTCCAGTTAATCGATCAAACACAGTACAAGTGTATTTAATTAACTGGCCGACGTTTAATTTATCGTGCTATTCCCCTGTTCTATTTCTCGCAGTCTTATTAAAATTTCTGATTGATCTGGGTTATTTCTAATTTCATTGATATCTTTATAGGTAAAGCCCATAATATCAAATAATAACCATATTAATCTTTCTCTCTTATCCTCGTCACTAAAATTTCCCCCGATGATAGCGTTTAATCTTCCTTGATATTTCTCTTGCGTTTCTTTCAGTGTAAATCTACCGATTAATTCTTGGATGTATTCCTGAATAGTAACTATTTCAAAATCATCAAATATAAGCTTGATAGAATTATATAGGCTGGTTCTCTTCTTGAGCAGTTTCTTGTCTAAAGGCTTAATAATAGATATTTGAAATTCTTTGTACAACTCTAATAGCTTTTTGATCAGACTGGAGACAGGATTAATTGTCGATAGGCTAAATCCACCCATTACTTGGTCGATTTGTTCTAAATTAGGGTTTAAGGAACTAATAATAAAACCAAAGACCAGAGCAATGATTAAACCAACATATACATTATCCTCGATCGAGCTTAATAGAGAAAATATAAATTGAATCAGATAGTATAAGAGTATTGATGTAACAATTTTGACAATTAATAAATGAAAAAAAGTCTTTAAAAAAGGATTTTTTAAATCGGGAAATAAATGACGAATCCTAAAAGCTGAGAAATAGCTAATTCTAGTTTCAACTGCTACTCCAATAATTATCGAAGCAAACACAAAATACCACCGATGTCCTTCCACAAATTTCTGTATTTCACTAGAAAGGTCGGTGGCAGCAGTTGTCTGAGAATCTACCAAAAATAGGTAATGGGTGAATGAACTGAAAAAAGGAAACTTATCTAATTCCGTTAGAACCTGACTACAAAATACCATTTACCCTCAGCCAACGAGTTTTCCAAGTGGGAGCAAAGATTTTGTAGCTTTCTTGTTCACTAACTGAGATATAGCCTTTGTCCGCTAGTTTTTCTAATTTATCTTGTAAGTCAGCTTCTCCAATTCTATCTGTTTCAATTTCAAAGCTCAAGGCAGTGGCAGCCCTAACTTTGAGTAAATCAGATAAAAGAGACTTCTCCGCGGAGGTTAAATAATTGTCAGGCTCAGCTGAAGGTTTCCGATAGTCGTAACCGTCTTTGTCTTTGGGCTTAGGAGGAAATATGTCAAGCATTATGTTTTGTGTAGTTTATAAATACACTTCGACCAGTACACCTTGATCCTCAGTCATGACTCTCTGATCTCAGTCATGAGATATGTCTGACTCTGATCTCATGACTGAGATATGTCTGAGTTTTTTGCGATAGAATAGAGATTGCGTCGATTGATGGAAGTTTATGGGGCGATCGCTTAAAGTAAAATCGGAATATATCCCTAGAGTCAAACAAGCAGTTAAACGCAATGGTTACGCAAGTCAACAGCTGATTGCTGAGGAGTTAGGGTTAGCAAAATCGACTGTTAGTCTTTTTCTTAACGGTAAATCGATTAGCAATCTTAATTTTTATGAAATTTGTCAAAAATTAGCCCTTGATTATCGAGAAATCGCTGACTGGGATGAGTTGGAGGAAACAGCGGCTGCCACGTCTGAGGATGAGGGAGAAAACCGGGCTGCGGATTTGTCCAAGTATGTTGAACGTCCTCCAGTGGAACAGCTTTGTCTGGAGACGGTGAGTCAAGCAGGTTCATTGTTGCGGATTAAATCAGCTAAGGGGATGGGTAAAACCCTATTAGTCGATAGAATTTTGAGTCAAGTTGACAAAAGAGAGTATAAAACCGTCAGTTTGAGTTTTTTACAAGCAAGTAAAGGAATTCTCGGCGATTTAGACCGATTGCTCTCTTGGTTTGCTTTGATTATTTCCAAGAAATTAGGGTTAGCAAATCTCTTTGAAGAAAAATGGCAAGAAGGATTAGGACTTTATAGCTGTACTGCCTATTTTGAAGACCATTTGCTCAAAAAGCTGGATAAACCCCTAATTTTAGTTTTAGAGGAGATAGATAGTCTCTTTGTTTATGCAAGCGTTGCCGACGATTTCCTTAGTTTATTTCGTCTTTGGCATGAGGAGGCAAAAAATAATAATACTTGGCAAAAGTTACACTTAATTATCACCTATTCCACAGAAAATTATGTTCCTGCTGACCTGAATAAATCTCCTTTGAATGTGGGAACAGAAATCCTGTTACCTGATTTTACTCCAGAACAGGTCTTGACTCTAGCCAATAAATATCAGGCTAACTTGGGAAAAGATGAACTGCAAAAAATAATTAATCTTGTTGGGGGACATCCCTATTTAATCCAAAAAGCGCTTTATGCAATTACCCAAAAACAGCTGTCTTTAGCAGATTTTTTAGAGACAGCAGCCACGGAAGCGGGAATTTATGGGGATCATTTGCGAGGACATTTGCTAAACTTACAAGAACATCCAAACCTAGCAGCAGGAATGAAAAAGGTTGTAGAGTCCTCTTCTCCCGTTGATTTAGGTGCAACAATTAATTGGCAACTTCATAGTTTAGGATTAGTAACCTTTGTGCAGAATGCTGTTCAACCCCGTTATCCACTATACAGCGACTATTTTAGGTATCGCCTATCCTCCTAAAATCCGATATATTGAGTTAAACTGTTGTACATCTAAATCTAATATTCGTTTTCACCTGTTCCCCGTTCCCCCATCGAACCCAGAACTTTAAATGCGGACTAGCTTAGGGACAGATAACCTTTGATTAAATTATTCATCGAACTTAACCAATCAGACAAATTGCTAATTTTAATCCTATGGCGACCAATTTTTATTATGTTGGAGGCAGCGTTCCCCTAGATGCACCTAGTTATATCAAGCGGGAAGCAGATGATCTATTTTATAACTATCTAAAAAATGGACAGTATTGCTATGTGTTAAATTCCCGTCAAATGGGAAAATCAAGTTTGTGGGTACAGACACAAAAACGACTGAAAGAGGATAATATTGATTGTGCTACCATTGATTTGAGTAGTTCAGGAAAAAACATATCCGAAGATATTTGGTATCGAGTATTATTTGAGCAACTGGTTAAACGATTTGATCTTTCTATTCGGGACAAACAGCAAGCTTGGTGGAATGAACGAGCCTATAAATCACCTATTAATCGTCTTGATCAATTTGTTGAGGAAATTCTCTTAAAGGAGGTATCCCGACCTATTGTTATCTGTTTCGATGAAATTGATAGCGTTCTGAGTTTAAATTTTTCCACAGATGATTTCTTTGCTTGGCTGCGTAGCTGTCATGAAAAACGTCCTCATAATAGGGATTACCAACGTCTAACCTTTTGTATGTTGGGGGTAGCGGCAGTTTCTAACTTTATTCAAGATAATCATCGTGGTCCTTTTAATATTGGTCAAGATATTCGATTATCTGGATTTACTATAAAGGATGCCAGAAAACTGGCCGAGGGATTGCAGGAAAAATTTATCGAACCGCAACGGGTTTTAGAGGAGGTTATAGAATGGACAGGTGGACAACCATTTTTAACTCAAAAAATTTGTAATTTAATCTCCACATCTCGCACTGGATTTGGCAGGGAATCGGCAGCAACCCCGATTAATGTCGGCGATTTTATCCAGTCGCAAGTAATTAGTAACTGGGTATCTCAAGATAGTCCAGAACACCTAAAAACTATTCGGAATCGTTTATTAAATAAGCGTGTCACGGGTAGAAGAATGCTGAAGCTTTACCAAGAAATTTTAAGAAATGGTGAAATTACCGATGATGGTAGTCCCGATCAAATAGAATTACGCTTGACGGGATTGGTAGTTCAAGACCGACAAAAGTTAAAAGTTTATAATAAGATTTATAGAAATGTTTTTAATGAAACTTGGGTGACAACGGAATTAAATAAAATACCTCCATACATTGACAAGTACGAAGTTTGGTTAAATTCAGGGGAAGATGCCACTAAACTTCTTTCTGATCAAGATTTAGAAGAAGCTTTAACTTGGAGTGAAAATCAAGATATTAATGAGTCAGAAAAGCGTTTTTTAGAGTTAAGTGAAATCGCCGCCAAACGAAAAGCACAGATAGCACGTCAAAGACAAGCACATCAACTGGCTGAAAAACAATTAACGCCCAAATTTGAGGAGAATCAACGAGCAGCTTTAATTGAGGAAATTCTAGCTTGGACGAGTGGTAACTTGGAGTTAACAGAAATAGTTATTCGTTTGCTAATTGACAACAAAAATGAGTTGCGGGAAGGACAAGAAAAACCAAAAATTGAACAATTGATTCAGAAAAATATTGTAGAAAATTGGTTACAAAATAAAGCGGCAGCCCATCTCTGGAGAATACAAAACAGTCTCTTAACTCCTGATAAAAATGTTAGGTCAACATTAGAAATCTATCAAGAAATTTTGCAGCAGGGGGGAGTCTTTGCTGATAACAAACCAGAAAAATTGGCACTTCAGCAAGCAGAATTAGTGATTAAAAATGATGATTATCTAGAAGTGACCAATCGAATTTATCAAGAGGTATTTAATGTTCAATGGGTTAAACAAGAACTAGAAAAATTAGTTGATGTGGAGAATTCTCCTGCTGATTTAACTAAAGTGTTATCTTTCTTGGCACTATTAGGTTTTATTGGATTTACTTTCTGGTCATTCAAGACTCCTGAACAGACTCCTAATGTCGTGGTGACACCTTCACCTAGTATTCCAGAAATTTGTACTAAACGAGATTTTAATATTCCCTTAGAAAAGAATATTCAACAACTGCAAGAATTGAAAAAGAAACAAGGTGATCAGTTTCCTGACAAGTGTGCGACTCAATTAAATGAATTAAGGTTAATTCAGCAAGCAATAGGACTAGGTACCAATCATTTAGTGGCTAATGTGCCGGATAGAGAAGATGCTTTTGAAATTTTGTGCAAAATTCCCCCAACTTCTGATAACTTTAAAGACGCTCAAAGTTGGGCAAAACGTTGGCATAACGACAAAGCTTGGAAACCGGATATCGTTCGAGCTTTGCAAGATAATCCAGATTGCCAAAAACTTATTAAATAAACATTAATTTTTCAATCACTAAATACCCCATCACTACCCGTTAACTCATCGGATAATGATACTCGGATTCCTTCTCTTCCCCGTGACCAAACTAGAGAGAATAGGTCAGAAACATTGAAGGATTGACTCCTGATAACAGGAGAGGAATTAACCTGTGGGTTCTTTTGACGTAAAACAATTACTTGCATATAGTAGAGGAGATTGCCAATCATTAGCCAGAGAATTAAACTAAAAATAAAGGTAAATGCCATGACTACAATCCATCCAAAAAATTGAAAAGCGACTTGAGATAGCCAATTATCCTGTGTCAATAAATTGAAATTGGGACCAGCAAATTCTCCCGCATCTTTATTACTAAATAACCCCACCGCCATTGTTCCCCAAAAACCACAAAAAAGATGTACTGGAATTGCTCCCACTGGATCATCAATTACTTTAGTTTTAATTAAAAATTCTTCTCCTAATAAGACAATAATGCCACTGATGCCACCAATGATAATAGCTGATCTGATATTAACATAACCTGATGATGCCGTGATCCCCACTAATCCCCCTAAAATGCCATTAATAATTGTCGATAAACTGGCTTTGCGACCGATTAAAGGATTAAGAATTAATGCCAAAACTCCCCCAGCGGCAGCGGCAATCATCGTGGTAGTAATTGCCATAGGGACATTATCCAAATTTACCGCCGAACCACCATTAAAACCAAACCATCCTAACCAAATAATTAAACAACCAAGGGTTGCAAATCCTAACTGATGGGGAGCAAAATTTCCCCTTTCTTTTTCTTCATAACTATCGGTTTTGCGATTATAACCAAAGCGTCCATCCCTCGGTTTTAGTAACCAAGCACCCACTAATCCGGCCATTCCTCCCACCGAATGCACCACCGTTGAACCGGCAAAATCTCGAAACCTAAATAAGTTATATAACCATCCTTCTGATGACCAAATCCAATGTCCTGTAAGAGAATAAGAAAAAGCGACTAAAAAGAAACTAAAGAGCAAAAATGCCCAAAATTTAACCCTTTCTGCCACTGCTCCCGATACAATGGTCGCCGCAGTTCCCGCAAAAGTTAATTGAAAGAAAAATAAAGTGGCAATTGAACGACCTGTCCACACTTCTTGGAATTGACTGTATTGATTATTGGGGGTTAAAATTTCCAAGAAAAATCCTGTACCACCAGAGAAACTATTTTTTATTGCTGATGTATTGCCAAACATTAAACCGAAACCAAACATCCAATAAGCCAAGGCAGAAACACAGAAGACAATTAGGTTTTTAGCTAAGACATTAGTGGCGTTATTAGTACGACAAAAACCCGTTTCCAGCATGGCAAAACCCGCATTCATAAAAAATACTAACGAGCCGGCTATTAACATCCAGAGATTAGCAACTAAATCCACTGTAGAATTATTTAAATCTTGTGCTGTGACTTTGCCTACACCGATCAACAGCATGACGATAAGAGAGAAACAAAAAGATAGGATATTACGCAAACGCGGGCGATATTCTAGAAAAGATAATAATCGATTCATCGGCTATAACTCTCATGGGCAATTTCCTCTTTATAGTAATTGATTTAATCCCCTATCGTTCACTCACAACTGCTTTTTTTCTGATCCAGAGAGCGAGAATTGTCAGGAAAAGTAAACCCATCACTCCCGCTAAAGGATTTTTATCGATTCCAGTTAACCAATCGGGAACAGTACCAGTGTATTTAATTAACTGACCCACATTTAATATATAGTATGCCCAGATTAAACCCGCGTGCAGACCGATACTTTTACCCAAATTACCACCACAGGCGCGTTTTGCCCAACCGAGAATCAATCCTAGCAAGACTAAGGCAGGAAATTGGGGAAAAGTGCGGATAATTTCGGCTAAAGGTTTAATAAAGTGAGCAAGCGCGAAAATTAAGGCACTAATCACTAGAGCGATAGCGGGACGATAATCCTTTTCTAATTCTCCCAGTAACCAGCCCCGAAATAGCAATTCTTCGGCAAAACCCACCGCTAAAGCAACTAAAAACCCCTCCAGGATGATTTTGCTGATCTGGGGATTTGCGGGTAAGAAATTTAACCAACCTAGGAACCCTTGGGACAGAAAAAGCGAGAAAGTGAAAAATAAACCGATCGCCAAGCCGTTAATTAACTCGATCAGCGTTTTTCTTCGCCAAATCAACCCATAATCGGCTAATCCCTCATCGCCATAAATTGTCCGTCCCCACCAATGGGATAACCCCAAAAATTCCAGATAGAGAACAGAAAGGGTCAAAATTGAGACCAGATTAGCATTAGTGGCAAAAAAGTGATAGAGGGGAAGTGCGATCGGCAACCAGAGAAAAAGTAGAAGCAAAATAAAAATTCCCAGTCGCAGGGGGACTGGGTAAGTGGCAATTACCCGTAATCTTTTATTCATCGGGTTCGATACTGCTAGTCAAACCTTTATTTTTCAAGGTTTCACAGTAAAATTCCGCGTGTTCTTGGATGCAGGTAATCACCAAGGCCGTACCATTAGTGTGCGCTTCCATCATGATATCGACTGCTTGGGGTTGCGTCATACCGGCGATTGTTTGCATTAAACTCTGAACCACATACTCCATCGAGTTAAAGTCGTCATTGTGGAGTAAAACGCGATAACGCGGTGCTGGTTTACGGATTGTCGCTGTGGAACGCTTTTCGATGACTTCTGTGGACACCGTGTTTCTCCTTTGAATCTATATCACAAATACAGGTCAATTACTTAATGATCATAATCAAAATTTCCAGATTGAGCTAGGCTTTTTCTGTGATCCGTGAGGGGTTGGGTGTTGGGGAGTGGGGGACAGCCAAAGGAATGACATTTCTAGATAGATAGATCATAATTGCATTAATTGGCTAATTTAAGCTTATTTTCCCATGGCTACTGGCGAATTACAAAATCTCGAAGACAATATTCAACATCGAATGTTACCAAAAGATTCTAGGATTAAGATATTATTCACCACTAGGGAAAGGTGTCTTAGTACGGAATTTGAGTCTATAGCTTTAGATGTTTTACCCTTAGATAAATGTGTAGAGTTATTGATCAAAATTGTTGGTACTGCTAAAGTTGAGAAAAAAAGCTTTAGTAGAACAGAAAAGAATTTTTAGGACGCTTAACCTTAGCAGTGGAGTTATTGAGGGAATGTTTAGCGAAAAATCCTCATTTAAAGTTTAGCAATGTACGGGATAAATTAAATTTAGCTCATACTGCTTTAACTAAGAAAGAAACCACAGAGATTATGGACATTTAGGGGTAGCAGCCCCGCAATTAAAATCAGTGGGGATGATTTAAGTTTTGCTGGTCAAAAAGTGGCAATGCTGTTGAGTTGATTCGCACCAGGGGCTATTGCTTGGACGTTCCCAGAAGATACGGCAAAATCCAAATTAACGAAAGCGAACGAGAAGAAGTGCGGGTACAATTGGATAATTCTCATCTGATGCAACCCGTGGATGAGGACTATTCTTTTTATCGGATTCATCCCCTCGTAAGAGAAGTTTTTCAACAGCAATTACAGCCAATTCCTGAGATAAATTCTCGCTATCGATGCGCTTTTGTGGAAACTTTGTTAACTATTGTCTACAATATCTCGCCAACCCCCACAAGGGAGATTATTGCCCTGGGATTATACAAATCCCAGGGCAGATACACAGAAGCAGAACCCCCGTATAAGCACTCCCTCTCAGCTAGTTATATCGCCAATTTGTTATTCTTATACCAAATCAGTTTTTAAATGGATTGTTCCCCCCCCACTTCCCACTTCCCACTCTCCTAGAAAGTCCTTTCTTTCACTCAAAAACCGATGGTTTTAATCTGACAAAAACAGAGCTATTTATCTATTATCCCTACTAACCAAGAGAAAAGAAAAAATTAATATTTATCGGCTGGGGTTAGCTGATATGATTGAGGAGATGACTATCATTCCAAGGTCAATGAGCGCAAGAACGTTATTCGATAAAGTCTGGGACGCACACACGGTTAAGATTCTTCCCAGTGGACAGACACAATTATTTATCGGACTGCATCTAGTCCATGAAGTCACCAGTCCGCAAGCTTTTTCGATGCTGAGAGAAAGGGGTTTAAAAGTATTATTTCCAGGACGGACTATTGCCACCGTCGATCACATCGTCCCCACCGAAAATCAGGCGCGTCCTTTCCTGGACGATTTGGCTGAGGAAATGATCCTGGCGATCGAAACTAATGTTCAAACCAATCATATTCCTTTCTACGGCATCGGTTCCGGCAATCAGGGCATAGTTCATGTGATCGCTCCTGAACAGGGACTAACCCAACCCGGGATGACGATCGCCTGTGGTGACTCCCACACCTCCACCCACGGCGCTTTTGGTGCGATCGCTTTTGGCATCGGCACTTCCCAAGTACGCGATGTTCTTGCTACCCAAACCCTATCCCTATCGAAATTAAAAGTGCGTCGAGTGGAGGTAAACGGCGATTTAAACCCTGGAGTCTATGCTAAAGATGTAATTCTCCATATTATCCGTCAATTAGGCGTAAAAGGCGGTGTTGGTTACGCCTACGAGTACGCTGGTAGTGCAATTGAACAGATGTCCATGGAAGAAAGAATGACGATTTGTAACATGGCGATCGAAGGTGGGGCCCGATGTGGTTATATCAACCCCGATCAAATCACCTACGATTACCTCAAAGGTCGTGATTTTGCGCCTAAAGACTGGGAAAGTGCGGTTAATTGGTGGGAAAGCATCAAAAGCGATGCCGATGCGGTTTATGACGATGTGGTGGTCTTTGATGCTGGCGAAATCGAACCGACCGTTACTTGGGGGATCACTCCGGGCCAAGGAATCGGAGTTAACGAAGTCATTCCCACTTCCGAGAGTTTACCAGAAAGTGAAAGAGCGATCGCAGAGGAAGCCTATCAATACATGAAACTCACCCCCGGCACCCCGATTAAAGGTACAAAAATCGATGTCTGCTTCGTCGGTAGCTGTACTAACGGCCGGATCAGCGATCTGCGCGAAGCGGCCAAATTTGCCCAAGGTCATCGTGTTGCCCCCAATGTGAAAGCTTTTATCGTCCCCGGTTCCGAAAGAGTCAAAAAACAGGCGGAAGCGGAAGGATTAGACCAAATTTTCCTAGCATCGGGCTTTGAATGGCGCGAGGCGGGCTGTTCCATGTGTTTAGCCATGAATCCCGATAAATTGCAGGGAGATCAGATCAGCGCCTCCTCCTCCAATCGTAACTTTAAAGGTCGTCAAGGTTCCGCTTCCGGGCGTACTTTGTTGATGAGTCCGGCGATGGTGGTAGCGGCAGCGATTAAAGGGGAAGTCACCGATCCAAGGGAGTTGTTACAGCAGTGATCTCAATGGTGAGATAGGAAGTTTTGCTTTTGGGGAGTCAGTAATCAGTAATCAGCTTTTTTCTCCCCGCTCCCTTATCGCCCCCTTGACACGGGTTTTAACGGGGTATAGATCGTTCTGTAGGGTCAATTCATGAATTGATCCTACTATCAAGCTTTGCCAGCAGTTCAGTGCCTGTCCGTTGTGTTCTGGAGCGCGGTCTGTAGGACGGCACTCCCGACACTTCGATTTCTTCTTGGGTGCATGGGCCGGTAATCGGTATCTGGTTTACGGCGATGGGTGTAAGCACCATGGCGTTTAACCTCAACGGTTTTAACTTCAACCAGTCGATTCTCGATTCTCAAGGTCGTGTAATTGGTACTTGGGCCGATGTGTTGAACCGCGCTGGTATCGGTATGGAAGTAATGCACGAGCGTAATGCACACAACTTCCCCTTAGACTTAGCTAGTGGCCAACAGGCTCCCGTAGCTCTGATTGCTCCTGCTATCAATGGTTAAGTTCTAATCCACTAATTACGACAAAAAAAGGTCGGGGCAAGCTAATGTTCGCTCCGACTTTTTTTTATTGAAATTCACGGCCAAATCACCTGACCAATAACCACTTCTCACTCCAAGCACCGTTGACATTGAAACCACTGCGCGTAGAAGTGAAAGTAAGGGAACCGTAGTCGAAGTTATTGCAGATTGTTCCGAAAATAGTGGCATGGACTCGCTCAGGTGGACAGATATCTCCGGCCCCGTAGCCATTCTTTCCGATAGTCCCCAGGTGGGAATAGGTGTTGCCATCCCAATCCCCATTACCGAACCAGGTTGTGTTAGCCGGACCTTCTTTCAGCATACAGCGCAGACCTTTGCCTCTGCGCCCACCTGTCAAATCAGTTACCTGATATTGATTGAAATGACCACCATTCTGTTTACCGCAGGTTTTGGGACGGGGTAAGGGGTTGTAGTTAACAGAAGAAACCGAACGCCACTCCTCATTCCAAGCCCCAGTCACTCGAATCACTCCTGGTCTGACCGTTCGGATTTCGAGATTACCCGGATAGTTGAAGTTAGCATCCTCCCCGTTACCGTGAATGTCGGACGCGAACCCGACCAGCATTCTGCCTCGGTCAATCGCCTGTCCCAGATGGCGGTAGGTAGCCCCTTCCCAGGTTCCTTCCCCGTACCAGGACAGACGGGGAATGTTTGAGGCTTGCTGTCCTTTACTGAATTTGACACAACGAATCCCAGTTCCCCGTCGGTTGTCTAGCGAACGAACTATATATGTTTCTAGGTGGGGACCACAATTGAAGCGAGTAGCAGTAGTCAGACGGATCGGCTCTATTGGAATTTGAGCGAGCGTGGGCAAGGTTGCCACCAACAGGGCCATACCGCCTAATACGATAGTCTTGACAGAACGTAGATTCATGATTTTTTCCTGAAATTGGCAAGTCGTGTTTACTTGCTAATTTCAGAATATTCGGAGTCTAAGGGTGATGTCAGTCCCAAAATAAGTGGAAATTGACGATTTTAATCATTTCTACTTTCAGGAATAAAATGGAAGAACGTGGAAATTTAGGATCATTTGTCTCTAGTTTTCCCCCGTTCCCCTGCGCTTTTCCGCACGGTCGATATGTACTGAAAGTTTAATTGTCTCTCAATTTTTCCAATAGTTGGGCGCAAGACAAATTCACCGGGGAAACAAGTAACCCGGTGCGTTTCGAGATGGGAAGTAGGGCATCTCTTTTTTGTCAGTCCGCGGTTAAGCTTCGCTGGTGCGGCGAATACCTTCGTCGAGAATGAAGAACTGAGGGTTAAGAGAAGCCAACTGCTCTCGCAGTTTTTCGATTTCGGCAGCGGGAGCGTGAACTTCTAGGCGAATAATCTTGGCGATTTTGAGAAGTTCGTCTAGCAGTTCCCCGACGTTTTGTAGGTGGGCAAGAACTGCGGAAGCATCGACGTAACCCTCGCGGCAATGAACAATATTACCGCTAAAGGAAAAAGCATAATGGATACAGCCCTCTTCGGTGCGGGTTCTCTCAATGAACTTGAGGCCTAGTTCCTTAAACGCAGCAATTTTTCCTTCTTGTACTTCAAAGTAGGGTACTAGAGTACAGCAAGTATCGATTTTGAACATCAGATTCTCCTTTTAGGTAGGTGGGTGGAATTAAATATAAGATGAACGTAGGTTGGGGTGAAGCCTTGTAAGCCTCCCTTTTCCCCATCTCCCACTCTATTTTAATTTGATTGCCATAATTGCCAAGCTTTAACGAGATTTCCCCCCATCAAGGCAGCCACTGCATTTAAAGTCTTAATTTCCTCACTATCGGGATTTAATTGTCTAGCTTTATCTAAGACTTTTTGGGCTGCTTGCGGTTGCCAATCGTAGAGATAAATAAAACCCTGATAAGCATAATGATAGGGATTATGGGGGTCAATTTTAATCATTTCCTCCGCGGCTTTTATTGCCCCTGCCACATCCTGTTGTAATACCTTAGAAATTGCTAATCCGTAGGCTAAAGATAATTTATCGGGGGGATTTTGTTGCTGTAAACGATAGGAAAAAGCCTTGTCTGCTTGCAGCACATAATCCTGAATCGAATCGTATTGATTGATACGATTAGTTAACTCAAAAATTGGTTCAATACCCGTTAATCCTTGACCAATATTAGCAGACTTTAAGCGCAATTGGGTCACTAAATCTAATTGGGGCGTTGCTAACTTGGCAACTTGAGGATCGATGGTAATTTCAGCATTAGTTTTAATCGGATAGGTTTCGCCAGTTTCCCGATTGAGATAGACAGCAGATAAGCGATAAACTCCGGGGGCTGCTGCCGACTGCATGGCGGTTTTTTCAGTGACTTCAAAACCCTTTTTTTGCTCTTCTGGAGTTAATTTTTTTGCCATTAGTTCCCCCATAGCAATACCATGATCGTGCATCCAATAATCCTTACCGTCCACTTCTTGCCAAGTTAAAATTACTATCCCTGACTTTAATTGTTGCCAGTCTCCTGCCCATTTGTAAACCACGGGAATGGGTTGATTAGGAGAAGCTTTTTCGGCAATGGTAATCTCTCTTAATTCCACCCGTTTTGGCGCATTTTCAAGGGGTTTAACCGTGACGGAAGGATATATTTTTCGGTGTAGGGACAGGGTACTATCATCCGGTAGCTGCCAAGTTTTTTCTACTTGGAAATCTCGACCAGTGGCGACTCGATTAACAATTTTTTTCTGAACATCGGGGACGGAACCCTGTTCACCAGTTTTAGTTAAAAACCAATCTAAAGAATTGACATCCTTTTCGATATCTTCTTCCCGAACTCCCACCTGTCTCCCAGCAACCTGTGAATTATGTTTACCACCGTAGAAAGAGAAAGTATGTTGATTTAATTCGGGGGTGGAAGGTAAAACCCCTAGAGTGCTGCGAAGATAGGGAGAATCGGCTAGAATCTCTTTAACTACTTCTTCGTGCTGCCAACCAGTTTTTAGATAGGGATGGTGTTGCAATTGGGGACTGAAAACATTAGTAATTATATCTCCTCCCAAGGGGAATAAATTTAAGCTGGTGAGCATAGCAGCAATAGTTATCGTTCCCCAACGGATACTGGAGGCGAAACGACCGCGCCAAGATAATAAACCAACGGATAAAATTAAGGATAAAGTCGGTAAAAGTGGCAAGATATAACGAGCATCTTTATTGATATTGAGGGATGATAATAGGTATCCCCCCAGCAGAAAAAATCCTAACCAAATCCACACAGGACGATTAACTGTATCTTCGGTTTTTCTATGACGTAATGAGATTAATAATCCCACCACGGGAACTAATAACAATACCCAAGAAAGAAAATAGGGTAAAACTTGGGCGTAAAATGTCCATGCGTCTAGACTGGTAAGAGGGGGATCTCCCTCCAAAATCGCCGAATCTACCGTGGCACGTTTGCCCGCAGTTAACATTAATAACCAATTCGTCCGATACCAGGGAAACATCAACAATGCTGCCGTCAAAAAACTCAGCATTAATTGCGCTAGATTGCCCCAACGTTTTCGCCGGAGATTTTCGCCCAATACCCACAAAATCGGTAAAAAGAGGAAAAATAGGGCGGTTTGTTTGACTAACATCCCTAAACCGAAAGAAATCCCGAAAGCGATCGCCTTTAGCCAGCCTTGGCCACTAAATCGCCACCATGTCAAGCAGAAGTAAGAAAACGTTACAATTGCCGCTAAGGGAAAATCTAAGAGATATTCGAGGCGATAATAGTATAAACCGGGGAGAAATTGACAGATTAAGACCGCCCAGAGTGCTACAGTCCCATTAAAGAGGATAATTCCCAATCCGTACACAGAAAAGAGCAGTAGGGCGCTATAGATAGCCATTACCCACATACCCGCGTCAAGACTAATACCAAAGAGATTAAAGAAGGGAATCGTTAAAAGATAGGTTAAAGGGGGAATTTTCGGGGACATTAGCCATAAACCGCGCCACCAATCCCCGTCAAACCAGCGCGGATTTTGGAAAGCTTGGGTATAGATAATCCCACCGTTGAGATAATCGGCCTGATCCCAAGCAGGAATAGTATGATCGAGACTAAACCAGAATCTATCGACTAATATCCCCAATATCCAAATAATAGTGACAATAATTAATTCCTGTCTCCTATCTAGCGATCGCTTCAAAATCACTTCTCCCTAGTGCAACTCTCAATTATTCTGCCACGCTCTCAAGCGACCCTGAAAAAATCGCCGGCAAGAAACACCAGACCGATCGGGTAAAATAAAGATTTAGTGAAAAATTGTAACAGGAACTTGACAAATGCGAGTGGTGATCGTTGGTGCAGGATTAGCGGGAATGGCAACAGCTATCGATCTGGTCGATGCGGGCTGTACAGTAGAAATCTTAGAATCTCGTCCCTTTGTCGGGGGAAAAGTCGGTAGTTGGGTAGATGCGGACGGTAATCACATCGAGATGGGCTTGCACGTCTTTTTTGGCTGTTACTATAATCTTTTTGAGTTAATGAAAAAAGTGGGCGCTTTTCAATCCCTACTGCTCAAAGAACACACCCACACTTTTATCAACGAAGGGGGAAAAATCGGCGAATTAGACTTCCGTTTCGCCGCAGGTGCGCCTTTTAACGGTTTAAAAGCCTTTTTTACCTCCTCCCAACTCTCGGCAGCCGATAAAATCTTTAATTCTCTGGCCTTAGGTACCAGTCCCATCGTCCGCGGTCTGATAGACTTCCAAGGAGCGATGAAAACGATTCGGGATCTGGACTCGATTAGCTTTGCCGATTGGTTTCGTAGCCATGGCGGTAATGACGGCAGTTTAAAAAAAATGTGGAATCCGATCGCCTATGCGTTAGGATTTATCGATACGGAAAATATCTCGGCCCGTTGTATGCTGACGATTTTCCAATTTTTTGCCGCTAAAACCGAAGCTTCCGTCCTGCGGATGTTGGAAGGTTCCCCCCACGAATACCTGCATAAACCGATTATTAACTATCTGGAGGCCCGGGGTGCCAAAATCTCTACCCGTCGTCAGGTGCGGGAAATTCTCTATTCTGGAGAGGGCGAAAATCTGCAAGTTAATGGCCTGATAGTCGCTAACGGAGAAACCACAGAAACTATCACCGCAGATGCCTATGTTTGCGCTGGTGATGTCCCTGGTGTTCAGCGTCTTATTCCCCAGGATTGGCGGAAAATGCCGATTTTTGACAATATTTTCCGACTAGAAGCCGTTCCCGTCGCTACGGTACAATTGCGTTTTGACGGTTGGGTGACGGAGTTAAATGATGCCGAAAAACGGCGACAACTGCAAAAAGCGGTGGGAATTGACAATCTTTTGTACACCCACCAAGCGGATTTTTCCTGTTTTGCAGATCTTGCTCTCACCAGTCCTAGGGATTATTATTGCCCCGGAGAAGGCTCTTTATTACAGTTGGTTTTAACTCCCGGAGACCCTTTTATTAAAGCTAAAAATGAAGATATTGCCCAGCACGTTTTAGCGCAAGTCCATAAGTTATTTCCCTCCTCGCGGGAGTTAAAGATGACTTGGTTTAGCGTGGTGAAATTGGCCCAGAGTCTCTATCGGGAAGCACCGGGGATGGATGTCTATCGTCCCTCGCAGGCGACTCCTATTGCTAACTTTTTCCTTGCTGGTAGTTATACCCAACAGGATTACATTGATAGCATGGAAGGAGCCACTTTATCCGGTAAACAGGCAGCTAAGGCAATCTTACAACAGGCCGAGCGCCAGAAATCTTTAGCCACGGTTTAAGCAAACAGCCGGCAATCTCGTCCCTTGAGAAGGGATTGCCTCTCAGGGCAACCTATACAAAAAAGACCGATCGAGCTAGACTCGTAAAAAGATAACTCCATCTAGAAGGCTTACCCTAGACTGGAAAGAACGTCGGAAAAATCTCGTCAGAAATAGGAGTCAATCGAGTTTATGCCAGAGCTTGCTGTACCATTAGAGCTTGATTTCACCAGCGAAACCTATAAATCAGCCTATAGTCGCATTAATGCCATCGTTATTGAAGGCGAATACGAGGCCAATAGCAATTATATTCAATTAGCAGACATCCTCACCGATAACAAAGAAGAGTTACACCGTCTGGCAAAAATGGAAAACCGTCACATGAAAGGTTTTCAAGCTTGCGGCCGAAATTTGCAAATCACCCCTGATATGGATTATGCCAGAGAATTCTTTTCCTCTCTGCACAATAACTTCCAAATTGCCTACGCAGAAGGTAAAGTTGTCACCTGTTTATTAATCCAATCTTTGATTATCGAAGCTTTTGCGATCGCTGCCTATAATATTTATATTCCTGTTGCCGATCCTTTTGCGCGTAAAATTACTGAAAGCGTAGTTAAAGACGAATATTTACACCTCAATTTTGGCGAAGAATGGCTAAAAGCGAACTTTGAAACCGCTAAAGAGGAATTAGAAGCGGCAAATCGCGCTAATCTACCCATTGTCTGGAGAATGCTCAATCAAGTCGAGGATGATGCTCGCGTCCTCGCTATGGAAAAAGAGGCCCTCGTGGAAGACTTTATGATTAGCTACGGGGAAGCGTTAAGCAATATTGGTTTCAGCACCCGTGATATCATGCGGATGTCTGCCTACGGATTAACTGCCGTCTAAAGCTTGAGCATCGAGATTTCTTTTTTTCCCCTGCTGCCGCTCAACACAGAGCGGCTCTTTTGTGTATTATATTTAAGAGTCTTAACGATTTCTTAGCAATATCCTAATTTTTATCTAGTGCCATCTAGTCTAACGAAAGAACAATCAATGTTTGGTCTTATAGGTCATCTTACCAGTTTAGAACACGCCCAATCGGTCGCCGACGATCTAGGTTATCCTGAATATGCTAACCAAGGATTAGATTTTTGGTGCGCTGCCCCCCCGCAAATTGTCGATGATTTTCATGTCACCAGCATCACGGGGCAAACCATCAGAGGAAAATATATCGAATCCTGTTTTTTACCGGAGATGTTGTCGAATCGTTGGGTAAAGTCTGCTATTCGTAAGGTGCTAAATGCCATGGCACTCGCTCAAAAAAATGATATCAATATCACCGCACTCGGCGGTTTTTCTTCAATTATTTTCGAGGAGTTTAATCTCAAAGATAATCGACAGGTGCGCAATATCGAGCTAGATTTTGGCCGTTTTACCACCGGTAACACCCACACCGCTTACGTCATCTGCACTCAGGTGCAAACCCTCGCTGACAAAATGGGCATCGATTTATCTCAATCTACCGTCGTGGTTTGTGGGGCCACGGGAGATATCGGCAGTGCTGTTTGTCGTTGGTTAAATGAAAAAACCGATACAAAAGAACTAATCTATGTGGCACGCAATCAAGAGCGTTTACAATCTCTCCAAGAGGAGTTAGGACGCGGTAAAATTCTCCCCCTAGAGGAGGCTTTACCCCTGGCTGATATCATTGTTTGGGTGGCTAGTATGCCTAAAGGGGTGGAAATTGATCCAGATAAACTCAAGCGCCCCTGTCTTATTATTGATGGTGGTTATCCGAAAAATTTAGGCATGGTGTTAAATGCCCCCGATATTTCAGTGATTAAGGGCGGCATTGTCGAGCATTCCCTCGATATTGACTGGAAAATTATGAAAATCGTTAATATGGATATTCCCTCTCGTCAAATGTTTGCCTGTTTTGCTGAGGCGATTTTATTGGAGTTGGAGGGTTGGCAAACTAATTTTTCCTGGGGACGCAATCAAATCACCGTCCCTAAAATGGAACAAATCGGCGCAGCTTCCCGCAAACACGGTTTTCAACCTTTGTTATTTTAACTAATATCCCCAACCCCCCACCAACCACGGAATTAGAAGTTTTCGGCAACCCGTAATTAGGGGTGAGGGCTTGACTTTGGCGGCGGCTTGGGTTACAATTGTCTTATAATGGGATGGTTGTGTTTGTATTTAAGTGCTTAGATTACCATTATTAATAATTAAGAAAAACCCCAACAGCGGCAAGGAATAGAAATTTCTGGCCTCATCAATCTAATCTCATGGCTAAACTTTTTCGGCAACCCGTAATTAGGGGTGAGGGCTTGACTTTGGCGGCGGCTTGGGTTACAATTGTCTTATAATGGGATGGTTGTGTTTGTATTTAAGTGCTTAGATTACCATTATTAATAAAAACCCCAACAGCGGCAAGGAATAGAAATTTCTGGCCTCATCAGTCCGATTTCTTTGATAGTTTGTCAGGGCTTTTGGGGGAATTATAGAGATGTGGGCCTGAATTTTAGCTTTCCAGCAAAGACGACAAAACCAATAAACCCTATGAAAACTTGGTTAGAAGATCGCGGTATTTTACCCGCTTACGGTGGGGGGGTAATCATTGGCATTACCCTCTGTTTTTTCGGAGCTGCGACCAATACCATGGCGGGATGGTTGTATGCTATCTCTGGCACGACGATCGCTGTTTTAATTTTATCGATAATTTTACCCCGTCGTTCCCTTCTTCCGCTGAAAGTGCGTCGTCTTGCCATTGTACCCGTAAGTGCGGGAGACGATCTTAGTATTAGCCTAGAGATAGAAAATACGAGCAATCAGCCGATAAATCTGTTAGAAGTGACAGATATCCTGCCTATAGTTCTCGATCGGCCAAAAATAACCCCAATAGAAGCGATTGCCCCCAAAAGTTGCCATCGTTGGACTTATTATTTACCCACCAGTAAACGGGGTATTTATCACTGGCAAGAAGTACAATTAAGAACAGCAGCCCCTCTCGGTTTATTTTGGTGTCGTCGTTGTCAGCAAGCAGCGGCTAAAGCTTTAGTTTATCCCCAAGTTTTACCCTTACAACAATGTCCCCTGATCGATTCCCTCGGTCAAGAGATGGAACAAAAATTAGAAAATAATCGCTATTATCAAAGGGCTAGTCAAGGACTTACCCGTAACCTGAGACAATATCGCCAGGGTGATTCTACCCGTTTAATTCACTGGAAAACTAGCGCCCGTTTGGGAGAATTGCAAATTCGGGAATTAGAAGTGTTAACGGGAGGACAGGAAGTGATTATCTGTCTCGATACCCTCTGTGATTGGCAAGAAGACAGTTTTGAACGGGCGATTATTGCCGCTGCTTCCCTCTATTTTTATGCCCATCGTCGGCAATTAAATGTGAAACTCTGGACCGGTGAAACGGGTTTAATTCAGGGAGAAAGGGTCATTTTAGAAACTTTAGCCAGTATAGAGGCAAAAGCTAGTCAAAAAAAGGCTAATCTGCCTAATTTACCGCTAATTTGGTTGACAAGTAACTTCAATTCCATCGAACAACTCACCCCCGGCAGCCGTTGGTTATTTTTCCTCGCTGCCGATTCTAGGGAGAGTCCTTCACCCTTAATCCGACAGTTTAGCGGATTGGCGATCGAACCAGAAATTTCTCTACAACAACAATTACAAAAACCCCCTCTCTAGATTGAGAAAAAAAAATGCCGGTATCCCCGAAAAAGATGTTATGATAGAAAAGACTCGGACTCATGCGATCGCAACGCCTTAACCTTGTCAGGACCGGAAGGTAGCAGCAATACGGGATGCTTGTGACTGGCGTGATCTCCGGGTCTTTTTGTTGCCTGTGACGGTCGCTGTCGTGAACGCTTTCAAAACTTTTCGATCGCTTACTGGCGAAACTCGTCGTCAACTACTGATCCTCTTCGTCACGGCGCTGTTTTTCTGGATAAGTATCACCACTCTTGTCCCCACTCTCCCCACCTATATTAAATCCCTAGGCGGTAGCAAACAAGATATAGGTTTTGTCATGGGGGCCTTTGCTATCGGTTTAATTGTATCGCGCAGTTGGTTAGGCAATCTAGTTGATCGCCGCAGTCGCAAATTAGTGGTTTTATTTGGAACTATTGTCGCCGCTACCGCACCCCTCGGTTATCTATTTTTTCGCGATCTTCCCTCTTTATTCGCCGTCCGCGCCTACCATGGTCTCAGTATCGCTGCTTTTACCACTGGTTACAGTACCCTAGTGGTGGATTTTTCCCCCGTTCGTCAACGGGGAGAGATAATTGGTTATATGAGCTTAACTGCACCCATAGGCATGGGAATCGGTCCAGCTTTAGGCAGTTATCTCTACGAATCGATCGGTTATGACGGTTTATTTCTAGTTTCCGCCACATCAGGAGCGATCGCTTTTCTCTTGGGTTTCTCCATTCAAGAACCGGACTTCAAGAAAAAATTAGCGGAAATGAAGGCAGAAAATCCGACAATTGAGCGCAGTTTCTGGGCATTATGTCAAGAGCGGGCTTTTTTAGTCCCCACCTTAGTTTTTCTGCTGGTTGGTACTTTATTCGGCGGTTTAGTCGCTTTTTTACCCCTGTTTCTCCTCGAAAATCAGATACCTTTCAGTGCTGGTGTATTCTACAGTTATGCGGCAGTATCGGGCGTAATCGGACGGATTTTGTCGGGAGGAGCCAGTGATCGCTATGGACGGGGTTTATTCATCACTATTAGCGTTTTTTGCTATGGTTTATCCATGTTGGTTCTATCTTCTGCCCGATCTCCTTCGGCTTTAATTTTAGCCGCTATCCTCGAAGGTACGGGAGGGGGGATTTTATTCCCTATGTTACTGGCTTTAATCTCCGATCGCTCTGGGCCCCAAGAACGCGGCCGGGCCTATTCTATCTGTATCGGCGGTTTTGATGTGGGAACAGCCTTAGCTGGTCCAATTCTGGGGGTTTTAGCAATTTCCTACGAAACTATGTTTAGTTTATCGTCAGGATTAGCTGTTATTGCTCTCTTTCTCTTTTTTACTCTCTCTAACCCTACCATACGCCATTCTTTTCTCTTCGCTTTCGGTTTAGAAAAAGACCGTTATGCTCTGCGCGGACAAGTACAATGAGGCTTACTGAAAAAGTTTTTCCTAGGGTAGGGTTATTTAATAGGTTTGAGGTGGAAAATTATCGGGAATATCTAATTCAAATACTTGGTCATGAATCCGAGCTACATAAAGCCCCTCTTGCAGAATTTTTTCCCGTAATTCCGGGGATAAATCAACGGCTGCTAATATACCATAGAGTTTTTTATCTTTGTGTTCAGGAAAAAAGCGGCGAAACCGTTGCAAAATACTTTTTAATTGAGTAATATCTTCCTGTCTAGCATGACTTTTAACCTCAACGATATAAGCAGTATTTAGCTCACCATTGGTATAGGCAAGAACATCAATTTCTATGTGTTGTCCTTCTTTACTGGCGCGCACACTGGGACTGATAACTTCCATACCAAAGCGTTGTCTGAGAATCGTTTCCATGGAAGGAAGGGCAAGTCCTTCGGTAAAGCTGCCGAATTTGGCACCGAGTCCCCCAATTTGTTTGCCCAGTTCTTTGAGTTGTTTGTCAGTTTCTTTCTGTTGTTGGGCGTTTTCCTTCTGTTGTTGACTAACTTCCTTCAATAGTAGTTCAGTCTCCTTCTGTTGTTGACTAACTTCCTTGAGTTGTTTGTCAGTTTCCTTGAGTTGTCGGTCAGTTTCCCTGAGTTGTCGGTCAGTTTCTTTTTGAGCGGCAGTTAATTCGGCTAAGAGTCGCCATACATCTTCGGATGTAGTTGCCATAGATAATTTTTTCCTTCTGATCTGGTCTATTGCTATTTTAGCTCAAGGGATGACAAAGAGGTTCAAAGGTAGGCAGGATAAACACTCTAGCCATTTGACGTAAAACTATGGCTAATTATAACGTCAATTACTTCCCCTGATTGCTCGCATTCTCTTACTTATAAAATTAGCGCACAATTCTCAACCTTACCAAGCCAAAAAGGGTAAGTAAAACCGATTTATATCGACTTTTATTTAATCTATAGCAATTCTTGAACTACTTTAAAGACTTTGACAATTGAAGTCCCAATAGGCGGTTCTCTGAATATTTCTCAGTCTTAAATGTTAAGAAATGTGTCCGTTCGCCCTGTTAATCGATTGACTTAGTTGCTCAAACAGTTGAAGATAAAGAAGAGGGGCTAACCTAGCGATGTCTTTTAGTGGTGGAACTTAAGCATCTCATCAAGTTGCTTCTCCTGACAATCCCCTATCCTATCGGACTCCTTGTACAGCAAGTCTTTCAGGAGTTCTCTGCACCACAAGCAACACTTATAAGCAACACTTATAGAAACATGAATAACCTGATTAATCCTGAGCCAAACAAAGGAGTCAATCGTTATTTGACTGTGTTTCAGCGTAAAACACTTGAAAATACTCTTCAAAAGGAACTATCAGAACAGTATCGCCAACGGATTTTAATCATGTTGTTGACTGATGAAGGAAAAACCCAAAGCGAAATCTGCCAAATCTTGAACTGTTGTCCAGCGACAGCCAGACATTGGATATTGATGGCAAAGACAGGAATGGCACACCAATGGCAGAACTCTCCAATTGGTCGCCCTAAAACTATTAACGATCAATATTTGGAGCGATTACAAGAACTTGTGAATCATAGTCCTCAAGATTATGGCTATGCCTTTCGAAGATGGACTGGCAAGTGGTTAAGTCAGCATTTAGCTAGAGAATTGGGAATAGAAGTCAATGAACGTCATATTAATCGACTGCTGCACAAAATGGGATTATCCACGAGTTATCATCCAGAAAGACCAGATGATTCTCTTGAAAATACCCATAAATGTCGAATTATAATTAGGGATTTATCATCTACAGACCTAGAAAAATAGGTTTAGCTTTCTGCCAGAAAAGTTGAATGTGTTTTTCTACTCCCTGCTTAATTTCTCAACAAAGCATTTTCCAGTGAGAGAATTCTATGACCCAACAATCTCAGCTTACTCTATCTGTACTAACTTTAAATCATATCTTTGGTGAGACCCTTTCTGAAAGCCATTTTCAGCAATGTCTGAGTCAAATTCAGGATATTACGCCGAAAGTCGGTAAATTTTGGCAAAGTTCTACATCAAAGGCTGGTATTTATATCATTATTGCGGGTAAAGTTAGACTCTTAGATACTGATGATGAATTAATCGCTACTTTAGGCACAGGAGAGTTTTTTGGGGAGTTGACACTCTTTCCTGAAGAAAATTTTCTGCCTTATGATGCTAGGGCTTCTTTAAATTTAAAGCTTTGTTTTTTGCCATATACAGTCATTTTTTCCTTATTAAATGCTTATCCTTCCATTCGAGAAAGACTGTTGCAACAAGCACAAACTCGCAATGCCTTACTCCTTAAATCGGGGCATTTACCATCCTTAGAATCGTCGCAACTAGAAATAACGAATCATTGGTCAGTTGTTGCCGAAGAAATCCAACAAGGGCGAAAAATTCAAAAAGCCTATTTTCCGACTCCCACTTCTCGGATCGGACATTGGTTACAGCGTATTATCCGTCGCTATCCCTTTTTTGCTCAACAAAGTGCTTCCGACTGTGGTGCAGCGTGTTTAGTTATGATCTCACGTTATTGGGGTAAACGGTTCAGTGTTAACCGAATACGGGATATTGCTAATGTTGATCGCAATGGTGCTTCTCTACGAGGTTTAGTCGCTGCCGCTGAAAGTGTCGGGTTTTCTACTCGTCCTGTCAAAGCTAGTTTAGACCAATTGGCTAAACAACCTTTACCGGCGATCGCTCATTGGGAAGGAAAACACTATATTGTTGTTTATGAGATCACCCGCAAAGAAGTCATTATCGGCGATCCCGCTATCGGACAATTGACTCTCACTTACCGAGAATTTCGAGAAAAATGGACAGGTTATACCCTGTTATTACAGCCAACGGCTTTTTTAAAAAATACTCAAGAAACAGTTACTCCTTTTTGGCAATTTTTTGAATTGATGAAGCCTTACGGCTTAGTTTTATTTGAAGTTTTTATCGCCTCATTATTGATTCAAATTTTTGGACTGATTACCCCTATTTTTACTCAATTAATTTTAGATCGAGTGGTGGTACAACGCTCTGAGTTAACGCTTTTTGCCGTTGGGTTAGGTTTATTAATTTTTGGCATTTTTAAAGTCATGATGATGGGCTTACGCCAATACTTGCTAGATCATACCTCTAATAAAGTGGATTTGGCTTTAATTGTGGGGTTTATTCGTCATACTTTACGGCTACCTTTAAGTTTTTTCGAGTCTCGTTATGTGGGAGATATTATTTCTCGTGTTCAGGAAAATCGTAAAATTCAACGGTTTTTGTCGGGAGAAGCTTTATCTATCTTACTTGATCTCCTAACGGTATTTATCTATGTTGGGTTAATGTTTTGGTACAGTTGGAAAATGGCTCTTTTGGTCTTAGTAATTGTGCCACCATTCTTTCTACTTGCTTTGATTGCTACCCCATTTTTACGGCGTATTTCACGAGAAATTTTTAATTCTTTTGCCAATGAGAGTAGTTATCTAATTGAGGTATTATCAGGAATTCGTACCGTTAAATCAACGGCTGTTGAGCAGACTGTGCGCTGGCATTGGGAAGAATTATTACAGCAAGAAATTACCAAGAGTTTTTCAGGTCAAGTTATCAGTAATCGCTTGCAGATTTTTAGTAACTTAATTGAATCCTTGATGACCACTGCACTGCTTTGGTTTGGAGCATCTTTGGTGATAAAAGATCAGTTAACTATTGGTCAATTAGTGGCTTTTAATATGCTCCTAGCTAATGTGATTACTCCTTTTCAACGCTTAACAATTCTCTGGAATCAAGTTCAAGAAGTGGTCATTGCAGTGGAACGAATTAATGATGTTTTAGAAGCTGAACCCGAAGAAGATTTACATCATCAAGTTCGCCAAACCTTACCCCCCATTAAGGGCGATATTTGCTTTCAAAAAGTCACTTTTCGTTATCATCCTGAAAGTGATATTAATGTTTTAGAAAATTTGAGTTTTGATATCAAATCAGGTCAAATGATTGCTTTAGTTGGACGTAGCGGTTCAGGAAAAACGACCATTTCTAAATTAGTCTTAGGATTATATCCTCCTACGGATGGAAAAGTGTTGATTGATGGACAAGATATTACTACCCTCTCCCTTCGTTCTCTGCGTCATCAAATTGGTGTCGTTGACCAAGATACTTTCTTATTTGGGGGAACAATTCGAGAAAATATTAGTTTAGGACATCCGGGGGCAAAATTAGAAGAAGTAATGGAAGCGGCACGACTGGCCGGTGCGGATGAATTTATTAAAAAATTACCGATGGGATATGAAACACAAATTGGAGAAGGAGGCGGAATGTTATCGGGAGGACAACGCCAAAGATTAGCCATTGCTAGAGCCTTATTAGGGAATCCTAAACTCTTAGTTTTAGATGAGGCGACTTCTCATCTTGATGCTGAATCTGAGCGAATTATTCAGAATAACTTAAATCAAATTTTACAAGGAAGAACAACCCTGATTATTGCTCATCGTCTTTCAACTGTGCGTAATGCTGATTTAATTTTAGTGCTAGATAAAGGCATTCTTATTGAACAGGGAACCCATGAAGAATTAATGGCTAAACGAGGTCATTATTATTATCTCAATCATCAACAATTAGATGTTGCTTAATCCCCTTTAATTATTACTTTGTCCTATTTAGTTTAACTAATTGGAGTTCTTATGCCAGATCATGTCAATGTTAATGGAAAAGTTGATTCTCAAAATTCTCAAGAAAAAAATCAAGAGGACTATATTATTATCGAATCGACCCCCGAATCACAACCCTCTCAAGATTGGTCTTATGCTACCAAAGAATTGTTAGATACTTTACCCCGAGCATGGACAAGAGGATTACTCTATTTTATCTTTCTTTTTGTAGCGATTGGTTTACCTTGGGCAATTCTTTCTAAAGTGGATGAAACCGGAACAGCACCAGGAAGAATTGAACCTCAAGAAGAAACGATAAAACTTGATTCTGCGGTGACAGGAACGGTATCTAAAATTGAGGTCAAAGAGGGTGAATCAGTTAAAGCTGGACAAGTATTAATTGTTTTAGAATCAGACCTTGTGAAAAGTGATTTAATCCAAGCTCAAGATAAATTAGAAGGGCAGTTAAATCGCCTAAATCAACTCAATTTATTAAAAAATCAATTAATTTTTTCTCTCTCAACCCAAAAACAGCAAAATCAAGCAGGAGAACTTGAAAAACAATCTCAAATTGACCAAGCACAGCAAAGTTTAGAAAGCCTTAAAAATACTTACAGTTTGATAGAATCAGAGAAAAATGCCCAACTGAGACAAGCAGAGGTGAGTTGGAAAAACTTCCAAACCTCCTATGAAATAGCGAAAATTCAATTAACTAATGCTCAAAGAGAGATTGAACGCTATCAAAATGCGTGGCAAGAGGGAATTGCTTCGGAAATTCAAGTCGTTCAAAAGAAAGATGAAGCACAGGAAAAACAAAAAATTTATGAACAAAGTAAAGCGGATATTCAACAAGCACGGCTGCGTATTGCTGAACAAAAAAGTAGTTATCAAAAGTCTGTTAAGCAATCACAATCGGATATTGAACAGGCAAAATTACGCTTAAGTGAACAAAAAAGAAGCTTACAAACTTTAGTTCACTCTAACGAACTAGCCCTATTAAAAATTGAAGAACAATTAAAGAATATCGAGACGGATGTTACCTCTCTTAAAGCTGAAATTGAGCAAACCAAAGGTCAAATTAACTCTTTAAATTTTCAACTGTCTCAACGCACTTTAAAAGCTCCTGTGAGTGGTATTGTCTTTCAATTACCGATTCAAAAAGCGGGCGCTGTCGTACAGCCAGGGACTCGTATTGCTGAAATTGCTTCAGGAAAATCTCCTTTAATCCTACGCGCCCAAATGCCGACGACGGAAAGTGGCTCACTACAAGAGGGTTTACCCGTAAAACTGAAATTTGATGCCTATCCTTTTCAAGATTATGGTTTATTAGAAGGGAAGTTATCAAAAATTTCGCCCACCACTTCTCAAATCGATACCCCTAATGGTAAAATCGAAGTCTATCGGGTAGAAGTAACCCTTAATCAAACCTGTATGCCCAGTGCGGATCAATGTATTCCTCTACGTCCGGGTGATACGGCAACGGCAGAGGTTATTGTGCGACAACGACGCATTATTGATTTTGTTTTAGATCCGTTTAAGAAGTTACAAAAAGGAGGGTTTAAATTGTAAGAATTTTTCTTTTATTCAATAGTATCGAGTTTGAGTGATCAATTTGAAATAAAGTTAAAATTATGTCCAATCCACTCACAATTACATCTGAAGACATCCTAAAAGAAATCAAGTTGTCTCTGAAACTTCCTGATCTCATTGAGGCAATTGCTACTCGTCGTCTTATCCGAGAATATGCAGAAGAAGCTAGTATAGGGGTTAATGATGAAGCCTTACAAAAAACGGCTGATAGTTTGCGATTAATTCATAACATTCCTACTACTCAAGAGACTGTAAATTGGCTGAAAAAGCACTCTTTATCTCTGGATGAATTTGAAGAAATTGCTTATGATACTCTAATTTCTGGGAAACTGGCCAAGCATTTGTTTTCTGCTCAAGTTGAACCTCACTATTATGAAAATCAACTGGACTATGTTGGGGTAGTTATGTATGAAATTATTTTGGATGATCAAGATTTAGCAATCGAACTCTATTATGCTATTCAAGAAAACGAGATAAGTTTTTATGAGGCTGCACATAAATATATCAAAGAGAAGGAACTGCGAAGAAAAGGGGGATATTGTGGGACAGTGTACAGAAAAGATTTAAAACCAGAAGTTTCTGCTGCTGTTTTTGCGATTCAATCTCCGAAATTACTCAAACCTATTATTACCTCCAAAGGACTTCACCTAATTATGATTGAAGAATTTGTTCAACCAGAACTTGATGAAAAAATAAAAAACAAAATTGTTTCTGAATTATTTTATGAATGGCTTAAAAAACAAATTCAGCAATTAGAAATTATCTCTACAGTATAGTCTCAGTCTTACAATCTTGTCCTGCACCTCAAATTTAAGATGCAGGATAAGAAAACGATAATTCTTGTTACGCTTTGCAATAGCGCGCACTAATCAGAATTCCGACGCCCACACCTATTATAAAAGGAGTGATACCACCTTGAGTAGTATCAATTTCTGTTTCTGTTAAATCATGCAAAAAACTTTCAGAATCAGAGAATAAATCAGCACCAGCAGGACGAAGATCGGAAACAACAATTTTAGCCATGGTTTTGACTCCTTGTGTGAGTAAAAAGACAATTAACTTCGGTTAATTACCTAATTACCATAGTCCCTCATTCATTTTAAAAATGCAAGAGGTTTTAACTTATAAAAAAGACCTAATAGGTGTAGTTAAGTTCAGTACAATTACATCTAGATAGATCAAAGAAAGTCTTAACTTCTCCTTGTTTTTGCGGAGAGACGGCTTAAAGATAATCTTCAAAACTTGGGGTTTTTACTGAAAATGCTCTTAATCTTCTTTTCTTTTTTCTCATAAGTGCATCAATTATGTCTTTTTTTTTTGAGAAAAGTTCTATCTCTCGTCTAAATTAAAATCGGCGTTATATCCTTGCGGGATGATGCAGAATGGGGGAGAAAAATTTTAGTCGGCGATCACCATCAGGAACAAATCAAGATGAACTGTCCACAATCTGACTCTAATAATATTAGAAAAAACGGTCATAGAAGAGGAAAACCGAAAGTTTGGGGGTTAGAGCGGCTAAAAACTCTAGTTTTGAAAATAGATGAGGTTTAAGCAGCATAATAATGCTTACTTTGAACAATGTGAGGCTCTAGGAAGGTCAACAAATTTACTAGAGTTTTGACCTCTAAGATTGGTTTTCAGGCTGACAATCGCTGAAAAGCCTTTTCATTAGAGATTTTAGGCATTTTTTCGAGATCCCTGACAGGAAGTTTTATACCTACCACAAAAAAACAAAAATGATATTGCAAGCATCTTTGTTTACCTGTTCATCATCTCTGAATTAATGCCTTTTTCCATTTGTCAGGGAGTGATCACTGGACTCGAATCTCCCCTAGTATTTGTTAGGATTAAAACAAGTCATAAATATCTTCAGAGCCTTGATTTAAATAAGGATGCTCTAAGTTAATTCTTAACGTGGAAAATTGCTCAATAATAGCTTCCAATCGCTCACTTACTGAACTATACCCTCGTTCATGAGCTTCTAACAATCCATTAGCGACTATTTGACAGCGATTTGTGCCAAAACTATCTTGCTCACTTAACTTTTGCTCTGGTTCTTCTCCTAACCCTAAACCTGACGCTAAAAACTTAGTAAATAAGGGAATTTCTGGCTTAAAATAGGATTTATTCTCCTGATATATCTGAGATAAAATCGGTTTAATTTTTGCATAATTTTCCTTTTCTAGGTACAAGACTCCTGCATCATAACGATGATAATCATCAGGATTGTATAACACCTTAAAATGAAAAAATACAGGCAACTGATTGAGTTGTTTAGTTAGACTAGCCATGCAAGATATCGCTCCTTCATGAGTAATATTAAAATAAACTCTAACTAACTTACTTTTAGGGTTAGGTTCAACATTACTCGCCGCTAAATAAAACCCCTTTTGCAACAAATTTTTCGGCATTCGGATAGCGACAGTTTCTCCTATATTGGGGATAGATTGAGAAGTTTTAAAATGTTTTGCTGGCTCAACATGAAGTCTTAAACCTCCTTTACTCACCACTATCATTCCATCTTCTTCGTAGCGTAAAACTAACCAACCATCGTCAAAATATCCCTCGCCAAAATTGTTATTATGTAATTCTTCCATGAAGGATGTATCTATCCCTAAAACCGTGTCATTTTCTAAATCTAATGAAGAAGAATTACTTGAATTATCCAGAGATAAAATTTTTCGTAAAGAACCATTGTAATAAACCCCATAAAGAAACCCTTGAAGTTGTAAACTAAGATACTTTTTCTGCAACTCTAAAGGTAGATGTTGAAATTTCTCTCGCGCTTCTATCGGTAATTGCCAAGGCTGATAATTAGGATGAGAAATACAAAAATCTGCTTGAATTTCTACAGTGGTAGCAATTTCTTTAAGAAGTTCAAGTAATTGGGGATTAACGGCGAAAACATTCATCATTTTTATCCTCATTGAATACAATTAAAATACGATGTTAGCACCAAAAACAGTAGCTATTGAAGCTTGAGGCCGACATAATAAGGTTTTAGCGACCTGTAGCATAGCAATTCCTAAATTACCAAAGACTTTATGATACTGAATCATTGCTTGAATTTGTTGGATTAATCCTAAACCAGCAAACTGAATTACTCTTTCAATAAAATCAGGGCGAATTTCTAAAATTTCTGGAAAAATTTCTAGGTAATTTTGCATTAAACTCCCTAAGGAAGGTTGAATGTTTTCTAGGGGAATTGTCGCTAATTTGAGAGAAGTTTCAATACTTAGAGTGCGACTAATCACTAAACTATTTAACCAAAGTTGTAAATAACTGCTAATGAGCATCCCTAAATCAAAAGCTGGATCTCCCCAACTCGCTCTTTCCCAATCAATAACACACAGCAATTTTTGATCAAGATTTTGCCAATTTTTAGACAGTAAAATATTGTTGATTTTTAAATCACCATGGGTTAAACATGAGGCTTGAAAAGCTTGTTTTAATTCTGATATGGCTTGTCCTAAGCTATCGTATTTCTGATAGAGAACAAAAAACTTCAAACCATCAGCAGGAACGACACTAAAGACCTCAGGAGTAATTCTTTCTAACCCTTCAATTAAAAACTTCAAAGGTTCTGTTGAAAGTGAGTTTTTATCTGCTGCCCAAAAGTTTTTATATTCTTGATTTTGGAAAGTTTCTCGATGAAGAAAAGCAGAAAAATAGCCGATGTCTTTGGCAATCTTGATTGGAAAATTAGAAGTTTGATAAATATTTGTGAGATCCTGATAATCCTCTAGATAATGAAAGACTAAAATTGAGTTATCTGGATCAAAATGAATGACTCTATTCCCATAGTTTTTAAGTGGACAAAATTCAGGCATTTGCCGCAAAAACTCCTGGCTTTTCCATTCCCCAAAAAATTCTCCGATCACTTTTCCTTGTTTCTGATAACGTTCCTGTTTAACCAATAGCTTAGACTGATCAGAAAACGTTACTAATAAATTAAAATTCTTAGCTTCAATTAACTCAACTTTTTCTAAATACTTTTGTCCTGTGTTGAGTAAGTTTTGGTCAGAAAGATAACTAAAAACATTAGATGAATTAAGTGCAAAGACCATTCTACCTCCAATAAACGCTATCATTATTTTTTTATTTGGTTCTTAGAAAGAATATCACTTTTTTGCAAGACTTAAAAGAAATATTTATGTCTTAATTTTGAAATACCGACCAAAAGTGCAACAGAACCTAGGCAAGAGATTAAGCCGAATCTCTCAAGAGACATGGGATGGATTTGTATCATTTTACATGAGAAGGATAGCAGGGTAAGCTCATCTAATTTGCCTAAAATTAGCGATTTTTGCCCCTAGACCAATCTGGCAGTGGCAGCTCTCATAAATTATCGGCAGCAAGAATTGACTTTTTTTATCCCTTTCGTCTCTTTTATGCACAAAAAAGATCGCTTGTCAATAGCGATCACCAATTAAATTGCCAGTTAAACTGATAGGCTATTCCCTTGCTCAGAAGTGGCAAAATGCCGCTCGATTAGGGAGGGGACATCTTGGGGAGCTACCTGATTATAATGCTTTTTATCGGGCATAACCACCAGATTCGGGCCTTTTTTGCACTGTTTTAAACAGCCGGTTAATTTAATATTCACCGCTTCTCCCAGTCCTTTTTCCTCTAAACCACTCTCTAACCTTTGGCAGACTCTCGCACCGCCATTTTTCCAACAATCGGACTTCTGACAGATTAAGACGGTGGCTTTTTTCGCTTTTGCCGAGGCCACTTCTGGGGTTTTTTCGCCGGATAAATGCTCAATCCCTAGTACCCTCAGTTTTAATTTTCCCGTCTTTGAACAAAGACTACTTTCTCCCGTCACTTTTAGCCATGAGTGGAGAGCAATATTGAGAGGTATGTGGTCTCGCAGTGGTTTTTCGGGCTTAAACCAATATTCCCGTTTATCCACACTGATTCTCAGGTATTTTACCTTATATCCGTCCTTGAGGACAAAACCGAGGAATTGACCGACCACTTGAAAGGGAACCATGGTAGTTGCAGATTTTGACATACTTTCTCACTTTTTACGCTCAGATTGCTAATTTTTCTCAAGGATTATGCCTGCCAACAGGGTTCCAGCCAACCGATTAAACAGCCTCGGTAAACCTCTACCTGTCGCAGGACAATCCACAATTGTAAAAGTTGAGCCGGTCCATCGATGCGAACCTGTAAAGGCTGATGGAGCAAGCATTTGCCTTCAATGTCTAGGGACTGTAGCCGGTGGTAAACCTGCCAGCGATACCAAGCACTAAGAGGGAAGATTGTCTCATCTTCCGATGGCAATTTGTCTATACTCATGGGGCTTTTAATTGAGAACTATTAGCAATACAACCCTAGGCTGATGTTCTCAGTATAACCGACAACTGCAAATAATTGTCAATAACTTCAAGAAAAAAAGTTACCCGGTAGCGGCGATCGGCTAAAATCTTGCTATTGTTGCCTTGTGCGCTTTGCCGATCCAGGGATCGCTACCGCCTACAATTGTCAAAGAGATAAAAATGGAGATAAAAAGATTTATTGACGAAAATTATGGATAAAAAAGCTCAAAAAACCGATAATTCAGCAGTTCTCTATTTTGATGGTGGTTCTCGCGGCAATCCGGGGAGAGCAGCCGGTGCAGCGGTAATAGTTTTAGCCGAGGGCAATTCCTTGACTACGACTAGATATATGGAGAGAGCCACTAATAACGAAGCCGAATACACGGGATTGATTATTGGATTGGAAAAAGCCCAAGAATTAGGCTTAAAAAGCCTAGAAATTCGTGGAGATAGTCAATTAGTCATCAATCAAGTTAAGGGAGACTGGAAGGTAAAAAGCGATAGTTTACGTCCCTTTTATCAGCGTGCTTGTCAATTAATTGCCCAATTCGATCGCATTAGCTGGCGCTGGATTGAACGAGCTAAAAATAGTTTGGCTGACGCTGCCGCTAATCATTGTATGGATGCGGCGAAAAAATCGCCAGAAAAACCCGAGGAAGGCGAAACTAACCTCGATATTCTGCTCCAATCCCTGAAACCAATCCTAAATACTGAAGAATTCGTTTTCTCTTCCCTCACAGCAACAGGACTGGAACAGCTACAATTAACCCCTATCTGCCAATTTCGGGAAGAGGAAGGAATAACGGTGATTATTCCCCGTCAGCAAGCCGATCGCAAGAATTTACAGTACAAATATATTTATAGACAAATTACTCTTTCTGTGCATTCTAGTTTAGCGGCGGTGGGATTTTTAGCGGTAATTAGCGAGAAACTAGCCGAAGCAGCAATTAGCGTCAATGTCATTTCTGGTTATTATCACGATCATTTATTTATCCCTAGGGATAGGGTGACAGAAGCGATGGCTATTCTCGCAGAAATTAGCCGCTCATAACAGGAGTCAGTTATCAGTTATCAGTTACCAGATGTGAGTTTTCAATTCACTGATTACTGATTACTGTTCACTGATCACTGAAAAAACAGGATTTAGTATTATTTGCTCTCCTCCGAGGAATTTTTCACCGTTTCTTCTAGGAAAACTACCGGTTCTTTTTCCCGTTGCTGCGAGCGGATGATATCGATGGTACTTTTCAGCACACTAGCGATGGGAACTGCTATCAATAAACCGAGAATTCCTGCCACTTTGCCACCGATAAAAAGAGATAGAATAATCCAGACGGGATTAAGTCCGATCATACCTCCCATTAACCGAGGGGCGATGACATTATCATTAATTTGACCCACAATAATGGTCAGGGTCAAAACTTTTAAACCTAACCAAAAATCTTGAAACATCAGTAGGGTACTAATGCCAATAATGGTAAAGGCACTGGCAAAAGGAATTAATGTAGTTAGACCGATCGCCACCCCGAATAATAGGGCATAATCAACCTTGAGAATCACAAAAACAAAAATTTGAGCAAGGCTGAGAATTCCCGCTAAAATGGTTTGACCAGCAAAATAGGTTTCAAAAGTTTGACGAATAATCGTTCTTAATTTGAGATTCCAAGGAGCAGGAATCCAACTGAAAATTCCCTCCCAAATTTGTTCGCCATAGAGAACCAGAAAGACAGTTAGAACCAGAACAAAGAGAATGTTTAGGATACTGTTGATAGTTCCCAGCACAAAGCTCAGTAATTGAGTGCTAAGAGTTTGTAAAACATTGGTTAATCGTTCCGATAACTGGGTGATTGATTGCTCGATATAAATCGCATATTTCTGAGTTTTATCCCACTTTTCTAAATTTTGTATCTGTTCGGTTCCCGACTCGATCCACTGGGGCAAACTATTGATTAAACTGCTTAATTGTTCGACAATCTGGGGAATTAAAATTAAACCTAAAACAATCAAAATTAATAGGGCAATTAAAAAGACAATAGCGATCGAACCACTGCGATTAACCCCGCGTCTTTGCAGCAGTTTGATGGGAACATCTAAGACAAAAGCTAGTAAACTAGCAGTGACAAAAATACTGACTAAGGGTTCTAGGTAGCTAAATAATTGGAATAATAACCAACCATTGAGAAATAAGAGCGGAAAAACCAGACTTAGCCGCAACCAACGAGGTAGTTGCTTAAAAAGCTCTATCATTAATTTTGTCCTGAGAGAGTATCGAGGTAAAAAGAGACTTTTCTAACCAGAAATCCTCTTTCAATCTACCATCTCCTCGCTACCTTTCGAGTCCCCAGTAATCCTGAAACTCTTATCTTAACTGTATGGAGCTAAGCGGATTCGAACCGCTGACCCCCTCAATGCCATTGAGGTGCTCTACCAACTGAGCTATAACCCCGCGAAGACCATTTTTGAATATAGCTTAAATAGAATCATTTTGTCAAGGGGTGGAGATAAAAAAATTTGTCACTCAAAAGGCGATCGCTGATAAGACAATGGTAAAACAATCGCCCCCATTTAGACAGGAGCCGGAATTTGGGTTAAATAGGTTAAACAGTGACCCATGAGGAAATAAACTACTAACATAGCCACTGCCGCTGCTGCCACCAAGGTTCCCGCCAGCATCAAGGAAAACTCTTGCTTGTCGAACGCTTGCTGCATCAGATGCAATGACCAAGCCACAAGACCGAGGTCAAAGATGAGAATCGGAACTAACATATTTTAAATTTTGTTAACTTTCCTCTATTCTAATACATAATTTTCTGGAGGGATAATCGGACGGAAGTTAAAAACAGGGATTTTTTGCTGGTTTTTTGCTCGCGGCCGTCAGCCGTCAGCCATTGGCTTTCAGTAATAGGTCTAAAGCTTGCTCTTCTTGGTTTGCAGCCTGAAGAAATCCTTTTCCAGGAAAAGCGACTCAATCACTAGATTAAGTTCTGCAAATCTTGCTCTCATTTTCCCTAGCTAACGCACGGGTACTTGGTGATTTTGCAGATAATTTTTAACCTCAGCGATGGTTAATTGACCATAATGGAGCAAAGAAGCCAATAAAGCCGCTTCTGCTCGGCCTTCCGTCAATGCTTCGTAAATATGCTGACAATTACCCGCTCCTCCAGAGGCAATCACAGGAATCTCCACCCTTTCTGCGATCGCTTTTGTCAAGGCCAGATCGTAACCCGCTTGCGTGCCGTCAGCATCCATACTGGTAACTAACAACTCACCCGCCCCGCGTTTTTCCACTTCTTTAGCCCATAATAAAGCATCAATACCCGTATTTTCCCGTCCACCCCGAACATAAACCTCCCAACCGGGGTTATGCACATCCTTGCGTCGTCTAGCATCGATCGCCACCACAATACACTGTTTACCAAAGCGATCGCTGGCTCGATCGAGCAATTCCGGCTCGCGCACGGCAGCCGAGTTAATGCTGACTTTATCGGCCCCGGCTCTTAACAAATTTTTAATATTTTCTAAGGATTGGATGCCCCCCCCCACGGTCAGAGGAATAAAAACCTGTTCCGCCGTGCGATAGACTACATCAATAATCGTGTCGCGATCTTCATGGGTAGCAGTAATATCAAGAAAAACCAACTCATCAGCCCCTGCCTGATTATACAAGCGAGCTAACTCCACGGGGTCGCCAGCATCCTGAAGATTGACAAAATTAACCCCTTTAACTACCCGACCTTTATTGACATCCAAACAAGGCAAAATCCGCTTCGCTAACATATCCTAGACTCTTGATTGTAACAATGGCCATCAAACGATCGCACAATTCCCCCCCGGCAGCCGAGGAAAATCTGCTCACTCCCAATCCCACTATAGAAGAAACGGAAAAAGCAGAAGCGCAGATTCGTCCACAATCCCTAGAGGATTATATCGGTCAACAGGACTTAAAGGCTAATCTAAAAGTCACCATCGCCGCGGCCAAAGCTAGACAAGAAGCGATCGATCATTTGCTCTTCTACGGACCGCCGGGGTTAGGCAAAACCACCATGGCTTTAATTTTAGCGGCTGAGATGGGAGTAAATTGCCGCATTACTGCCGCCCCCGCTTTAGAGCGTCCCCGGGACATTACCGGCATCCTGATCAATCTTCAACCCCGGGATATTCTTTTTATCGACGAAATTCATCGACTGAATCGGGTGACGGAGGAGTTATTATACCCAGCTATGGAGGATTATCGCCTAGATGTGACGATTGGTAAGGGTCAAGCAGCGAAAATCCGCAGTATTTCCCTGCCTCCCTTTACTTTAATCGGTGCTACTACCAAAGTTGGCTCTTTAACTGCGCCTTTACGCGATCGTTTTGGCATGATTCAACGTCTGCGTTTCTATACAGTTGAGGAATTGACGGCAATTATGCTCAGAAGTGCCACTATATTTAATATTCCCATTACCGAAGCGGGTGCGCTCGAAATTGCCCGTCGCAGTCGGGGAACTCCACGCATTGCCAATCGTTTATTAAAACGGGTGCGCGACTATGTGCAGGTGAAGGGAGAAACTATGATCACCCCCCATTTAGCTGCTGAGGGATTAAATCAGTTAAATGTGGATTCTATGGGTTTAGATTGGACCGATCGATTAGTATTAAAGACGATGATCGAACAGTTTCAAGGTAGGCCTGTGGGATTGGAAGCGGTAGCGGCAGCCACGGGAGAAGATGCCAAAACGATTGAGGAGGTGTATGAGCCTTATTTATTACAAATAGGTTATCTTCATCGTACCCCCCGGGGTCGCGTGGTGACGGCAGCTGCCTATGAACATTTAGGCCTACTGGCAAAATTGCCGAAAAATAAGGATCGGACTTTACCTTTGTTTGAGTTCTAGTTTTCTGGATAGGGTTGGCTGAATAAATCCAAAAACCTTGTTGAATTAAGACTTTTCGGGGGGAAAATTCACACCCCACACCCCCCCTGCCCCCCCCGATGTCGGGGGGGGTTGGGGGGGGGGCCACACCCTGCCCCTAGGAACAACTTTTTGCCGCAAACCCTAATTACCCTGGTTTTAGCTTATCTGTGTCTTTAAATACTGGCTTGACCGCGTGAAATCACACAAGTCTTTAGATAAAGGTCGTATCATCATGATCGTAGTAAGTTATATTGTTGCCATTGCTTACCGCTTCTCATCTAGACTATGTTGGGATTGGTCAAAGCTAATTGCAATAGTGATCTTTTATAGTCAATATTTTTTAAGTTTGTTAGCATCCTATGTCTGTCCTAAATAAAGAAAATCTTAAGCTGGAAACTCTCACCCTGTTTCAAAAATACCAAAAAACAGGAGATAATATGTTCCGGGATCAAATTATTCGGTTAAACCTAGGATTAGTCAGAAGGGAAGCTCATCATTGGGTCAATCAATGCCATGAAAACTACGAAGATTTAGTGCAGGTTGGCTGTATGGGGCTAATTCGGGCGATCGAGCGTTTTGACAGCAGCAAAGGCCATGCTTTTAGTTCCTTCGCTATTCCCTATATTCGCGGGGAAATTCAACACTATCTGCGGGATAAAGGTTATACAGTTCGTATTCCTCGTCGTTGGTTAGATTTAGGCAGACAAGCGACAAATATGCGTCGGGATTTCCAAACTATCCACAATCGTCAACCCAATGATACGGAAATCTCCCTCGCTTTAAATATTTCGACCGAAGAATGGCAAGAGGTAAAACTGGCTTTCCAAAACCGTGAACCTCTTAGTCTCGATACGACGGTTAATAACGATGAAGATAATCATACTTGTTTAAAAGACATCGTTCCCGATCCCCGTTATCGCAGCTTTCAACTTTGTCAAGAGGATTGCATTCGTTTACAACAGGCACTGGCTCAATTAGAAGACAAAACCCGTCATATTCTTGAATTTGTCTTCCTTAAAGATCTTACTCAACGGGAAACCGCCGAACAATTAGGCATTAGTGTTGTCACCGTCTCCCGTCGGGTGAAAAAGGGTTTAGAAATGCTCAAGCAAACCATGGTTCAAGAAGTATTTTAGCCTAATTATCGGTTATCATAGCAAGTCCATTATTAACTCCCAATTCAACTTTAAAAACTCAGTTATGGATTTTTTTCCCCTGCTCCGATGCTCCCCTCTCCGGTGCTTATCTTTGCTCCAATAGCAAGTAATTCAAAACCGCAGCTAAATATTCATACTGCTCGATCGAATTATAGTAGTGGGCAGAAATCCTCACAATTAATGATGCTTCTCCCCAGGGAATTATCGGCACTTCGATCTGATATTTTTCCCACAGTTGCCTAGATAAATCCTCTGCTGCCCAGGAATAACTAGGAATTAGAATTGAGGACATCGATCCAATCATTGATTCTGGACAGGGATAATTGAACTGCAAGGCACGACAAAGCAAATTTCTGGCTTTTAAAACCAAATTACGATTCCTCGCCATCAGACCCAGTAAACCATCAATAGAGAGAGAATTTAAAAACTCGATCGCTTTTGGCACTGATAAATAGGCGCTGGGATCATCGGTTCCCATCCAAGCAAATTCTAACTGAAAACGGGAGCGATCTTGTCGAGGAGAATTCGCGCCATGGCTAATAGTTAAAGGTCGAATTATTGCCTGTTTATCCCCGCGCACATAGAGAAAAGCAGCCCCCTTGGGACTACATAACCACTTATGACAATTAGCAGTATAATAGGTGGGATTAATTGCCCCGATATTAAGGGGTAAAAAACCTAAAGCATGAGCGCCATCGATGAGAGTATCAATGCCCCGATTATTTAATTCTTGCACAATTTCTGCGATTGGCCAAATTAAGGCCGTGGGACTGGTGACATGATCTAAAACTACTAATTTTGTCCGGGGAGAAACAGATGCTAAAATTGCTTGACTAATTTCTAAAGGAGACTGGACAGGAAAGGGAATTTTAGCGATAATTACTTTTAAACCCCATCTTTTAGCTATATATTTTACTGCATTAGCACAAGCATTATAGGTCTGATCAGTGATGATAATTTCCTCATTTTCCTGAAAAGTTAAGGAATTTAATACTGCATTCACTGCTGTGGTTGCATTGGGAACAAAGACTAAATCATCGCTATTTACTCCCACTAAATCCGCTAATTTTTGCCTAGCAATATCTAATAAACCCTCTAATTCTCTCCCCAAAAATGCTAAAGGTTGCCTTTCCATTCGTTCCCGCAATTGTTGCTGATAATCCAAGACTATTCTAGGGGTTGCACCATAGGAACCATGGTTGAGAAAATAAATATTATCGGGAATTAACCAAGAGTTTTTGGACATATTAAATTAATTTGATTTTATTCAAAACTAGAAAAAATAGCTGAAAAATTGCCTAGGTTATTCAGCTTCTGACTAGCTAGTATATTTATGACATAACCACCTATTTTAGATTAATCTCCCATGGGTTGAAAACGATGAATAATTTCAGTGACAAAAGTTTCTCCATCTATAGAGAGGATGATTTTTTGATACCAAGATAGCTTCATCTATTTTTTGCCGAATATCTTCCCTCCATTCTGCATCAGTTATTTGTTTATATTCATCGAGTAACTGCAAAGCAAAGTCGATGACTTCTTGGGGAGATTGATATTTTCCCGTTTTCACTTTCTGTTGGAGATGTCGGTTCATAGGTATTATGACTATCTACTGAGAAAATCAACTTGATCTTAATTTTAAGCTAAATATCGACAAAAAAAGCTCTCCGGGAAAAAGGAGAGAGGAGAGAACGAGTTAGAAAAAATTATTAATGTAACCATCCTTTCAGACGACGTGCGACTTGAGGACGACGTAATTTTCGCATCGCTTTAGTTTGAATTTGACGTACTCGTTCGCGAGATAAATTGAACATTCCCCCCACTTCCTCTAGGGTATAGGGTTGACTGGTAGCTAAACCATAACGGAGGGAGATAACATCTTTTTCCCTTTCCGTGAGAACATCACTTAAAACTGCGAAAATTTCCTGACGCATCATCATCTCATTCATTTTATCTTCGGGAAGTTGTAGATCATCATCTTCCAACAGATCCACTAATTCCGTATCTTCTCCTTTCCCTACACGATGATTTAAAGAGAGAGATTGACGACGCAATTGTAATAATTGCCGCAATTGTTCAGGAGTCATTTCTAACGCTTCTGCGAGTTCCCGTTCATTGGGATTGCGCTGTAAATCTTGCTTGAGAATGCGCTGCGCTTTTTTGAGTTTATTGAGTTTTTCGACAATGTGAATCGGTAAACGAATCGTGCGCGCATCGTTAGCAATAGTGCGGGTGATTGCTTGTCGAATCCACCAATAAGCATAGGTAGAGAATTTATAACCTTTATTGGGATCGAATTTTTCGGCCGCACGGTTGAGTCCGATCGCACCTTCTTGAATTAAATCTAAGAAAGGAACCCCGCGATTTAAATAGCGTTTAGCGATAGAAACCACCAAGCGCAAATTAGAACGAATCATTTTCCGTTTAGCTGTTCGTCCGCGATAAAGACGGTTTTCCAGTTGACGTTCATTATCTAATTCTAAAGCGATCGCCCATTCCGTTTTCGTCGGGGGACGATGTAAATTTTCTTGCAGTTTTTGGCGCACTTCTTCCGCTTCCATGAGAAACTTAACCGAGTGGGCTAATTCAATTTCTTCTTCCGCACTAAGTAGGGGATAACGGGCCATTTCTTTAAAAAATGCCCCAACAGTATCTTCATTGTTACCTTGAGCGTATCCTGTTCCACTACCCCCACGAGTGGTTTTTAGGGTTTCCGGTAAAGGTTCAGTCAGATCCTCGTCAGTTCTTTCAGCAAAATCCACGCTGTCCAGTTCTAAAGGACTTGTCTCAAGGGCAATGATTTGATTAAAATTATCATCAGAGGCTAGTTTAGAGATTTTCATAAGCAGTTATGGATGGAGTGGGGTTATAATAGCGGGGAAAAACTTAGTTTCTCCCAATGGGCTGATTGTTACATTGAATTTTCGGGGAGCAGATTTTTTAAACGTTTTCTTAATTAATGGCGGCCATTTCTGGGATATAATTAGGTGCTTCTGTGTGGATTGTTACAAATCGCTCAACCAGATAATCAGATTTTCTGGTGAATGGGGGAGACTTTCAGGGGTTCCACTTATACACTCTAACTAAGGTTTTTGGTATTTGACTAGGTAAAGATCACGCTTCTTAACAATCAAGATGGCAGTCAGCTTTTGCTCACTATTCTTCGCTCTTCCTATTGATAACCATTCTCAACTTTTGACTAACTATGCTTTGATTTAATAGCTAATAGTCAATAATTATCATTAACTTTATCAATGCTTAAGGGGGGATAAAAATTCTTTTGGGAAGACTTCACTAGCTAAAAATCAAAATTTGTGGGCAAAAAAGCAATATTTAAACTGTTTTTAGACAAAATTAACCTGTTTTATTCCCCTCAAGCTTTAAACTATAATTTAAATACCCCATTCTCCCCAACCCCCAACCCCCAACCCCCACCCCCCAACCCCCAACCCCCAACCCCCAACCCC
>SFBL01000216.1 GCA_007095785.1 Microcystis aeruginosa Ma_SC_T_19800800_S464
CAAAAAAATATAGAAGAGCTAATGCAAATTAGCCCCTATCGGTTGAAGGATTACATCAAAGGACAAAGAGCGATATCGCTTGCCCTATCTACCTTCTAGCTCGCTTGTCCCCCTCTCAGTAATCGCTGGCTAGATGATAAAATTCTAGAATTAGAGAGCATCAAGCTTATTAAAAATTTCCTTGAGCAAATTATCGGCCTTTGAGAAAAAAAGATAATTGAATAGCTGCTATCGAAATTATCCCCATCTCCCCAGTAACAAGCTATCATAAAGATTGCCATCTCGTTGCGATTCTATCCGTGCCTTACTATTCCCAATATCCCGACGCTTTTACCCCCAGTTATCTGAGCGAACTACAAGGACAGATTCTCGCTTGTCCCCACTTCACAGTTAACAATTTAAATCGAGATTTCGTTAAAACCAAAGGCTTTTCCATCGCTTTTCGACGCACACAAATCAGCGAAGTTGAACGAATTTTTCCCTATTTTAAACCCTATTTTGATCGCAGTTTACAAGCTGACTGCAACGCTTTTTATCTTAATCCCTTACTCCTACAAACAGGTTCACGAGTCGATCCCCATATCGATCGCTCCCTGCGTTCCTATTGTAAAACTATCGATCCCCCGCTCCTAGTTAGCGTCCTTTATGTGCAGGTTCCTAAAGATATTCAAGGGGGGGAACTGGTACTAGCAACAGGCAATCGTTCCGTGGCCCAGATTCGTCCTCGTACTAACACCTTAATCCTGTTTCAAGGAGATCTCACCCATTCAGTTAATCCCGTTAGCTGTTCTGGTATTCGTCTCAGTCTTGTCTGCGAACAATATCGTTTAGATGCGGAAGAATTGCGAGAGATTCCTGAAATGCAGATAGAATCGCGAACCATAAAACCAGAAAAGAAAAAAAAGAAAGATCGGGTCGCTGCTCTACAATAAAAGGGCATTTTTGTAAAGATATTCTAGATGGTGATGCGCGAACCGATCGTCGAATTAAGGGGAGTGACTAAAGCTTTCGGCAAGAAAGTGATCTTAAATAACGTCGATCTCAAGGTGTACGAAGGAGAAGCGATCGGCGTAATCGGTCCTTCTGGGACGGGAAAATCGACCATTTTGCGGTTAGTTGCTGGATTACTTGCTCCCGACCAAGGAGAAGTGTACATATACGGCACAAAACGGCAGAGAACCGTAGAACAGGGGGAAGATCCCCTCGGTGTTGGTCTAGTTTTCCAACAATCGGCCCTTTTTGACTCCCTCACCGTCGGGGAAAATGTCGGTTTTGCTCTCTATCGCAACTCAAAGCTAAAAAGAGCCGAAATCCGCGATTTAGTGGAAGAAAAACTGGATTTAGTGGGAATGTCCGGTTCCTACGACCTCTATCCCTCTGAAATATCCGGAGGGATGCGAAAACGCGTCAGTTTAGCCAGAGCAATTATCAGCGATCCCTCGATCGCCGCCGATCGACCGAACATTCTCCTTTACGATGAACCCACTGCTGGACTCGATCCCGTCGCTTCTACCCGCATCCAGACGGTAATTATGGAACTTCTCAAAGTCAAAAAAGCCTGTGGGGCCCATCTCATTGTCACCCATGTCCACAGCACCATCGAAAATACCACCGATCGCATCGTTTTTCTCTATAAAGGTCAATTTCAATGGGTTGGACCGACTCAAGAGGCTTATCACTCCGAAATCCCCGTACTCAAGCAATTTTTTACCGGCAGTATCGACGGACCAATTCAGTGATCAGTAAACAGTAAACAGTAATCAGTGAACTGATAACTCGCATCTGATCACTGATCACTGATCGCTGAAATCCCCCGATTTCTCCTGTAAGATACTTTTTAGAGATGAGGAGTAATTATTTATGGAAGCTGGCGGTTCACAACAGGGGATTTCCCCAACTCTGCGGCAAAGTGGTATCGGTTTAATGTTACTGGCATCGGGGGGAATATTAATCTGGTTTATCGCCTGGTTAAGTAATTTTAGCTTCGGGGGACGCAGTTATCGAGTCACCTTCCTTTTTCCTAATGTGGGTGGCATGATGGTGGGAACCCGCGTCGGTTATCGGGGAGTGAGAATCGGACAAGTGACGGCAATTACCCCAGAACCGGAGGGAGTCGCCGTAGAAGTGGAGATTTCGCCAGCAGATCGTCTAATTCCCAGTAATTCCCTCATCGAAGCCATTCAATCCGGTTTAGTCGGTGAAACCACGATCGATATTACTCCCCTGCAAGCTTTACCCGTCGGTGGTGTTAAAGAACCCCCTTTGAGTCCTAACTGCAATGGGGAAGTGATTATCTGTAACGGTTCCCGTTTACAAGGGCAATCGGCGCTAAATGTCAATACCTTGATCAGATCTTTACTGAGAATTTCTAATCTAGTTAGTGATCCCGATATGGTGGCCGGATTTCGTTCCTTTACCCAACGCGCTGCTAATGCTTTGGGAGGACTCGATCGCTTTAGTGGTGAGGCAACCACCGCTTTAAGCGAGGTTCGTCGCAGCGGTACTCTAGGTAAAGTTAATTCGGGGATGAGATCCCTAGAATCTTTACCACAAGTATCTGGTTCTCTCGATCGCCTTTCTAGTGATCTTTCTGGTGTCGGGGGATTGAGTCAGGAAGCGACTACTTTACTGAGAAGTTTACAGGGAAGTGGCGGTCTGAAAAATTTAGACGCTACCCTAGTGGAGGCCCGAAAAACGCTGCTTTTGGTGGGACAAACCACCGAAGAACTGCGGGTTTTTTTGGCAGCTAATCAAAATCGTTTAATTGCCACTCTCGATAGTATCAAAACTACTAGCGATCGCCTACAAACTACTCTCGCTGCTTTAGATCCCATCCTGACGCAAGTGCAGAAAAGCCAAATTATCGAGAATTTAAACACTATTTCGGCAAATGCTGTTAAATTAAGCGAAAATTTGGGTAATTTTACTGCTTATCTCTCCGATCCTGCCACTGTTGTCACCCTACAGCAACTCCTCGACTCCTCTCGCGCTGCTTTTGCCAATCTTCAGAAAATCACCTCGGATGTGGATGAAATTACCGGTAATCCGCAACTGCGTCAGGAAATTATCCGCTTAATTCAAGGTTTAAGTCGTTTGGTTTCTTCTAGCGAACAACTACAGCAGGAATTCGCCCAAGGTCAAGCAATGACAAGAATGGCCGCCCAAATTGCGACAATAGCCCCAAATCCCGCCGCTAATACCCCAGAAAAAGACCCTAAGAAACCTGAATCTGAGTAGCAGAATTTGGGGTAAGGGGTTAGGAAAAAAAGTCTGAGCATTTGTACTAAAATTTTCAAGACTCAGTTTAAATACACAACAGTTTGCCTAATTTTTTGTCATAGCTAAATGAGGAATTTCTTCACCATGTTGACGATAACTTTCTTTAACGCCTTCCCAAGCTAAAATTAATTGATTGAGTGCTGTTTGGGGGCTATCAGCAAAAGCGGAAACGCTAGGCATTTCTACTAAGTATGCTACCCAATCTCCCTCCTCATCTTGGAAGATATTAATGCTAAAACCGTTAAAATCCTCGGTTGTTCGATTCATTTTCTTCCTCCTGTATTTTTAAAAATTGTTTAACTTGATAAGCTTTCGCTTCACCGTTTTTTGTCGGTTGAATAGATATACGGACTCTCTTGGATGAATACCAAATGTGATGACTTCCTGTTTGATGGTCAAAAGTCCAACCACAAAGATTAAGCAAACTCTCAAATTCGCTAAAACGTAATCCTTGAGGCGAGTTTTTGGCCTTTTCTAGCAGTTTTTCTTTTTTTCCCATCGATCGATCACAACGAACTCAATCTATTTTAGCTTAAAGTTAAAAGAAGGAGATCGGATTTATACATCGCAGTCAGCCCTCAGCTTGCAAGAGTTATCTCAAAAATGGAAATTAATTTGGCACGAATACTTACAATGTTTTTAGCTTAGGAGATAAATTTTCATCCAGCAAAAACCGAATTTTCATGCTTTTTGTAAATACTCCTGCTCCTTTTTAATTTTTGCTTTTCTTAAACGATCAATTAAAGGAGATGATGTTTCTAGCCACTGTTGATAATGTTGTTCCCGTTGTCTTTCTAGCTTGACAAGATAGAGATCGATTTGTGCTTGATTGTGATAATAATAGGTCAAAGTGGCATAAATTTTTTCTAAATTTAGAGTTGGTAATTCTTGGAGAATTTCTTGAGGACTATAACCTTGTCGATAGTATTTCAGTACGTCCTCAATGCCAATACGATGTCCTTTTAATTGAATATTATCTACTGCCACAAATTCAAAATAATCTTCTAACTGCATAGGTTGTTACCGCTTAAAACCTCAATACTATCCTAGCATATTGTTAAAAATGTGCCGCAAAATTCCAAATTATTCACCGATTTTAAGCCTATCTGAATATTCAATTTAACCCACCTAGTTTAGATGGGTTAAATTGATAAAAAGAGATTAAGATTGACGTTTTAAAGCAGAACCAATTCCTAATACTCCTAAACTCAATAATCCTAGCATTGATGAAGGTTCGGGAACAGCTATCACTGAGACATTATCCAAAGCAGCTCCCGCATCTGAGTTGCCTAAACCGATAAACTCAAGGGTAGTGGTTGTACTGTTAGCGGTAAAATCCCAAGATTTTGATACCCATCCCATATTTGAAGGGCTTTTTCCTGTTATATCAAAAGAAAAATCAGCAGAACTTCCTACTGCACTAACCCTCATCTGTTTAATAGCAGAACCTCCGAAGGGATTACCGGCCAGGTCAAAAGTAACCCGATAGGTAGCACCGATGGTTGTGTTGAATGTTTGCTCAATTGTACCACTCGCAAGTCCCTGTAGATCAAGACTTCTACCACCATCAGAAGCTTGCCAATAAGTTCCTATATAATCGATTGATCCTTGGCTAACCGTCCATCCTGTAATTACTGTGGAACCAGCATTAAGTTGTAGAAAAGGACTAGGGTTGACGGTAGCTGTCTCAAAACTGCCATTTTGAATCAAATTTGTCGCTTGTACAGGGGTGACTATCAAAGCACCCACCGCAAAGACAGAGGAAGCAATGGAGAGTTTTAATAAGCTCTGCTTACCCCCCCCCCGAAAATCATTAGTTTTGCTAATTTTTGAGTCATTTTTGAAAACTCCATTCCTAGAAAAACAACTGAAAGCATAGCACAGAAAAGCTTAAAATAGATTAAGAAATAATTAAATTTTTGGCTCTCTTATTCTTTGTTTGATAAGTATTCGCTTGGTTTTCTTGGATATTGGGAGCAAAATGTTTATAGTTGTTACAAATTCTGGGAAGATGGGTTACGACGGATTGATCACCCATCCTTCGTTGTTAATACTTAGTGCCGTCTAACCCATCCTACAATGATTGATAAATTTTTTTTATCACCATAACCCCATGGGGGAATTCGGTTTTTCCCTTCAATCTAATTTAAGTCTATCTGAATATTTAACCCAACCCACCTACCCAATCAGGGATGAGCTTTTGGATAGAGAGACTTGTGGCAAGATATAATTAAGGTATATTTTGGGAAGAAATTGGATTATGGAAGAACTTTTAGAATTAAAAGCTTTGCTCTTAAAAGGTGATATTAAAGGTTCACTGGCGATTGTAGAAGAACTTGAAGATATGAGCAAAAATGGGATTATTAGCACTATTCGTAGTTATGCTGTTATCTTATTACTTCATTTAATTAAACAACAGGCAGAAAAACGAACTACTCGTTCTTGGGATGTCTCCATTCGCAATAGTGTTAGAGAAATTCAACGCCAAAATAAACGCCGAAAAGCGGCAGGATATTATTTAAGTGATGAAGAATTAACAGAAACTTTAAACGATGCTTATCTTAATGCTTTGGATGCCGCTTCTTTAGAAGTTGAATCAGGTCGTTATCAATCGGAGCAAATTGAGGCTATAATTGACAAAAATAAACTGATTAGCGATGCTTTCCTTTTAATCAAAACCGTCTCTCCTTAGAAAGATTATGACAGACTCAATCTCTAAAGAACAAGCCCAAGAAATGTTACATTGGTTAAACAAAAATCGTGACACCCTGCTTGATTTATAGTGTTTCTGATTCAGAAGAGGTACATTTCCGATCCTGAACAGCTTAATCAGCAAAGGTTTAAGTGTGCCGCACAGATGCGAGAACCGCTATATATAAGAATCAATACATTGCCTATAATGAAAAAGGGGTGATTGCTCACGGTGAAAATTTACAGAATGTTCTGGAAGAAGCCAAGACAACCAATCAAGAATTTGTCATTTATCTTGTTCCTCGTTGTCGTTATTCTATTCAAATTCTACCCCTTCAAGTTTAAAGTAGTTTAAGATGATTTTGACAACGGCAAAATTCTATGAAAATAACCCTTTATCAACCGACGTTATCGTTATTATTGCTGCTGTTGCTATCCGGTGGTTGTGCAGTCAATCAGGAAAAAGGCAAAACCACCACTCCGCAAGCGTCTCCCCTAGCAGAAATCGTTCCTTGGCAGATGGTCGAACGGGTTACTATTTTAAAAGCCGATCAGGATCCCATCTATGCTTTAGCCATTAGTCCCGATAACTCTTTACTACTTAGTGGTAGTTTTGACGGTACTGTTAGGGAATGGGACCTAAAAACCCAAAAACCTCTCAGGACTTGGCAACTAGGAGATACCGTTAACGCTATCCAATTTAGTCCCGATGGTGAGAGTTTCGTAACTGCCGATGCGGGGGGAAAAGTGCAACGCTGGAATACGCGCACGGGAAAATTAGAAATGACCTATCCTGGCCATGCTTTTCTCGTTACTGATGCCGCTATTTCTCCCGATGGTAAAACTTTGGCCACGGGTAGCTGGGATCGTACAGTTAAACTCTGGGATTTTCAGACGGGGAAACTGTTAAAAACCCTGCGCGGTCATAATCATCCCATTCAAGCGATCGCATTTAGTCCCGATGGTAAAGGAATTGTTAGCGCCGATTACGATGGCTTCGTTAAACTGTGGAAAGTGAGTACCGGTCGCTTTATTCGCGCCTATGCGGGTAATTTATTCCCCGTTTATCGGGTGCTTTTTTCCAAGGATGGTAATACCGCCGGTACTGCCAGTCAAGACGGTTCGATCCGCGGTTGGCAAGTGAAAAGCGGCATCGGCACCACTACTATTCTCGCCCATAACGACGCTGTTACCGATCTGGCCCTGCTCGATGGGGGCAAAGTTTTAGCCAGTACCTCTGGGGATGGAACCGTCAAATTTTGGGATGTTAATACCCGTCGGCGCTTGAATACCCTGAAGGGAAACGTCATCTTAAGGATGGTTGCCAGTCAAGATGGTCGTTGGTTAGTCACTGGAGATCGGGACGGTGCGATCGCAATCTGGCGGGGAATCTAATTGACTATAATTAAGACTAGAGTGTTTTCTAGGGCGAAATATAGCTATGGCAGCAGTGATTTTAAACTTAGATACAGTCAATCTCAGCGATGAGCAGTTTTACTGTCTCTGTCAAGTTAACCCAGATTGGCAATTGGAAAGAAACGTTCAAGGAGAATTAATTGTGATGCCACCTGTTGGGGGAATTAGCGGCAACCGAGAGGCCGATTTTATTAGCTTACTTTGGTTGTGGAATCATCAAACCCAATTGGGTAAAGTCTTTAGTTCGGCGACGATTTTTCGTTTACCGAAGGGCGGAGATCGCGCTCCCGATGCCGCTTGGGTGAGTTTAACTCGTTGGCAAGCTCTAAGTCGAGAAGAACAGGAGAAATTTCCGCCTATTTGTCCCGATTTCGTTATTGAACTGCGCTCCCGTAGCGATTCCCTCCCGGAAATTCAAGCTAAAATGCGGGAATATCTTGACAGTGGTTTGCGATTAGGTTGGCTAGTTAATCCTCAACAACAACAAGTGGAAATTTATCGTCCTCAGCAACCCGTAGAAATTATGGAACTACCCGCTAATTTAAGCGGAGAGGATGTATTACCTGGTTTTAGTCTATTTATCTCTATTTTTGAGTAAAATATCCTTAAAACCGAGGTATGATCAGACCTCTTGTAATACTAAATCCGTTGAGTATAGGCTACTTATCAGGATAAGCAAGAGGCAAGAGGCAAGAGGCAAAAGGAGAAATAGATAATCAGTCTTTAATAACTGGATTTAGTGTAAAAATCAAAATAGGAGTCGGTCGTCATACCATTTTTCATAAGTAATGGCAGAGATGGTTAATCGCCCTCACCCCTAACCCCCCACCCCCCCCAACCCCCTCGACGTCGGGGGGGCAAGGGGGGGTGGGGGTTGGGGGCCACACCCTACCCCTAGGAAAAACTTTTTGCCGCAAACCCTATTTAACTATGACCACCGATACTGTCACCACTCCCTCACCTAAAAAACTCTGGTTAGCAGCCCTTAAACCACCAATGTATAGTGTGGCAATTATACCGATTATTTTGGGAACAGCGATCGCTGATCAGGAAACAGGTCGATTTTCTCTGCCGATTTTTGCCACTTTTATCCTCTCAGCTATTTTAATTCTCGCTTGGTTAAATCTCAGTAATGATGTTTTTGATGCCGATACCGGTATCGATGTTAATAAATCTCATTCGATCGTTAATTTAACTGGTAATAAATCTTTAATTTTCTGGCTGAGTAATCTTTTTCTCTTATTAGGCATCGCTGGCATTTTTGCTATTAGTTATTGGCGTGGCGATTGGATTATCCTAGAATTAATCGCCCTCTGCTGTTTTTTGGGCTATACCTATCAAGGGCCTCCCTTCCGTCTCGGTTATCAAGGATTAGGTGAAATTATCTGTTTCTTTACTTTTGGCCCCTTGGCGATTGCCGCTGCCTACTATTCCCAGGTTGGTGCTTTTTCTCTCTCTAGTCTAGCGGCTTCAATTATTATTGGGATTACCACTTCTATCATTCTTTTTTGTTCTCATTTCCATCAAGTTGCCGATGATCTCAAAGCGGGTAAAAAATCACCTATTGCTCGTTTAGGTACTTTAAAAGGTTCTAGAGTTTTAACCGTAGTGACGGTTCTCGTTTACGTTTTAACGGTAGTTTTTGTCCTGCTGCAAGTTTATCCCCCTCTCACCCTTTTAATCTTCCTTAGTCTGCCTTTTGCTTGGCAATTAGTCCACCACGTTAACCAAAATCACGACCAACCTCAGCTAGTCAGTAACTGCAAGTTTATAGCGGTTAATCTCCACTTTTTTAGTGGCATTCTCTTCTCCCTTGGCTATTTCCTTGCTTCCCGTTGATCAACCCGATTTTTTTTCTTAAAACCCTTGACAAAACTTCGCCACTTGACATATACTTATTTGTATAATGGAAATCCGTGCCTGCCTACGAACCCCTCATTTTTAGGTGGGATAGACCGAAAAAAATCGACTGACTTGAATCAGTTATCAGTTATCAGATTTGAGTTTTAAGTGTGCAGTATGTATTAAGTGGGAAGTATTAAATACAGCGGATTCAGGCTTAGTTTGGTACATCTTCCAGTTTCCTACTGTATTTTTGCTGTTTACTGTTTACTGAAAACACTTCCTCATTCATAATTCATAATTCATAATTCATAATTCATAATTCATCGCCACAAATCAAGGTTAGCATGAGTGAACAGCCCCTCGGATCGGTTATTCAAGGTTCCCTGAGTGAAGGTTTAGAAATCCGTCTTTATCCGGATATTTCCGTAGAAGATATGCGCGTCGGTAAATTTTTGGTGGTGCAAGGCACTCGCTCGCGTTTTTTCTGTCTCCTCACCGATGTCTCGTTGGGTAACTCCAGTCCCCGGATTATCGCGAATCCTCCCCATCCCGATGATAGTTTTATGCGCGATGTTTTAGCGGGTAGCGGCACTTATGGTACTATTGAACTATCTCCTATGCTCATGTTCACCCCGACTGGAGGTAATTCCCCGGCAGTTTCTGACACTTCTTTAGGCTCTTTTCAACCCCAAACTAGCGCCGATTTAGAATTACTGCCAGTTAAAACTATTCCCGCCCATTTTAGCCAAGTTTATGAAGCTTGTGAGCAGGATTTTCGCATGGTTTTCGGTTGGGAAGATGATCCCACCAGAAAGAATTTTGCTATTGGTCAACCCCTTGACATGGACGTGCCAATATGTATTAATCTCGATCGCTTTGTGGAACGTAGTAACGGTGTTTTTGGCAAATCCGGGACAGGAAAATCCTTTTTAACTAGATTACTAATTTCGGGCATTATTCGCAAACAAGCAGGGGTTAACCTCATGTTTGATATGCACTCGGAATACGGTTGGGAAGCGATGAAAGAAGGGAAGGAGGTTTCTACGGTGAAAGGATTATGTCAATTATTTCCCGGACAGGTAGAAATTTATACCCTCGATCCCGATTCTACCAAACGCCGGGGAGTACGAGGAGCGCAGGAATTATTCTTAAGTTATAATCAGATTGAAATCGAAGATATTCGTTTAATTGGTCGGGAATTAGGCATCTCGGAAGCTAGTTTAGATAATGCCAATATTCTCTATAACGAGTATGGAGAATCTTGGATTGTTCAGTTATTAAACATGAGTAACGAGGATATTAAAATCTTCTGTACGGAAAAACAGGGCCATGCGGGATCAATTATGTCCCTTCAGAGAAAATTAATGCGTCTAGATAGTTTGAAATATTTGAAAAGTGTTTGTCCCCACAATTATATCGATCAGGTTTTACAAGCTTTAGATGCAGGTAAGCACGTTGTCATTGAATTTGGCTCTCAAAGTAATATGCTTTCCTATATGTTAGCCACCAATATGATCACCCGTCGGATTCATGCTAATTATGTTAAAAAAGCTGAATATTTCTTACAAACTAAAAACCCCGTTGATCGGCCGCAACAGTTAGTGATTACCATTGAAGAAGCTCATCGATTTTTAGATTCTGCCGTAGTCCATCAAACTATCTTTGGAACCATCGCCAGGGAGATGCGAAAATACTTTGTTACTCTCTTAATTGTCGATCAAAGACCTTCAGGAATTGATAACGAAGTCATGTCTCAGGTAGGGACGAGAATCACCTGTTTATTAAACGATGAAAAGGACATCGAAGCCATATTTACTGGGGTTTCTGGAGGGGGAAGTTTGCGATCGGTTTTAGCGAAATTAGACTCAAAACAACAAGCTTTAGTTTTAGGTCATGCGGTCCCTATGCCAGTAGTAATTCGTACTCGCGCCTACGATCAAAAATTCTATGCTGAAATAGGTGCGACCGACTGGAAAGAATTACCCGATGAGGAAGTTTTAGCGGCGGCCAAAATTGCCAAAGCTGATCTAGGATTTTAGAAAAATTAATTTTTTAAATTTTTGATTGTAGAATAGAGTTGGATTATTTTTACTGTTTACCTCTCATGACCGCTCAAATACCGATCTCGAAGATAAGCTTATACGATCGAGATTTTCAGCTATGGATCGAGACAACCGTTAACCAATTACGACAGGAGGATTTTGCCTCGGTTGACTGGACTAATCTGATCGAGGAATTGGCAAGCATGGGAAAAAATAATCGACACGCTCTCAAAAGTTTGTTAATTCAATTATTAGCTCATCTACTCAAGTTAGTTTATTGGCAGACGGAAAGAGAGTATAATGCTAATAAATGGGAAGCGGCAATTATTAATTTTCGAGTTCAAATTGCCGATCTGCTGGAAGACAGTCCTAGCTTAAAACCTTATCTCCTCGAAATTTTCGATTCTTGTTATGGAAAAGCTAGGCAAATAGTCTCGAAATTGAGCAAGCAAGAAATTCCCACAGAAGTCATTATTACCCCAGCAGAAACCCTGGCTGAAAACTGGTTTCCCTAACTATGCAACAAGGTGATTTAATCGAGATCGAAATTACTGACCTCAACCATACGGGCGAAGGTGTGGGAAAATACCGAGGACAAGTGATTTTTGTGCCAGATACGGTCATTGGCGATCGCATTCAAACTCGCATCACCTATATCAAAAAAAGTCATGCGATCGGCAAACTACAAAGTATTCTACAAGCATCTCCCCATCGTATCCGTCCTCGCTGCATCGTCGCCGATAAATGTGGTGGCTGTCAATGGCAACACATCGAGGATCAATTTCAGCGCCTGGTGAAAAAAGAGCAAGTACAAGAGGTATTAACCAGAATTGGCGGTTTTACCGATCCTTTGGTTTATCCTCCCCTCACTGGTAATTCTCCCCTCGCTTATCGCAATAAAGCTACCTATCCCCTCGGATTTTCCCCCACCGGCAATGTGCAAGCAGGTTATTATCGTCGCGGCAGCCATCATCTGATTAATCTCAATCAATGTCCGATTCAAGATCAAGCTTTAAATCCGTTTCTAGCAGAGATAAAACAGGATATTCAAGGGAGAGGCTGGTCAATTTACGATGAAAAGACCCATCAAGGACAATTACGCCATTTATCCCTAAGAATTGGCCGCCACACTGGAGAAATTTTATTAACCCTGATTAGTACCGATAATAATTTACAGGGAATTGAGACCCAGGCGCAGCAATGGCTGGCAAAATACGCCAATTTAGTCGGTGTAACCGTCAATTATAACCCCGATCGAGGTAATGCTATTTTTGGCACTCAGACCACAACTATCGCCGGAAGGGACTATATTAACGAAAAGTTCGCCGGATTAACCTATCAATTGGCTGCCGATACCTTTTTTCAGATTAATACAGAGGCTGCTGAAGCCTTATTTGCGCTTATTTGTCAGAAATTAGAGCTTAAAGGTGAAGAAATTCTTATTGATGCCTACTGTGGTATCGGTACTTTTACTTTACCCCTCGCTAAACGGGTTAAAGAGGTGATTGGACTAGAATCCTATAGCTTTTCCCTCGATCGAGCCAAGATTAACGCCCAATTAAATGATATTACCAACACAACCTTTATTTTGGGGGCAGTAGAAAAAACTTTACCGCAACTGACAGTTAAACCCGACATTATTCTACTCGATCCACCCCGCAAAGGTTGCGATCGATCTGTCCTTGATAGTCTGTTACAGCTGCAAAGTCAACGCATTGTTTATATCAGTTGTCAAAGTGCAACTTTAGCCAGAGACTTGCAATATCTCTGTCAAACAGGCGATTATCAACTGCTAGAAGTGCAAACCGCCGATTTCTTTCCCCAAACTCCCCACGTCGAATGCGCTGCTTTTCTTAGACAAAAAAACACAAATATGGTAGGATGAAATAAGGGGGAAAACTGGGCCCTTTAGCCGTTTATGGCTGAAAAGTCAACGGTTAAGGATAATAGCATATTAAGCCCCGTTCCAGTCAACTACTTTTTTGATTAACTACTCGCTCAAAGCTGCCTTGATTCTCGGTTGGTGTGTAGATCAATCATAAAAATATCTAATCCATCTCAGAGACAGAAAAGGGACAAAATATGACTTATTAGGTATGGCAATCATCGGTTAAGAGACCTTAATCTTTCTGTAAGAGAACAGTCATTGAATAAAAGCTAGAGGTAAAGTGCGTGATTGCTATTTCACTGCCAACAAGCAAACGAAGCTGGAACACCATGAGTTTCGCTTCCACCTTGTATCTTTGTCCGATTTTAGATTTATTGACCGCTAGTATTCCCGAAGAATTAGAACCAGAAATTAGATTAGGATTGCAAGAAGCTTTAGTTAATGCCGCTAAACACGGCAATCATCTCGATCCCAGCAAAACCGTGGTTGTTCAATTTTCCAGCAGTAAAGACGAGTATTCTTGGGTAATTACCGACGAAGGTGGTGGATTTACGCCAGGTTGTCACCATCATGGCTGTGGTTGCGATTGTCCCGATTTTCCCCCCGAAGAAGCGGAAAATGGCCGAGGACTGTGTATGTTATATCAAATCTTCGACCAAGTTCACTGGAATCAAAAAGGAACCCAACTGAAACTTTGCAAACAAATTAAACAGGAACGCTGGTTGAATTAATGGCCATGACCGTGAGAAGGACAGGGAGGAGCAGAAATCGAGCGATCGAGCCAGCCTGTAGCCTGTTGTAGCCGAGGAAGTGCTTCTTCTGGCTGATTATCTAATAAAAACACCAAAGCCGTCCCCAATTGTTCAGCAGCCCGAGCATTACGGTTGGCCTTCAGACGATGCCAGTCAATCGGTCCGATCGCCAAACGTTCCGCCAAAATCCGCGCCAATTCCAGGGTAGATAGATCATCAATAGTCTGAGAGGAGGAAGAGACAGGGGATGGAATCATAATCAAAAGGTTTCGTAAAACCGTAAAATCGTCTATAACTATAGTTTAGACGCAGGCAATCGGATCGAGTCCATGTCCTTAGAAGAAAACCCGTACCCTAACGATGAATCGGCAGAATTTACCCAAGCAATTGCAGAAGTCGAAGCGGCGATCGCATCACTAAAAGACCGTTATCGACAGATAAACGAAGCAGAACAGCAAAAAAAAGACCTAGAGGCACAATTTAGCCAAATAAAACCCCAATGGCGCGAAAATCCCCTACCTGAACTAGAAAAGGAATTGGTACAAATTAGCGAACAGATTCAAGAATTAGAGGTAATTTTAGAAAGCAATTTACTCAAAGAAGGGGAATTAAAGCGCCTATTCTGGGAAGGAATCCGTCGCGGACTGCTGGGGGAAGTTTTTTGGCAAATTGTCCGCTTTGGTGGTATCGGAGTCTTACTGGGTTGGATTCTGCGATCCTGCAGCGGGTGATTAACTGCACAGGAGTGGGAAGTGGGGTATGTTGCGTTGAGAAGCTGATTAGGGTTCGGTTCCATCAAGACGGATTTCACAATTATTGGCATCGAGCGTACCTAGAGGATCGCCAGTATAAGTGCCTTGTTTAACTATTCCTAACAGAGAAGCGATAACTATACACTTTCTTTCTTGGTTGGGATAGGGTGCGGCGGAGGCATTGGCGGCGGGATATAATACGATTATCGCTTGGCTTGCCCGCGGATCAAAGGTTAACCCCGGCACATGACCCCGAAAGGAAAACTGCACCCCCGGACTACCGCTATCAGAGGGAAAATCTGGAAAATTCCTCACCACCATAAATACTTCCTGCGGCAGACTTAAGGAACCCGCATTGGTATTAGTCGCCACTAAACAACCCGGTTGACTGGCAGTTATTTGCCGGTAAACCGTGGGCTCGGTGTCAGTCCCGTTAGTAAAATTAATCGTGCAACTTCTCCCTCGACGGATAGCTTGTTTTTGAGCATCCCGTAGGGCTGATTGTATAGCATCGGTGGCTTCTTGGACTCTATTGCTATTTAACCAAGCTAATAAATTAGGTAGGGTTAAGGCGGCAAGAATTCCCGTAATTGCCAAAGCTACCAAAATTTCTAACAGGGTAAAACCCTGATTTTTATTGACATTTAAACGACGCATCGGGAATCACCTCGACAGAACTTTTAGCAAGAAATTCGTTTCTTTCTTCTCTTTCTTGAGTTTGATAGTCATTGGCAATTTCACTATCAGCTAACTTCACTTTATACTCTATACGAAGGCGATGGGGATGCGCATCCTGGGCGTCATCATCAGGAAAAGTTCGATAAAGAGAATAGTTTTTACCGACAATTTCTTTTGTTGCTACTAATGTTTCTTCAGGTAAATTATCAGCGGGAATAGCATAATCCTTACTGGGATCATCTGGATCAAATTCCGGACTGTCAGGAGGTTCAGCATTCGGTAATCGCCTCCTTAATTCAATGGCATAACCTTGAGTTATATCTGAGCAAACATTAGGATATATCTCACTGAAACGATCGGGATCATGATTACTTGCATTGACACTACTATCATTGTCATTAACATCTAAACTTGAAGCTAAAGCTTTGACATTCTCAAGGTCTTCTTGAATCCAAAAGTTAGCTTTAGTTTGTCTTTCTGCCCGAACTTTATATAAGGCATTCACTGCCATTAACTGTAAGGTTCCTGTTAAGAAAGCGGTAATAGTTAAAATGGCAATTATTACTTCTAACATCGAGAAACCTGACTCGGACGACGGCAGTTTTGACGATATTCTCTTTTCTTTTGATTTCACTTTTCAACCCCCCCGTTTTTCCTGAAAACCACTGACTTTTTTTAGCTATCAACTACAGAGTACTCAGATGATGGGATATTTCTAACTTTAGTCAGGGAATTAATTCCCCGAAAACCCTATTTTTCAAGTGAGTCAGATTGTCTAAGTAGCTGGTTATAATTAAATTGAAGATAGATTTTGGGTTCGATCCCCCCTTAATCCCTCCTTGATAAGGGGGGCATCCGCAAGTTTTTAAGACTTACCTACTTAAACTCTCATGCAGTTAGCATTGTACACTAATCTATTCTTTCTTTGTCGGCGATCGAGATTACACCTAACCAGTAATATTAGAGCCAGTAACAGCTTAACCGCCTAAAATAGCAATGCCTACGCCGATTAACAGAATTAATCCGCCATAAATGACTTCTTGGGCTGGTATTTCACCAAAAATGAACACTCCTAACAGACTAGCGGCGATTGGCTCTAATAAAATTACCATGGTTACTATTGTCGGTGCTACCCATCGCAAAGCCCAGTTAAAGCTAGTATGACCGATTAATTGCGGAAAAATCGCCATCATTAACACATAAACATACACGGATAGGGGATAGCTTTCGTAACCTTGACCAAATAAAAAAACAGAAGGTAATAAAGCTAATCCTGCGGTAGTGTAGGCTACAGTTATATAATTCTTAATATTTAAGCCCTTTCTTTGTGCTTCCCGTCCGAGGAGAATATAACCACTGACGAGAATTGCCCCAATTAAAGCCAAGCTATTGCCCAATAAGGGGTTAGGATAAGAACTACTGACATCTCGATGGGCTAAAACAATCAATAATCCCCCCGTTAGAGCCACAAAAATGCCGATAAAGGTTAATTTAGTCGGTTTTTCTCGAAACCACCACCAACCCAACAGGGAAACCCAGAGGGGATTAGTGGTGACTAAAGTGGTAGAAGCGGCGATCGAGGTGTAGGATAGAGAAGTAATCCAAGTAGCAAAATGGAGAGCTAAACAAAATCCTGCCCCCACTGCGTAATAATAGGCTTGAATAGGGACTTTTTGGCGTGATAAGGTCAACCAGTTCGGAATTAGGACGACAGAAGCCAATATCAGACGGGAAGTCGCTAAAAATAAACTAAATGCGATCGTAGCATTACCTACCGCTTCGATCGCTAACCGGATAAAAATTGCCGATGCAGAAACCGACACCACACCGATAATTAAAATAAAAATAATTTTGGCGTTAGAAGGAGGCAAAATAGGCTACGCTTACGCGATGATCGATGATGTTATTCACCAGTTATTTTAACCGTAGGCAGGAGCCAGGAGTCGGTCGTCAGGAAATAGGGTGATAGGGTGATAGGGTGATAGGGTGATAGGGTTTTGGGGTGATAGGGTGATGAGACAACTTCCCCACTTCCCCACTTCCCCACTTCTCCACTTCCCCACTTCTCCACTTCCCCACTTCCCCACTTCCCCACTTCTCCACTTCCCCACTTCCCCATCACCCATTTACTTTATCTATGGAACTACCAGAATTAAATATAGAGACAATTTGGGCGATTATTAACGATGAAATTGACGACGAAACCGTTAATAAATTGGTTTGGCAAAGTTTAGGGTATCGCTACGATGAAAGTCAAGGAAAATGGGATAATAGTCAAGTAGAGGAAGATTGGCGCCGTGAATATCCTGAACCCCCGGATTTTATTGCCAATCGTCCCCCAACAGTAAAATTAACTCGATCGATCTTGCCAGAAAATAAACAATTATTAAAAGATAAATTGGGATTTACTGGTTATAAAATTGGCGAATTCAATCCCCGCATGACTCGCCGTGCCACCGCCGCTAATTGGTTGTGCTTTTATGGGTTAAAATAGATAAGGAAAGTTATTTTATCAAGCTTCTAGCATGGTCACTATCCCTGTCAAGTCCTCCTCTCATCCCCTAGCATCCTATATTGAGCGTCTCACGGCTGGGGAAGCATTGTTAAAAGATACTCCCCAGAATTTAATTGAGGTAGTGGGTATCCTGAAAAGTTACGGGGTGGTGTTAGATGCTTATTCCAAAAATTTAATTTATATTGCGGAAAATCAGTTTTTGGTTTTTTTCCCCTTCTTTAAATATTTTAATGGTCAAGTATCTTGGCAGAAATTACTACAACACTGGTGGCACGATCGCATTAATTTTGAGTATGCTGAATACTGTATGAAAGCCATGTTTTGGCATGGTGGGGGTGGTTTAGATAGTTATGTAGATGGTGCCGCTTTTCGGGAAGTGACAGCCAAAGTTATTCAAGCCAAATTTAGGAATAATCCCCTAGTTTTAATTTTAAATAAAGCCTTTCCTGAATTTTTGCCAGAACAAATGCGGATGATGGCCTACTATAGTGGTTTAGGTCAATTTTGGCGAATTATGGCCGATACTTTTTTAAGTTTATCCGATCTCTACGATGCCAGAAAAATTACCAGTATTCCCGAAGTGGTGGCACACATTAAGAAAAATTTAGTTGATAATGCTAGTAACCCAATTGTCTATCAAGTAAAAATCAAAGGACAAACCTATGATCTGATCCCCAAATCGGCAGGATTAACCTTTCTTGCGGATACGGCAATCCCCTACGTTGAGGCGGTTTTCTTTCGCGGAACACCTTTCCCCGGTACAATTTCCTATAATGCCCAAGCCTATCAAATTCCCTACGATCAAGGAATGTTTGCCTATGGTGCTTTGTATGCGGATCCCTTACCCATCGGAGGTGCAGGGATTCCCCCCACACTATTAATGCAGGATATGCGTCACTTTTTACCAGATTATCTGCACGACATTTATAAAAAGAGTTTTCGTCAAGAGGAAGATTTATTAGTGCAGATCTGCGAAACTTTTCAAAAGTCGATGTTTTGTGTGACAACGGCAGCCATTCAAGGATTAGCACCTTATCCTTTAACTACCACAGATTTAAAAGAACAAAAAGCCAATCGCATCTATCTAGAAGCATGGATGAACCGCTTTGTTAAGTCGCGATTAGAAGCGGTAAATCAATAATTATTCTGCCGATAAATCGGTAATTTTTGCAGTCAACAAACCCCCTTTTCATTTATGTCAGATATTAACGCCCAACTTCAGGATATTTTAGCTCAATTGCAATCTTTAACCGAACGGGTTGCCCTCATCGAAGCGCGGCAGATGTTAGTACCGGACATCGAGCGCTATGGTAAATTACAGCAATTCCTAGCTGAGGGGAACTTTAAGGAGGCAGACGCAGAAACTCTCCGAGTTATCCTCGAAGCTGCCGGCAGAACCCGCGATACTTTAACCCCAGAGGATATGATGCGGTTTCCCGTTAATGTGATTCGGGTACTCGATCGCCTTTGGAAAAATTATAGCGGCGATCATTTCGGTTTTAGCAATCAGGTGAAGTTATATTTTGCCGCCGGAGGTGACATTAACACCCTGCGAACCCAAGATGCAGAAACGATTAAAAAATTTGGGGAATTGGTGGGATGGCGCAACAAAGATGAGTGGCGTATCGATGATTATGATCACTGGGATTTTAGTCTCGCAGCTCCTCAAGGTTGTTTTCCCGCTCTCTGGTGGAAGTCTCCCTACGGGTTAAAAATGGTGACTTTTTGTTTGACTCGCCTGATAGAGTGCGATTTATAGACAATGAAAGGGATTATCGGCTATTTTCATGCTTTATTGTCCCCCCAATTTGCCCCCACTGGGATAAAAGTGGCTGTAGTGGTGGGGACAATTTTATTGACAATTAACCACGGTTATGCTATAATGTCTGGGCGCATGACTGGCGATCGCTGGCTGGCGGCATTACTGACTTATCTAGTTCCCTATCTGGTCAATGTTCATGGGCAGTATAGCAGTTATCGCCGTCAGCAATCGCCGAAAAAATCCCAGCAATAAAGGCAATTTTGAGCCGTTAGGTGACAATTATTGAGAGCTGCAAACACCCCCTGATTGGTAGAGGACTGCTATGATAGCGATCGAGACGAATATTCAGGAGTTCGATTTACCATGGCTGCTGTTTTATTGAAAACTGGCGAATTCCAAGAAATCCCTGATAATCAGTTAATTTCTTTCTTCGAGGAAAACCGAGATTTGATTCAAGATCGACAATCAACCAGAAAAAGAGCGATTAAAAGACTTATACAGTCTAATATGACCTCTTTCGAGTCTTTTAAGCTATAAAATGCCAGCAGTATCTACTCTAGGCTAAGATTAACTCCCTTAGCTAGGATTTGATAAATGCGATCGCTCTCTTTTCAGTAAGGCACTAGCGAGAAAAATGCCCAGTATTGCCAATACAGCCATAGCATAAAAAGCGTAAGTGTAAGTACCGAACCAATCGCGAATTCTACCAGTTACTAAAGTTCCAATCAAAGCACCGACACCGTAGGCAGTAAAAACAATACCGTAATTTTGGGCGTAGTGGTCAGGATTAAAGAAGTGGAGAGTGGTAGCGGGAGCTAGGGCTAACCATCCCCCTAAACAAAACCAAAATAGACAAAAAGCCACTAGATAGCTAGTAACCGCCCCTTTTTCGGCCTTGACCATCAGCAGGCAACCGATCAAAATGAGTGTATAGGCCCCGATCGCTAGATAATGGGGTTTCCAGCGATCGCTTAACCAACCGAACAAAGGACGACTAATACCATTAAACAAGGCAAATAGAGCAACACTACTAGCGGCTAACCCCGGCTCGATCTCAATAATTTCCTCAGCGACAGGACTAGAAATACCGATAGCACTCAAGCCAATTAAAGCACCAATGGCATAGCAAAGCCATAAGCCGTAAAATGAGCGACTTTTCAGCATATTCACTGGATAATTAGCCTGAAAGTCGGATTTTCGATTAGCTAAATTGGCGGGAGGTTGCCAGTCTTGAGGGGGTAACTTCATGGCGAGGGCAATCATCACAATAATTATTGTAAAGATAATCCCCAAAAATCTTAAACTTGGTCTAACGCTATATTCATTGATTAATCGATTGGCTAAAGGTGCGGTAATCAGGGGAGAAAGGCCAAATCCGATGATAGTTAAACCCACCGCTAAACCTTTTTTGTCGGGAAACCAGCGTGCCACCACTGCCATGGGAACACCGTAAGCGATGCCGACTCCCGTGCCAGCAATGACTCCGTAGGTAAGAATAATCGTCTGGATCTGAGAGGCAAAACTAGCGAGAATATAGCCTAAACCGACGATAATTCCGCCGATAGCCGTCATCCTGCGAGTACCTACCCGGGGGATATAAAAACCGGCGATCGGCATAGAAGCGGCATAAAATACTAGGGCCACAGTGTAGGGTAATAGGCTTTCCGTGGCGCTGAGATTTAATTCTGTTTCTAGGGGTTTTCTAAAGATACTCCATGAGTACACCGTCCCTAAACAGAGTAAAATGCCCATTCCTAGAGGTATTAATAACCATCTACCTTTGGCTGCGGGTAATCCCAAAACTGTCAACTCGGAATCATAATTACTGGTAGTCATAGATCGCCGTGACTCTTTCTAGACTTGCTGGCCAGTATTCTAGATGAGATTATGGCTAATAGGGCCAATTTTCCCGAAAATTTTCCGATTAAAATGGGGGGTGAAATAATTCACCCCCTTAAAAGTCTCTCCCCATCTATAGCTGAGGGACTTCTGACGAACTTTAACTAAACTGCCGCAAAGTAAACTTTTGACTTCACAGGATCGGGAACCATAGTAGCATCCCCTTCTTTCCAACCGGCGGGACAAACTTCATCCGGGTGGGATTGGACGTATTGAATCGCTTTCAGAGTACGGAGGGTTTCATCGACACTGCGACCAAAGGAAAGATTATTAATAGTAGCGTGTTGGATAACACCTTCTTTATCGATGATAAAGAGACCGCGCAGGGACACTCCCGCATCTGGGTCAAGAACATTGTAAGCGGTGCTGATTTCTTTTTTCAGATCCGACACCAAAGGATAGGCCACATCCCCCACACCACCAGATTTTCTCTCGGTTTGAATCCATGCTAGGTGAGCAAATTCGCTATCGACGGACACCCCTAAAATCTCGGTGTTGATGCTGGCAAATTCGCTAACTCGATCGCTGAAAGCGGTAATTTCCGTGGGGCAAACAAAGGTAAAATCGAGGGGATAGAAGAATAAAACGACGTATTTGCCCCGATAATCCGACAATTTGATGGTTTTGAACTCTTGATCGAAAACGGCGGTCGCGGTGAAATCCGGCGCCGCTTGTCCGACTCTTAAGCAACCTTCGGCGGTCATACTCTTAATCTCCTTAATCTAGTTTCTGGGAAAATGCAATTATTTTTACATTCCTTAACAACTATATCATAGTCATAACGATTTTGAGTAGTTAGCCCTTAGTTGGGGATTGGGAAGGTTGTCAGCTGTACTGAATTTAAACTGCATATTGGAAATTTTAGTACAAATGCTCGAACTGCCTATCCCTGATCCCAACTCCGGCACTCCGGTGCAATCTTAACGAGTAATTTAGATAGTCAACAGCTAATCGGGCTAGAGAAAAACAATTTACGGCATTTCTAATCAAGATGAAATATGACCTGATCGGGCATCATCTCCTGTCTGCCCAAAACGAAAACTTTGTGCCTTACTGTTAAGATGACTGCTATACACTGCCTGTAAGAATTTAAGAATGTCAAAGAGTCAAAGAGTCAAAGATGGAGTGATTTAATCCCTATTATGACATGGCAATTATGGTGAGCTTCAGATTATAGAAGATAATCCCTTACCTTGGCAAAAGCCTTTACCTGGGTCGAAATTAACCCCTGGAAGAGTGGCACAAAGCTTTTTGGGACTTTTGGTCGAGATAGGCACACCCGCCAAACCGCCAAAACCCAGAGGAAAGTCCCCAGGTTGGTAGAAGGGAAAAAACGTCACAAAAAAACTCGTTATCCGACGGGGAAAAAGACAGTTACTCGACAGAAAAAAGAGACAAAAGAGGTAGCTTAAAACAAGAATTGATCATATTTCTGACTATTCTTAGCTCTCTGACAGGCTAAGACAAATTGTAATGTGCTTCCCCCGAGATCAAAGCGTACAGTCTAGTCTATAGCGTTTCCTGTTCGCACTAGGTACATTATCGATGTTGAAAAGCTTAATTAGCAAAGGTTTAAGTGTGCCACACAGGTGTGAGAACCGCTATCAACTCCAGTTATACTCGAAAAGGCTCGGAAGTATAAAAGTTTATGCTGCCTATTTTTTCGGAACAATAGGTTGTAATGGGAGACTCTTGGTTTTCCTAGACAAAAATAATTACTTTTTCAAAAAAACACTTTTCTATTTTTTTGTTGGGTATTTTATTCTCTGGAAGTCCCTTATTTTGTATTAACCTGTACAGCATAGATTGTCGGTTCTTCGGTTTGTGTTATGCAAAGGAATGAAACCCTTATAGAGACAGACATTGCTGCGATTTTTGTCAACTGTTTTCGATCTAGAGCGAACTAATCAATTAAGTCTCTTGCCAGATAAGGATTTAGTCGATTTATGCCCCCCGCTCGAACCATACCAAGTAACGAAGAACCAGATTGTCAAGATTTTAGTGGACACCGAAGCTCTGTCGAAGTGTCGTGCTTTCATCCCGTCGCTAAAAGCGAGGGTCTTGACCCCGACATTTGAGATAAACACTTTCTTAAGAATTAACCTATGTCACAATAGATGAAGATAAACCAAATAGTATGAAGTTGTAAAGTAGGTATTTACTGAATGGAACCGCTTTATCAGTACGCGTGGCTAGTTCCCGTCCTACCCTTGGTAGGCGCTACCCTAGTCGGCGCGGGCTTAATTTCCTTTAATGAAGTCACCAATCGTCTGCGACAGGTGAATGCTGTATTGATCATTTCTACCCTCGGTGCGTCGATGGTGCTGTCTTTTGCACTGCTGTGGAGTCAAATCAATGGACACGCTCCCTATACCCAAATGATCGATTGGGCATCGGCGGGTAACTTTCACCTGAAAATGGGTTATACGATCGATCATCTCAGTGCTTTAATGTCGGTTATCGTCACCACCGTGGCCTTTTTGGTGATGATTTATACCGATGGTTACATGGCCCACGACCCCGGTTATGTGCGTTTTTACGCCTATCTGAGCATTTTTAGCAGTTCTATGCTCGGTTTGGTCATCAGTCCCAACCTCGTCCAGATCTACGTTTTCTGGGAATTGGTGGGGATGTGTTCCTATCTGCTAGTAGGTTTCTGGTTCACTCGTCCGGCGGCCGCCGAGGCCTGTCAAAAAGCCTTTGTTACCAACCGCGTCGGTGATTTTGGTCTCTTACTGGGAATGCTGGGTCTTTTCTGGGCTACCGGCAGCTTCGAGTTTGATATCATGGGTGAACGTCTAGAGGAATTAGTCTCTTCTGGAGCCATTGCCGGCAGTTTAGCGGCATTATTCGCCGTTTTAGTCTTCCTTGGCCCCGTGGCCAAATCAGCCCAGTTTCCCCTTCATGTCTGGCTACCGGATGCCATGGAAGGTCCGACCCCGATTTCGGCCCTGATTCACGCCGCCACCATGGTGGCCGCTGGAGTTTTCCTGATTGCCCGAATGTATCCCGTTTTTGAGCCAATTCCCACGGCGATGACGGTAATTGCTTGGACGGGGGCCTTTACCGCCTTTCTAGGGGCAAGTATCGCCCTCACCCAGAATGATATCAAAAAGGGTTTAGCCTATTCCACCATCTCCCAATTGGGTTATATGGTTATGGCTATGGGTATTGGTGCTTATAGTGCGGGATTATTCCACCTGATGACCCACGCTTATTTTAAAGCGATGTTGTTCCTCGGTTCTGGTTCGGTCATCCACGGTATGGAGGATGTGGTCGGTCATGAGCCGGTTTTAGCGCAAGATATGCGGATGATGGGCGGTTTACGCAAGTATATGCCCATTACTGCCCTAACTTTCCTGGTGGGAACTCTGGCCATCTGTGGGATTCCTCCTTTCGCTGGTTTCTGGTCGAAGGATGAAATTCTCGGTCTTGCTTTTGAAGCGAACCCAGCTTTATGGTTAATCGGTTGGGGGACTGCGGGTTTAACAGCTTTTTATATGTTCCGGATGTACTTTAATACCTTTGAAGGGGAGTTTAGAGGTACTAATAAGGAGATTAAACGCCGACTGTTAGCCAATGCGGGTGCGATTCCGGCTTTTGGACCGGGGGCAATGAATGTTAAGCAATTAGACTCGGAAGCACAGGAAGAAGACAACCACGGCCATCATGCCCATGAACCCCACGAATCGCCAATTACTATGACTTTACCTCTCATGATTTTAGCGGTTCCTTCTTTGTTAATCGGTTTGGTGGGTAAACCTTGGCAGAATTTCTTCGAGGGTTTTATTCATGTTCCTAACGAAGTAGTGGAAGAAGTTCATGCTTTTGATTGGACGGAGTTTCTGATTATGGCGGGTAATTCGGTGGGGATTGCTTTAATCGGGATTACTGTCGCTTCTTTGATGTATCTCCAGAAGAAAATTGACCCCGCAACTATTGCCGAAAAATTCCCCGCTTTGTATCATTTTTCCCTGAACAAGTGGTACATTGATAATCTCTATGATCGAGTTTTTGTCCAGGGTTGTCGTCGTCTCGCACGGCAAATTATGGAAGTGGATTATCGCGTTATCGATGGGGCGGTGAATTTAACCGGTTTAGCTACTCTTGTTAGTGGTGAAGGTCTGAAATACCTCGAAAATGGTCGCGCCCAATTCTACGCTTTAATTGTCTTTGCCGCAGTTTTGGGTTTAGTAATTGTCTATAGTCTGGTGTAGATTATAATCCGTTGACTAAAGATTTTTAGGGGCGCAAAGCCCCTTTTTTCGGCTTTAAATTCTCCTTTTTAAGAGAGATTTAGGGGGATCAAACTCTTATAGTCAGATTTTGGAAAAGCGATCGCTTTTGATATACGCTTTAAAAATAGATGATAATTGAAATCGGTTTTGCTCCCTTTGAATTAAATAACGTTGTTGCAAGGATTGTAAACCATTGATTAAATCACTGGCAGATAA
>SFBL01000217.1 GCA_007095785.1 Microcystis aeruginosa Ma_SC_T_19800800_S464
AAAGCCGTGGCCTACCTAAAAGCGGGAGTCAGTCGCGTCTGGATCGTCGATCCCCGGGCCAAGCAGATCACCATTTTCTATCCCGACGCACCCCCAGCGATTAAAAAAGGCGATGACGAAATTAGCGATATTCTCCTCCCCGATTTAACCCTAACCCCCAGACAAATTTTTGCCAAGGCCCGATTAAGTTAATGCCCTACAGTCTCGTTCTCAATCTCACACCCCGATCGCCGATCTATCCGAATTTTCTCACCGGACGACACCTTCACGCGCTATTCCTTACCCTTGTCAGTAGTGTTGATCAGGAATTAGGGAAAATTCTACACACAGCCGAGGCAGATAAAGCCTTCACCTTATCGCCACTACAGATTCAATCGCGGGGGAAAATAACAATAAATTCCCCGCAGTGGCGACACGAACGGCCAATCGCCCCAGAAACTCCCTGCTGGTGGCGGATTTCTCTGCTCGATGACCGATTATTCGGTAAATTAACCTCGCTCTGGTTGAATCTCAATCCAAAACACCCCTGGCATCTCGGTTCCGCCGATCTGGTTATCACTAGCGTCCTCGCCACCCCGCAATCGGTTCAACCCTGGGCGAACTCTTGTACTTATCAATACCTGTATGAAAACGCCTCGGCAGCGAATCGGGAATTTGATTTCCTTTTCGCCACCCCCGTCACCTTCCGGCAGGGAAAATTCGATAGTGCCTTACCGACGCGGGAACTGGTGTTTAATAGCCTTCTCAATCGTTGGAATCGCTATAGCGGTATCCCCTTCGATTCTATTGCCCTAGACTCGATTTTCCCCAGTTTCTTCGATATTCAAACGAAATTAGCCGATGAGGCCTATAAAAACCAGTCGATCGGTTGTGTAGGCGAGATTCACTATCGTCTTTTGGGAGAGGTGGAACCCTCGGAGATCAAGGCGATTAATGTACTGGCGGATTTTGCCCTCTACGCGGGAGTGGGACGGAAAACCACCATGGGAATGGGGATGACTCGCAGAATTTCTAAGGAGAAAAGATAGTTATGGATGAATCTGATTACATACCGATCGCCGCTCTCAACCATTACGCCTACTGTCCCCACCGTTGTTGGAGAATGTTCGTCGCTGGGGAATTTCTCGATAATAGCTACACGATCGAGGGAACAAATTTACACCAACGAGTTCACACCGTCGGGGCGGGAAACCGCGAGGAAATATGGCAAATTCGGGCGATCTGGCTTAAATCAGATAATTACCGTCTCATCGGTAAAGCCGATCTGATCGAGTCCCACGACGGTGAATTTATCCCCGTGGAATACAAACGGGGCAGTAAGGGCGAATGGGATAACGACGAGTTGCAGGTGTGCGCTCAAGCCCTGTGTTTGGAAGAAATGACTGGAAAAAGCGTGGATACCGGCTATATCTACTATGCCAGTTCTCACCAGCGTCAACTGGTGGCGATCGATCTTGCTTTACGCCAACGGGCGATCGCTACGATCCGAGCAGTTGAAACCCTGATCCAGACGGGAAAAATGCCCCCGGCGATCTATTCGCCCCGCTGCCAGGGATGCAGTTTGTTCGATCGCTGTTTGCCCCGATTAACCGAAAAAGTCCAACGATATCAAGAGGAAGACTAAAAAATATGGGAACGGTATATGTGACAAGAGAAGACGCATTTCTCGGCAAAAATGACGAGCGTTTAACGGTCAAAGCATCCAAGGAAACGATACTCGATGTACCTCTATTGAACGTGGAAGGAGTGGTGATTTTCGGACGGGGTTCAGTTTCTCCCGCATTGGTGATCGAATTGTTGGAACGTCATATTCCGCTCAGTTTCGTCACATCCACCGGACGCTATCTCGGTAGATTGGAACCGGAGATGACCAAAAATATTTTCGTTCGTCGAGCGCAATGGCAGGCCGCCGGCGATTCTCCGAAAGCCATTCATTTAGTGCGGGGATTCGTCCGCGGCAAGCTGAAGAATTACCGCAACATTCTGCTCCGTCGTCAACGCGATCGAAAGGAGTTGGATTTACAAACTGCGATCGCTTGTCTGGAAGCAGCGATCGGCTCGATCGAAACAACCTCGGCGATCGATTCTCTACGGGGGTTAGAGGGAGCAGGAAGCGCAGCCTATTTCAGTTGTTTTGATTCCTTAATTCTCGGTGATACTTTTACCTTTACCTCGCGTAACCGTCGCCCCCCGCGAGATCCGGTCAATTCTCTTTTGAGTCTGGGTTATGCGTTATTGCGCCATGACGTGCAGAGTGCGATCAATTTGGTCGGTTTTGACCCCTATCTCGGTTATCTTCACTATCAACGCTACGGTCGCCCCTCGCTGGCACTAGATCTGATGGAGGAATTTAGAGCGATCGTCGTTGATGCCGTGGTTCTCAACGGGGTCAATCATCCTTATCTTACCCCCGAACATTTCACCACTGAACCGTTAAGCGGTGCGGTTTCCTTGACGAGAGAGGGATTACAGATTTTCCTGCGCTTGTACGAACAGAAGAAACAATCCAAGTTTAAGCATCCGGTAATGGGTAAACAGTGTACTTATCAAGAAGCTTTCGAGATTCAGTCCCGACTAATGGCGAAATATCTGATGGACGAGACGGATAAGTATCCACCCTTGATTTTAAAGTAGATAGAGGCGGTCATGTATTTTGTTGTCAGTTACGACATTTCCGATGATAAGCGACGAACCAAAATTCACAATACGTTAAAGTCCTACGGCCAACGGGTGCAGTATAGTGTTTTTGAGTGCGATCTAACCGATACCCAGTACGCTAAGCTGCGCGGGCGCTTGAGTAAGTTGATCAAACCCGATACCGATAGCATCCGCTTTTATTTCCTCTGCGCCTGTTGTCGGGGTAAAGTGGAACGTATCGGTGGTGAGTTACCCCGGGATAATACGATTTTTTTTGTTTAGCTCGGTTGCGCTTCGGGGTAGCTGTAAAAATTCTTAACTATTATCTGGTGGCTGAAAAGCTTATGGAATATAGATTCGAGATGATTTTCCTTTCCAATGCGGGGCGCACCTTATCCCGTAAGGTTTTGCGGGGTCTTGAAGCAGTGGGTCATTTGCTGTATAATTGGTTTATTGCGAGTGCGGCGCAAACGAACCTTGAAAACCCCATAGCGTATGGCTTTTACCACTGGGCGGTTCCAATTAATCTTAAGCCCTATTAGGGATTGAAACGAGAGTTCTGAGTGCTTTGCCGCCAACCGAGAGGAAATTGTTCCAATTAATCTTAAGCCCTATTAGGGATTGAAACTTGGGAGTGGTAAAATCATAGAAAATTACCATAACCCCGATGAGAAAGATTGTTTTAAGCTTATTGTTTTTAGGAATGATGCCTACCGTGGCACTGTCTCTCGATGCTCAAACTCAAGAGATACTTGAGAAAAGAACTTGTCAGTATCTCAAATCTGGACTGACACTGGGAGAAACTATGGGAGCGATTAGTTCTGCTGTTTTTCCGTACGCAACAGCAAGAGTAGGGACGGGGACAGGATCAGGATCAGAAATACTGTATATTTTGCGCGATGAAATTGTGAGAGGTCAAACAGAAGCAATCCTTGTCAACGCCAAAAAAAGATGTCCAGAGTTTTTTCTGCGTAACTGAGAGGTAATACCGTGGGAAGTTGGATTGTAATCCGATTGTTAATAAGGTTATTAACAATCGAAACCTTTATCTTGACTAGGTTTCAGGCTTTGTTGATGTCGTTGATGTCGTATAGAGAAAAAAAGAAAATGGGGTAAAAAGGAAAGACAGTCTCAGCAATAAGAGCGTAAAAAAATAATATCGGGGGATAGCGTTAACAGTATTAACAAAGTCTAGAAGCTATATATATCAAGGGTTCTATTGTTAATAACAATATCTACAATCTAACTACAAACTAACAATGACTGCCAGCATAGGACACTAAAAAAGAAAGAGGATTATTTTAATCCTCTTTCCCTGATTATTTCTTCCTACTGACTAGAATCGTCAAGCAACTATGTGAAATGGTACAATTGTAGCAATGTTCCAATTAATCTTAAGCCCTATTAGGGATTGAAACTTGGGAGTGGTAAAATCATAGAAAATTACCATAACGTTCCAATTAATCTTAAGCCCTATTAGGGATTGAAACAACAAAACCCTGACGGAAGCTATTCAGGGTGTAAATGTTCCAATTAATCTTAAGCCCTATTAGGGATTGAAACCCATCTTAGATTTGGGTGTTGTTCCCTCACAAAAATGTTCCAATTAATCTTAAGCCCTATTAGGGATTGAAACAGAGAAGAATGGACGCTCTCATTTAGTGTGTCAGGTTCCAATTAATCTTAAGCCCTATTAGGGATTGAAACGAAACCCCTAGAAGGCTCTAGCGGCGGTCGTCCTGAGGTTCCAATTAATCTTAAGCCCTATTAGGGATTGAAACCTATAGGTTGGTCTAGTCTGTTACAAGCTATCTGGTTCCAATTAATCTTAAGCCCTATTAGGGATTGAAACATGAATCGGGCAAAAAGGACGATGTTCGAGGTCGTTCCAATTAATCTTAAGCCCTATTAGGGATTGAAACAAACCACAAAAAACTCTGACATGGGCTATGGTCTGTTCCAATTAATCTTAAGCCCTATTAGGGATTGAAACAGGGTCAATAACAGCTAATCCGTGCTTTTGAACGTTCCAATTAATCTTAAGCCCTATTAGGGATTGAAACTGTATTTATGCCAATACTCCCCTCTGGGAGCCTAGGTTCCAATTAATCTTAAGCCCTATTAGGGATTGAAACTGAATAAATGCGATTAATAAAAACCATCTTTGCTGGTTCCAATTAATCTTAAGCCCTATTAGGGATTGAAACTCTACTGGAAAAACTCTCACTCAAAACGAAGTTTGTTCCAATTAATCTTAAGCCCTATTAGGGATTGAAACAGAAAAGGCAAAACAGTATTAAACGAGCATTTAGAGTTCCAATTAATCTTAAGCCCTATTAGGGATTGAAACGCTGTCAACGATTAGACGAAAATAAGTATAATCTTGGTTCCAATTAATCTTAAGCCCTATTAGGGATTGAAACGGGATTTAAAGACCCAATTGGCTACGATCCGAGCTGTTCCAATTAATCTTAAGCCCTATTAGGGATTGAAACTGGAAGATCTAAAAGTGAATTAGGTAGGTTTCTCCGTTCCAATTAATCTTAAACCCTACTAGGGATTGAAACGGTCTAATCTGTTACAGGCTATTCGATAATATTCTGGTTCCAATTAATCTTAAACCCTACTAGGGATTGAAACGAAAACTATTTTACCAGGAGCTACTATATATTCCGTTCCAATTAATCTTAAACCCTACTAGGGATTGAAACATGCCTAGACCTATTCTTTTCGCTTTAATAGTATGTTCCAATTAATCTTAAACCCTACTAGGGATTGAAACTTCTATATCAGTTTCAAGTAGTCCATCAGGGACTAGTTCCAATTAATCTTAAACCCTACTAGGGATTGAAACTTTAAGATTGGGAAAGTTATCTTTAAACCATTGGCAGTTCCAATTAATCTTAAACCCTACTAGGGATTGAAACATTTGCTTCTTATTTAGGAAAACAAATGAAGACCTGTTCCAATTAATCTTAAACCCTACTAGGGATTGAAACTTAGCCATTCTTGGGTCTGTGCCATGAATGCACTTGTTCCAATTAATCTTAAACCCTACTAGGGATTGAAACCTCGATTTTTGCTTCTAGCTTGAGTATTTGAAAAATAGTTCCAATTAATCTTAAACCCTACTAGGGATTGAAACTTGGAATTTAAGATACATCCTACTAAAGAACAAATGTTCCAATTAATCTTAAACCCTACTAGGGATTGAAACAAAGGATTGCTAGACACAATAGTAGCATTTTTAAACGTTCCAATTAATCTTAAACCCTACTAGGGATTGAAACTTGAGGCGGTAAAATCCACGGTTTCTGAGTATCGGTTCCAATTAATCTTAAACCCTGACAGGGGGACAAGAAGGCTGAAATCCATATATCATAAGCTTTTCATGGTTTTAGCTCGAAAAAGTTCGCCGCACCATATCTCGCTTATTAATAATAATTCCTAGTAAGCTTGCTCGTTGGCAAGTTTTCTAGCTCGCTTGTCCCCCTGTCAGTCTTAAACCCTACTAGGGATTGAAACAGGTGATCGAGTGACTCAAAGTGATAATAGATGCGTTCCAATTAATCTTAAACCCTACTAGGGATTGAAACTATCCTCCTCTTGCCAACGGCTTGAAAATCCGTGGTTCCAATTAATCTTAAACCCTACTAGGGATTGAAACCGATAAATTGTTTTTTGTAGCCACCATACTTAATATGTTCCAATTAATCTTAAACCCTACTAGGGATTGAAACACGCCTTTGGAATAAAGTATCATTACGAGATACTTGTTCCAATTAATCTTAAACCCTACTAGGGATTGAAACCCCACTTTCTCCAATCACCTCAACATCAATAGTAGGAAATGTTCCAATTAATCTTAAACCCTACTAGGGATTGAAACTATCTCCTAAACCTAATCGTTGTCTTTCCGCATTGGCGTTCCAATTAATCTTAAACCCTACTAGGGATTGAAACGGATTTAAGTCGGTACAGGGAATCAATTTCTGATCGTTCCAATTAATCTTAAACCCTACTAGGGATTGAAACGTATAGTCCGCAATCAACTATTATCTGAGTGGCGAAGGTTCCAATTAATCTTAAACCCTACTAGGGATTGAAACACCTACGACTTGGAGTTAATTCAGGAACTAGCCGAGTTCCAATTAATCTTAAACCCTACTAGGGATTGAAACGCTGTGATCATGACAGGAAAATCTTAATTAATTTAAAGTTCCAATTAATCTTAAACCCTACTAGGGATTGAAACAGCGGCAGCGACGGATCGGGAAGCAATACCATACAGTTCCAATTAATCTTAAACCCTACTAGGGATTGAAACATTAATCAAACTGATTTTCCTGATGATCCTTACCTAGTTCCAATTAATCTTAAACCCTACTAGGGATTGAAACATTATTCCACTTTTTCTACGGATTTCTAATTCTCGTTCCAATTAATCTTAAACCCTACTAGGGATTGAAACTGGAATAAAAGTTCAGTTTACGGACTAACTTTTAATGGTTCCAATTAATCTTAAACCCTACTAGGGATTGAAACACCGAAACTATCGTTTTAAAGTGGCATCGACTACAGTTCCAATTAATCTTAAACCCTACTAGGGATTGAAACCCCGCAGGAGCTACTGGGGCATGGGCGGGAAAGGTTCCAATTAATCTTAAACCCTACTAGGGATTGAAACTTATTGATGTTTCCCTTCTGCCATGTATTATATTTGTTCCAATTAATCTTAAACCCTACTAGGGATTGAAACAAATCTATAGCGAATTGTACGGGGAATAATTTCTCGTTCCAATTAATCTTAAACCCTACTAGGGATTGAAACTTGAATCTTTCCTTGAGAACAGTATCGATCGCACGTTCCAATTAATCTTAAACCCTACTAGGGATTGAAACCTCAAGGAAAGATTCAAGACTGTAGAAACAAAAGGCAGGTTCCAATTAATCTTAAACCCTACTAGGGATTGAAACACTGGGGAATTCCCCACCGAGATTATCTGGGTAAAGTTCCAATTAATCTTAAACCCTACTAGGGATTGAAACCCTATATAGAGGCTACAGCAAGCCGCACAATCCAGTTCCAATTAATCTTAAACCCTACTAGGGATTGAAACTTGCCGCTCCCGGCCTCGCCCACCACCAGTATTGGTTCCAATTAATCTTAAACCCTACTAGGGATTGAAACAATAATTTCAAGCCTGATATTAATTTCATCGAAGGTTCCAATTAATCTTAAACCCTACTAGGGATTGAAACTTGAGTACCTTGAATGACAATCTAGGGACTGTGGTGTTCCAATTAATCTTAAACCCTACTAGGGATTGAAACCCGATCGCTTTTAAGAATTCCCCCAAAGCTTCGGGGTTCCAATTAATCTTAAACCCTACTAGGGATTGAAACACATTCCTTGGCGGTTTCTTCTGTAAAATATTTTGGGCTGGTTCCAATTAATCTTAAACCCTACTAGGGATTGAAACCTGGATTTTTCTCAATCGGCTTTCGATTCTATTTGTTCCAATTAATCTTAAACCCTACTAGGGATTGAAACATTCTCGCCCACGCCAGGAACCGCTGACAAGTCTTGTTCCAATTAATCTTAAACCCTATTAGGGATTGAAACAATTATCTCAACAGGGAGAAACTTGCTTTTTACTTGTTCCAATTAATCTTAAACCCTATTAGGGATTGAAACCCGAACATATTGAAAGATACCAAATCGCATTAACAGTTCCAATTAATCTTAAACCCTATTAGGGATTGAAACTCGTCATTTTGTGGGGGCTTCGCAACTGTTAACCAGTTCCAATTAATCTTAAACCCTATTAGGGATTGAAACAACTAAAAAAAGCGGAACAAGATTATCTACAAGTGTTCCAATTAATCTTAAACCCTATTAGGGATTGAAACCTTAATTGGCAGTACGAGGATGGAAAGGGCATTGGTTCCAATTAATCTTAAACCCTACTAGGGATTGAAACTAACCCACTCAACCCTAATATCAACATCAGGCTCGTTCCAATTAATTAATTTCCCTATTAGGGATTGAAACAGCAAAATCGAACCGATAGGCTAGGATAAAAAGCGCCGATTCAAGTCGGAATTGCATCACTGTCTGATCTACCTTTATAGAATACCTCATTGGGGGTCTGATAGTCAAGACATTTTCGAGGACGATTGTTAATCAAGTTTACGGCTCTTTCCACCTCCTCTGGCTTAACAATTTTAAAATTTGTCCCCTTGGGGAAAAATTGTCTTAACAGTCCATTGGTATGCTCGTTTAATCCCCTCTCCCACGAATGATAAGGAGTAGCACTCATAAAAATCTGCTCCTAGTTTCTTCACGAGACTCTTGATGTCCACAAAATTCTTTGCCGTTGTCACAAGTAAAGGTTTTTCTTTTGTCAGGGTGAATCTCTTGAAAAAGTTTTTCTGTGACTCTATTGATTTCCGATGCGGTTTTGTTTTTGGCTAATCCTGCTACTAAAAATTTCGAGGCTTTGTCCACATGAGTAACGAGAACTCCTAGATGATTGCCTCCAATCATTGTGTCACTTTCCCAATGACCGATTTCGGTTTTCTGGTCAGCAATTGCTGGTCGCTCGCTGATATCTACACGCCCCGGAATCCCTCCACGCTTACTTTTTGCTCCATTTCAACTCTTTCTTTTTCCTCGTCCTTGACGTAGGCATTCTTGATACTTTCCACAGTCTCGATAGTTTTGATAGATCATTTGATAGATGGTTTCATGACTGAGCGATTCTTGACCAGCTTTTTTCAGACGACCGGCTATTTGTTCAGGACTATGATAATTTTTCAATCCTTCTTTTACCAACTCTAAGGTAGCCTTGCTGACATTTTTAAAGGGTTGTTTGGCATTTTTTCGGCGCGTCTCGCTTTCAGCTTGTGCTGTGTCAGGTAGATAGCAGCCTAGGGAACTTTGATTCCTTCTTAATTCTCGTGATATCGTGCTTTGATGACATCCGAGCCAGACGGCCATTTGCCGTTGAGATCAATTTCCCTCCTGACTAAGTTGGTAGAGCAAGTTTCTTGGTTCTATGTTAAGATGTTGGGGGCTTCGTTTTTGGGTCTGATTTGTGTTTGTTAATGATCAGACAGTACCTGATGAGCCTTTCTTTGTCAACTCTTGAGGTTGATGCGTTTCATTTTTGAATTGGCGGTGATATTGTCCTCGTTCCCCGGCACTCGAACCAGAAATAAAGGTACAATAGAACTGTAGGGATCTGGAGGGTTGCTATGTTTACACACAACTTAGATGACAGAAAACCGTCCCTCGATCGAGAAGGGAAAACACTGCAAAAACTCACCTATCGTTCACCAAAAATCTACCACCTTGGTCACCCTAGCAATTTGTCAACGGTAGGGAATTCAAGGATTGTGGGGTTTAGAAGGAAAATTTGCCCTCGTTATTCTTGATGGAAGTCCTGGGGCAATATTATCCCCTAGGCATTGCTGGTGTCAAAAGTGGCAGTCGCATCAGCAGTTCCCTAGCTGTGATCCCATGGTTGCCACCAACCAACTGAAGTGAGACGGGGATATCATCCCAGAGGGGGAAGAGAAACCAGACTAAAATCCCTAGGGTTGGGTTTCTCCCGCAATTTAACCCCCTCTGCACACTAGGGTTTTTTAGTCGGCAAAATCGGTAACTAGGGACACGAATAAATTAGTCAATTTATGGGAGAATAAGCGCATCTTATCCGCTTTTATCCCATGCAGGCCAACTTTTTTACTAATATCCTCTTACCCGTTGCCCTAGGCGTTTTAATGTTAGGTATGGGATTGGGATTAATTGCCGCCGATTTTCAGCGTATCACCCGTTATCCCAAAGCAGTTCTGATCGGTTTAGTCAATCAAATTATTATCTTACCGCTCGTCGGTTTTATCGTTGCTTCTATCTTACCTCTCCGTCCAGAAATTGCCGTCGGTTTAATGATTGTCGCCATTTGCCCCGGCGGTCCTTCCTCCAATGTTTTAACCTATTTAGCTAAGGGAGATGTGGCTCTTTCTGTTACTTTAACCGCTTTTAGTAGCATCATCACCATTTTCACAATACCTTTTTTAGCTAGTTTTACTCTCCAGCATTTTATGGGGGAAAGTGCCGCCATATCCCTACCCATTGGTTCCACTATGGCGCAGATATTTTTGATTATACTTTTACCCCCTGTCAGCGGTATGACTATCCGCCATTACTTCCCTTTACTGGCCAAAAGTCTGGAACCGATAACTAATCGTTTGGCCGTAATTTTTCTAGCAGTTATTATCTGCTTATTAATCTTGAGAGAATGGCAACGTTTACCTTTATTTATCGCTCAAACTGGCCTGGCAGTGATTATTTTAAATACTATTGCCTCCCTAATTGGGTTTTTTATTGGTCGTTTATTTCAATTAACTATTCCCCAAAGAATTTGTATCGCAATTGAAGTGGGTATTCAAAGCGGCACTTTAGCTATTGCTATCACTGCCGGTTTATTAAATAATCCCGATCTAGCCATTCCCGCAGTTGTCTATAGTTTATGGATGTATGTCAGCGCTTTTATCGCTGTTTATTATGGTCGCAAAAAAGCAGCTTTGGCAAAATAGCTAAATCGGGTGATAGGATATAGCTAAAAAACTGATAACTGATTATGTTAATTGGTAAATATTTAACCCTAGAAGAATTATCTACCTGTTCCCAAACTTATCAAAAGTACGCAGCACAAATCGATCCCTATCCAAAAAATCCTGCAACGATAACCGCTTGGCAAAATCTCGCTCACTTTATTATCGATCCAATTATTGATAATTTTGGTCGAGAAAGATTCCAATTAACCTACGGATTTTGTTCCAATGATCTGAGAAAATTTCTCCAAAAAAAAGACCCGATCACTGGCTTAAAAAACGGTAGAATCGATCCCAGTCGTGATCAACATTGCGCCCACGAAATTAATCAAAAAGGTCAATATTATTGTCAGCGATTGGGGGCAGCCTGTGATTTTCGGATTATCAATCTAACTAGCGATCGCCTGATAGATTGGATTTTAACCCAAAAATTACCCTTTGATTCTCTCTATTTTTACGGAATTAATCGCCCGATTCATATCAGCTATGGACCCCAACATAAACGAGATCTATGGACTTTTACCCCTAGAGGAACACCGACTAAAAAAGGTTTACAATCATGGTTAGAAGCCGCTAAATCTATCGATTCTGAAACAAAAAAATCCCCCGAAACCGGGGGATAACCAAGACTTAAAACCCTCTTCTTTTAGATTTCTGGTTCCTCATCGTCCCCCTCGTCCTCATCGGCCGGTTCCGTGGGGAAAGGAACCGAACCCATGTCTAATTTATCCCGCAATAACTTCTCAATTTCCGCCGCTACTTCTGGCTTTTCTTCAAGATATTTAACGGCATTATCGCGACCCTGGGCAATATTTTCGCCATTATAGCTATACCATGCCCCTTTGCGAGTAACTACGTTCGTTTGTTCGGCGATATCCAGCATACAACCCACCTGGGAAATGCCTTTACCGAAGATAATATCAAATTCAGCAATCCGGAAAGGAGGCGCGACTTTATTTTTAGCCACCTTAACTTTAGCCCGAATTCCGTATTCTCCTTCCGTGCCTTTTTTCAAAGTTTGAATGCGACGGATATCTAAACGCACCGAGGCATAAAATTTTAGGGCCGTTCCTCCAGTGGTCACTTCAGGATTGCCGTAGGTGACACCGATTTTTTGCCGCAGTTGGTTGAGGAAAATCACCACACAACCCGATTTACCAATATTACCGGCAATTTTTCGCAGGGCTTTACTCATCAAACGGGCCTGCAAACCCACCTGATTATCCCCCATTTCCCCTTCAATTTCCGCCCGCGGCACTAAAGCGGCCACCGAGTCGATGACAACGATATCCACGGCCGAAGAACGCACTAACTGGTCAACTATTTCTAAGGCTGCCTCCCCCGTATCCGGTTGTGCCACCAGTAAATTATTGATATCTACCCCTAAATCTTCCGAATAGGTGGGATCTAAAGCGTGTTCCGCATCGACAAAGGCTGCCACTCCCCCAGCTTTCTGTACTTCTGCGATCGCATGGAGGGCTAAGGTGGTTTTGCCAGAACTTTCTGGCCCGTAAATTTCGACGATGCGGCCTTTCGGTAGGCCGCCACCCAAAGCCATATCTAGGGTTAAAGCACCACTAGGCACGGTTTCCACCCGCATCCTGGTGGCATCTCCTAAACGCATAATCGAACCTTTGCCAAAGTTGCGCTCGATTTGATTTAAGACTAAACCTAAGGCCTTATCTCGATCGGGATTACTTGTCGTTGTCGCCATTAATTTTGTCCCCAGTTTTCTTAAGTAGTACAGCAGTATCTAAAGATTGTAGCCTGTTTTAATCTTGATCACCAAAAAGTTAGAGACTTTTTCCAGAATGGTGATCAAAAATCAAAACTTTTGATTTTTACAGCCAAGGCCGGCTCATCTGTTCTAATTGCGTCACCTCTTGCGCTTCTAAACTCCATCCTAAGGCCCCGGCATTTTCGATCGCCTGGGCCGCAGTTTTTGCCCCCGGAATGGGAATTACATCCCCTTGAGCGATTAACCAATTGAGGGCGACTTGTGCGGGGGTTTTTTGGTATTTTGCACCCAATTCTTGCATTACCCTTAAAATTGGGGCTATTTTCTCCAAAGCTTCTTTTTTGAACCGCGAGTCATTTCTCCTAGCTCCATCGGGCAAATTCTGGCTTTCTGGGCTATATTTACCCGTCAGTAGTCCTTGAGCGAGGGGGCTGTAGGCAAGGATGGTGACACCTAATTCCTTGGCTGTGGCTAAAATTGCCTTAGTTTCTATTTTGCGATACAAAAGCGAATACTGCACCTGATTGACCGCTAAGGGAACCTCTTTTTTCGCCAAAATCTGGCTTGCTTGACGCATTTGCTCGGCGGAATAATTACTTACGCCCACTGCAGCAATACGGCCTCGTTTTACTTCTTCAGCTAGGGCATTCATTAGGGTTTCTTGGCTAATCAGGAAGGTGAAGGGCCAATGTACTTGGTAAAGGGTAATTTTATCGGTTTTTAGACGGTTTAAGCTCTCGGTAATGGCATTATGAACCGCATTCGCCCCAAATCGCCACGGTACGGGGGCAAACTTACTGGCAATATCGATGGGAATATCAGTCTCTTGAGTAAATTTTCCTAAGAGTCGTTCCGATTCCCCCAGTCCATAGACTTCGGCAGTGTCAAAAAAGGTGATTCCTGCCTCTACTGCCGCTTTAAAGGCCGCCTCTACCTGACTAGCTCCGTATTCCTTGCCATAGTTCCAGAATAGTTTATCTCCCCATGCCCAAGTCCCAATTCCTAAGGCACTGACGGAAATTCCTGTTTGTCCGAGATTAGCGGTTTGTCTAGTCATATTCTCTACACGGAATGACAGCGTTTCCCATTTAAAGATGAAGTGTAACCTATATTTGGTCTGACTCACCATTAACCCCCTTTTTTGATTCCGGGAAATTCGCACCCATAAGTAATGGGAAAGGACTTGACTTTGCCGGCGACTTGCGCTATGCTTTTCTTATAATGGGAATCTGTGCAAAATTATTTTAGACCCACAGATTCCCATTGTGAATAAAATCTTTTAAAAATATTATCTCAAAATCTGCCGACAAAAGCAAGCAAAATTTCGCCCCTAATTGTTAAGTTTTATTAACAAAGAAATACAGAGATCAGCAAGTTAAAAAATCGAAATCTCTTGCTGATTTTGAAGGACGAAGCATTCGGACAATAACCTATCGCTGAAACCGTAGATTTTTTATCCGAATGCTTCGCCCCTACTTTTTCAGCCAACCCTAGGTAATAGCTGACATCCATCGTGATAAAATCGGCCTTGTCTTTCTTCTGCCAGCGCAGCGCCGAGCGACGGTATGTTGAGCTTATTTCCCCTTTTACTTTTTACTTGGTATAACTCGTGCAGGTTTTCATTTATCATACTCCCGAACTTACCCCCGTCCATACTCTACCCGATTGCGCCGTCGTTATCGATGTTTTAAGAGCAACAACCACGATCGCCACTGCCCTCAATGCCGGTGCGGAAGCAGTGCAAACCTTTAGCGATCTAAAAACCCTGATGCAGGTGAGTGATAGCTGGCAACCGGAAAAACGTCTCCGGGCAGGAGAAAGAGGCGGCGCGAAAGTGGAAGGCTGCGATCTGGGCAATTCTCCCCTCGATTGTACCCCTGATTTAATGAAAGGTCGTCGTCTGTTTATCAGCACCACTAACGGTACTCGCGCTCTGCAAAGGGTGGAAGAATCCCCAATCGTGATCACTGCGGCTATGATCAATCGGCAAGCTGCGGTTAATTACTTATTGGATAGGCAGCCCGAAACCGTCTGGATTGTTGGGTCTGGTTGGGAAGGGGGTTATTCTCTGGAAGATACGGCCTGTGCTGGAGCGATCGCCAATGCGCTACAAGAACAATCGGGGCAAATGGCGATCGGTAATGATGAGGTGATCGCCTCGATCGCTCTTTATCGTCAATGGCAAAATGATCTTTTAGGAATGTTCCACAGTTGTAGTCACGGTCAGCGCCTCTTGCGTCTCCACTGTCAAGAAGATTTAAAATACTGCGCTAATATTGACTCTCTTGATGTTTTACCGATCCAAAAAGAACCGAGCATTTTAGTCAAACTTTAGACATTACCACCCACAGAAAGGGTCATCCGTGCGGGTAGGATTGATGCTCCTGAGTAACGCACAGAAAACGGGTTTCTCGGAGAAACCCGTTTTCTACTCATGCAAAAGGCAAAACGGAGAATAAATAATCAGTTTTTAATAACTGGATTTAGTATTATTTCTAGTTTGCTGATCATAGAATTCTTGCATAATTAATTTTTGATAGTTCAAAAATGAGAAAAATAGGCATAAAATTGCATAAAATCTCTAAATAGAGCATTTAATTGATTAATGTTCATTCTTAATTCTCCTGACTACTGACTACTGACTACTGACTACTGACTACTGACTCCTCACCTAACGGAAGATTTTTGATTTTTGCAAGAGGTCTCATGACTATCGATTCTTTACTGCAACCTTTTCAGCGTTTTGGTGTCAATCTCGGTTTAGAAAGAATAAAAAATCTGCTGGAGATTTTAGGCAATCCCCAAGATCAAATTCCGATTATTCATGTAACGGGAACTAATGGCAAAGGTTCGGTTTGTGCCTATCTATCCTCCATTCTCAGCACTGCCGGTTACAAAGTCGGACGTTATATTTCTCCCCATTTAATTGATTGGACAGAAAGAATCTCTATTAATGGCGAAAATATTGAAACCGCGACTTTAGAAAACCTGCTTAAATATATACAATCGCGTATCGATCCCCAGCAGGAAAGTCCTACTCAATTTGAGGTAATTACTGCCGCTGCTTGGCTGTATTTTGCCCGGGAAAAGGTGGATATTGCCGTGATGGAAGTGGGTTTAGGAGGAAGATTAGATGCTACTAATGTCTGCGCTCAACCTTTAGTTACTGTCATCACTTCTATTAGTCGAGAACATTGGCAAAATTTAGGTCCCACGGTTGCCGATATTGCCGGGGAGAAAGCGGGGATATTAAAAGCGAATTGTGCCGCAGTTATCGGACAATTACCGGAATCAGCGCAGGGGGTAGTTAGGGAGAGAATCAAGCTGTTAAATTGTCCGACGGTATGGGTAGAAGCTGCCGAAAAAATTGCCGATAATCGGGCTAAATATCAAGGGTTAGAATATCCTTTATCCTTAGCGGGAGATTTTCAATTAACTAATTCGGCTATAGCGATCGCTGTTGTTAATATTTTACGTCAGCAAGGTTGGCAAATTAGCGATGAAGTCGTGCAAGAAGGAATGGCAAAAACTCGCTGGTTAGGACGTTTACAAACCGTTAATTGGTGTCAGCGAGAAATTTTAATAGATGGCGCTCATAATCCTGCTGCTGCTATTGGTTTAAGGCAGTATGTAGATAGTTTAAAAGCTCCAAAAATTATCTGGGTGATGGGAATTTTATCGACTAAAGATCATCGGGAAATATTCCAAGCTTTATTAAGAAAAGGCGATAGTTTATATTTAGTTCCTGTCCCGGATCATAGCAGTGCCAATCCTGAAACCTTAGCGGAATTAGCGGCTTCAATTTGTCCAGAATTATCTCACCTAGAGACTTGTTCCGATGTATTTTTAGGACTAAAAAAAGCCATCCAAGAATCTGCCGATAGTCAGATAATTCTCTGTGGATCGCTTTATCTAGTCGGTTACTTTTTAGGGAGTTTGTTTCAGGGAAAATAAAACATCAATTTTACTGGTGGTTTTATCAGGCATAGTGGCAGTAATTCCTATCCCGCGTACCGATTCTAAAAAGGCCTTTGCTTCTGGGGTTAATTCCGTAGCAGGAAGATTATTAATTCCCCCTGCTTTAGCGATAATTTGTTCCACATCGATGAAGAAATAACCGAGATTATTTTTAGGCAAATTTGCGATCGATGCTTGGAAATTCTCACTTTTGCTAATCGGTTGATTCGGTTGCGGTTGATAGGGAATTCCGACGGTCATTTTTAGGGTATCATTATTAGGCCAAGCATAGGTTAAAATCGCTTGTTCTTCCGCTTTCCATTCAGTCACATCTTGACCAGAAATTTGACTGTTTTTTATGGTGATAAAGGGAACAGTTTTCACCAATTCATTTAACTTATCGAGGGTAGTTTTTGCCGCTTTATGATCGTCGGTTTGCCAGATCATCATTCCCCCAAAACCTAACCCTCCCACTGCTTGCTGGTTGGGGATAATTCCGAAGGCAAATTCTCGATCCATCCAGTTAAAAACTTCTTTATCCGCGTCAAGGGTTGCCATCTGAAAATTCTCACGGATCTGACGCAGAAAAGCTTGTAATTCTGGGTTAGTTTGGGACTGTTTTTCTGCTTCTTCCCATCCCTGTTTAAGATTATTACCACTCCAGAGTGCGATGGTATCTCCGGGTAAATAATTTAAAACTTGATTTCTGCTGGGGGAAGGTAGGTTAGAAATAGTTTCAGGGGCAAGTTTAGCCACCATTTGTAACTGTAATCCCGTATCGGTGACACCTACTCCCGCGACAATATCCTGAATTTTTGCTAATTCTTGCCGACTTTGGGGAGATAAATTAGCATCTGCTCCCAAGATTTTGGCATAATCATCGATATAAATTGTTGCTAGGGTATTGGGTAGGTTGAGGGATTGGGAAAGCAGTTTTCTCACTTCCGGTTTACTGCTAAAAGATGGCTGTCCTTGATAGGTATCGATCGCCGCTTCTAACACCTTTTTATCGTAGGATATCAACAAAAAATCGCCAGTAACGGCAGTATAAATGGTGGTATTATCCTGCCAATCTATAGCAGTAATTGTGATACCTTTGTAGTCACTGGTGCTAGTTTTGCGATTAACTTTTTGTCCTAGTTGTTTCTGGAATTCCGACGCTTTAATTTTATCTTTGATCCCGATAACCGTTAATAATTCCGATTGTCCGGGAGTAGTTGCGGGAAGGAAAGCAAAGCTAATACTACCGATCCAGGGTTCGATATCCCGTTGATAATCAATCTTATCGGTGAAGATATTTTTTTGTAATTCTTCTAGTCCTTGACTAACCGCAGTTCGCGATTCTGGTGTACCATATTTAGCTAACACTGACCAAGCTTTTGCATCCGTGGAGACAAAACTACTAGCAAAGGCAGTTTCTGGGATAACTTTTGCCGATTCTAAGGGAGTGAATCTTTGCCAAGGTAGTTGTCCTCGTAGATAAAGATAGACTCCTCCTGCGGTTACTGCTGTTAGTCCTAGGACGACTAAACAACCGGGTAAAAATGATTTTTTTGACATAGAATTGTGGTTTGGTTAAAAAGTTCAATACTTGGCGCTCGATTTGTCTCTGGTTGTAGTCTCTAGATCAGTCCTATTGTAGTTATCTTAATTATCTTATCTTATCCCCCAAGGAAATGGGTAATATTTTAGCTAATTTTTCCGACATTCTTGCTAATTACCAGAGAAAATTGGCTCATTCTTGGTTAGCTTGCCAACCCACCGCTTGATTAATATTAGTCAACCCATTAGCCTCTAATTTTTCTGTTAATCCTTGTAAAATATTTGATACTAGCCAGGGTCCTCGATATAACCAACCGGTATAAATCTGTAATAAACTCGCACCAGCGGTAATTTTTTCCCAAGCATCATCGAGAGAAAAAATACCTCCCACTCCAATTATCGGTAAATTGCCTTGGGTTTGCTGATAGATAAAACGGATAACTTCTGTGGAACGTTCCCGCAAAGGTTGCCCACTAATTCCCCCTGCTTCTTCAGTGATTGGTTTACCGGTTTCGGGCAGAATTGTGGTTTTTAATCCCGTGCGTTTAGTGGTGGTATTAGTAGCGACAATTCCGGCTAACTGATAGGAGAAAGCTAACTCAATAATTGTTCTGATATCTTCCCATTCCAAATCGGGAGAAATTTTCACTAATAGAGGTTTTCTGCCTTGATTTTCTGTTTGTAAAATGTCGAGGATTTTATCGAGTTGTTCCCCACTTTGCAGGGAACGCAAACCGGGAGTATTGGGAGAACTAACATTAACGACAAAATAATCAGCATGGGGGAATAAATAGCGAAAACTGCCTAAATAGTCCTCCGGGGCCTTTTCTAGGGGCGTATTTTTCGATTTACAGAGGTTAATACCGATGGGAATCTGTCGGGGTTGTCGTTGCCAAGATTGTTGGAGAGTTGCCGCTAGAACCGGCGCACCGAGGTTATTTGCCCCCATACGGTTTAATCCCGCCAAATCTTCCGGTAAACGAAATAATCTCGGTTTTGGGTTGCCCGGTTGCCCTTCTAGGGTGACAGCACCCACCTCGGCAAAACCAAAGCCGAAATTATGCCAAAGTCCTGCCCCTAAACCGTCTTTATCGAATCCTGCCGCCAATCCGACGGGATTGGGGAAATTTAACCCCCAGAGGCTTTGCGATAGGCGAGAATCGCTAAAACTGAGGGATTCTGATAATTGTGAGATTAACCATTGTTCCCAAAATTCCCCCCGCGAGCGATCGATTTTTTGCAGAGTATTTAATAATTGTTTTTGTGTTCCTTCTAAATTGCCCCGAATAGCCTTGAAAGCTAGAGGATAAAAAGGTTTAATTGTGTCAATTATATTGATCATAAAAAGACAGGAATTAAGGGTTAGGTGTAGGGTGGGTTAGGCAAGAACAAGTTATGTTTTTGACAAAAAATTTCAAATTTGCCGTAACCCACCTAGCATAATCTTTATAAACCTTGACGAGGGTTAAAAGTTTCGATCGCCCGTATTTTTTGATAAAGTTCTAATTCTTCGGGGCTAGGATTGGGAGGATTAACCAAGAGAATTTCCACTAATTGATCGCCCCTTTCTCCTTGGGAAGTGGGATAACCTTTATTAGCTAAACGTAATCTTTGACCGCTTTTAACTCCCTTAGGAATCATCATTTTAACTAACCCGTCAATGGTAGGAATTTCCACAAAACCGCCCACAATTGCCTCGCTAGGAGTAATCGGCACTTGACAGACAATATCGGAACCTTGAATCCTAAAAAAAGGATGCCTAGCGATAGTTATTTTTAAATATAAATCACCCCCTTCAATACCCTGACCTTTGAGACGAATTTTCTGCCCATCGATCATAGCTGCTGGCATATCAACCTCGATCGATCGGCCATCTTCCAGACGAATTCTTTGTCTGCCACCTTGATAGGCTTTCTCCAAAGGTAAAGTCAATTTCGCTTCCACATCTCGACGAGTTAAACGGGGAGAGGAGGCAATTTTAGCACGCTTAGTATTAAGGTTATTAAAATCTCTAAACTTCCATAAATCCTGTTCTGTACGGGGGATTTTTCCATTACCGTTACTATTGGCTTTTTCCCCCGGACGTATCCCGCGGCGCTTAATCCCCGTCAAGGAACGATTATACTCAACCCGTTTTTCTTCATCGGAGAGAACATCGTAAGCTTCATTAATATCTTTAAACTTTTCTTCGGCCGATTTATCCCCCGGATTAACATCGGGATGATATTGGCGAGCCAGTCGTCGAAAAGCCTTTTTTATCTCGTCACCAGTAGCCGTGCGAGATACTCCTAAAACATCATAATAATTAACTAATTGTGGCATATATTCAGTTATCAGTTATCAGTTATCGGTTATCAGTCATCAGTCATCAGTTATCAGTCATCAGTTAAGTAGGGAGGCACAATTATTTGTAGGATGGGTTAGCGCACTTCGTAACATAATCGGGCGTTGGGTTTCATGCTTCAACCCAACCTACGTTCATCTTATATTTAATTCCACCCACCCACTTATCAGTTATCAGATTTGAGTTCTAAGTGAGCAGTATGTATTAAGTGAGCAGTATTAAATAGTAGTTTGCCACTGTCTTTTCACTGATCACTGTTTACTGATCACTGATTACTGATCACTGATTACTGATCACTGATTACTGATCACTGATTAAAACCAATCATCATCCTCATCATCCCAGTTATTTTGGGGGGGGATATTGCGGGAACGATTGCCGCTGCTGCGGTTACTTTTACTATTGTTATAACTTTTTTCCTCCGAAGGGGGGGGACTTTGCCAATCGCTATCGCGGCCATTGTAGTAATTGTCCTGATTGCGGGGGCGATAACTATCTTGATTAGCCGAATAATTGGGTCGATAATCACTTTGATAACCAGGTGTACTGGGACGATAATCCTGACGATAACGATCGCGACGCGGTTCGGAGGGAAGATCATCTTCCTTATCTCCGGTAAAAGTCTTGCGAATAGCGCTAAAAAAGCCCTCATCTTCCTCGTCGTATTGTAGCCGTACCTCGCGATTTAATTCATAGATAACATCCTGTAGGTCTGCCTGGGCGCGATCGATGCGACGGTCATCATTTTTCTCCAAAGCGTCGATAATTTCCGTATTCAAAGACTCAATTTGACGACGATAGGAACGGGTAAACTCATTACCAAAATCGAGAGTAACATCTTTTAAGCGTCGTTGGGCTTGATCCACCAGAGAGCGGGCGCGATTGCGTTTATCGACCTTTTCGCGACGAGTACGATCTGCTTCGGCAAATCGGGCAGCATCGCCGATCATGCGGTTAATTTCCCCTTCGCTGAGGGTAGAAGCGCCTTGAATGGTGACACTTTGCTCCCGTCCGGTCATTTTATCCCTAGCGGTGACTTGTAGAATCCCGTTAGCATCGATATCGAGGGACACCTGCACTTGGGGAATACCCCGGGGTGCGGGGGGGATACCGGTTAATTTAAAACGTCCCAGGGATTTATTATCGCTGGCCATTTCCCTTTCCCCCTGCAAAACGTGGATTTCCACCACAGTTTGATTATTTTCGGAAGTAGAAAAAAGGTCAGATCTGCGGACAGGAATAGTGGTATTGCGGGGGATTAACTTTTTCATCACACCGCCGATGGTTTCTAAACCCAAGGATAAAGGGGTCACATCGAGGAGCAGCACGTCTTTGACCTCGCCGCCCAAAATTCCCGCTTGAATAGCCGCCCCGACCGCTACAACCTCATCAGGGTTAACATTTTGATTGGGTTCCCTATCGATAAAACTCCGCACTAAATCCTTCACCACCGGCATCCGCGTGCCGCCGCCCACCAGTACCACTTCATCCAGTTGGACGGGGGACAAACCAGCATCAGAAAGGGCCCGTTTGAGAGGACGACGGAGACGACTGATTAAATCGCCGCATAATTCCTCAAATTGGGCCCGACTCAGACGAGTTTCGATGTGTTTTGGTCCGTCTTCCGTGGCAATGATAAAGGGTAGATTAATATCGGTGACGCTGACCCCAGATAGTTCAATTTTGGCTTTTTCTGCCGCTTCTGTGAGTCTTTGTAGTGCTTGCCGGTCTTGGCGCAGCTCCACGCCTTCCTGTTCCAAAAATTGATTGGCTAACCAATCGACGATTCTTTTATCGAAATCATTACCGCCTAATTGGGTGTCGCCACTGGTGGCTTTCACCTCAAAAACGCCGTCACCCACTTCTAGGATAGAAACATCAAAAGTACCGCCTCCCAGGTCAAAAACGAGGATTTTCTTGCTTTCCTGTTCATCGAGACCGTAGGCCAGGGCAGCGGCGGTGGGTTCGTTGAGAATCCGCAGCACTTCTAACCCGGCAATTCGGCCCGCATCCCGGGTGGCTTGACGTTGGGAGTCATTAAAATAGGCGGGGACAGTGATGACGGCCCCGGTCACTTCTTCCCCTAGATAACGGCTGGCTTCTTCGGCTAATCGGCGTAAAATTAGGGCGGAAATTTCTTCGGGGGCGAATTCTTTTTGCAGACGGGGGCATTTAATTTTGATATTGCCCATCTCATCCCGGCGGATGGTGTAGGGGACGCGCTTCGATTCGGGGTTTAATTCCGAGTAGCGACGACCTATGTAGCGTTTGACTCCATAGTAGGTGTTTTGGGGATTGAGTACCCCTTGTCGCCGGGCCATTTGACCGACCACTAACTCCCCATCTTTATTAAAACCGACCACAGAAGGGGTGGTTCTCATGCCCTCCGAGTTGGCGATGACCACCGGCTTTCCGCCTTCCATCACGGCGACGACGGAGTTAGTTGTCCCTAGATCAATGCCTACTACTCTACCCATGCTTGTTTTTGTCTCCCCCTAGATTTCGATAACTTCGGGACTTTTACCTTCGATCGATAGTTTAAATCGCTTAATGCTTGTTGACAATATTGTATCCAATTGTCTTAGGTTCTCGCTCTCGCTTCGGGGAGCATTGAGGGTGTGATTACCGAAGTGGTCTTTTAGTGATCGCTGGGGATCAGGTTTGGGGGATTTAATACTAAATCCGTTTTTAATCCTGTGATTAACTGCCGATCTAACTTTAAAAACCTAGTTATGGATTATTTCCCCCCCATCCCCTATCCCCCATCCCCTATCCCCTATCCCCCATCCCCTATCCCCCATCCCCTATCCCCTATCCCCCATCCCCTATCCCCTATCCCCTATCCCCTATCCCCTATCCCCCATCCCCTATCCCCTATCCCCTATCCCCCATCCCCCATCCCCTATCCCCTATCCCCCATCCCCCATCCTTTTTAAACAG
>SFBL01000218.1 GCA_007095785.1 Microcystis aeruginosa Ma_SC_T_19800800_S464
ACATCCACAGGTGCAAAAGTGAAAGCTAAGATTATCGGGAGCCGAGTGCGGTGAAAGTCGCACGCTCGGCTCTAAGAGAGAGGTGCGGAGGATAATACCTCCCATCGACTCTACCCACCACCCACGAGATATATTAAAAATAGTACGATCGCCATCGCTGTAGGGTGCGTTCCCTAATGTGGCTCCTACCGCTCCACCAATAGATTTTTGGGGAACGCACCATGCTAGAGGATTATAAAAATATCTGCCGTCGCACTCCAGCCCATCGTGGCTGAGTTCAACCGTTATCGAGAAAAATAATTAAATACCGTCAAATTCCCCTAAAACTTTCACTTCTGGTTCTAACCAGAGGGACCAGCGATCGAACACTTGTTCCTGCACATGGCGAATTAAACGCAGAATATCCGAGGCTTTTGCTGAACCAATATTCAGGATAAAATTAGCGTGTAATTCTGATACTTGCGCCCCACCAATTTGATAACCTTTTAATCCCATTTCCTCAATTAAAGCCCCGGCGAATTGTGGTTTAGGATTGCGGAAAACACTACCACAACTAGGACGATCATAGGGTTGGGTACTTTTGCGATGGCGTAAATTATGGGTAGTAATTGCCATTATTTCCTCGCGATTATCGGTAGCTTCTAACTGAAATGTCGCTTCAATAACTAAACGTTGATCCCCTTGCAGAGAAGAACTGCGATAACTATAATTTAAATCTTCTTTGCTTAAAGTTTCTAACTGACCATCGGGATTTAATACCAGCGCCCGCACTAATCGATCCGCCATACAGGAGGTATGCGCTCCCGCATTCATCACCACAGCACCCCCCACCGTACCCGGGATACCCACCGCCCATTCTAGGCCCCTCCAGCCCCTTTTTGCCGCTCTCCAAGCTATTTTTGGCAGGGGTTCCCCCGCTGCTGCTGTAATCGTAGCAGTTTCGGCATCAAAACAACTCGATCGCAGATGGCGAGTATTTAGAACAAGTCCGGGTAAACCTCGATCGCTGATTAGTAAATTTGAACCAGCCCCCAAAACAGTTAAGGGTAAATCTTGCGATCGCCACCAAGCGAACACTTCTCTTAATTCCTCTAGATTAACTGGTTCGGCATACCATTGCGCTCTTCCCCCCACCCGGTAGGAAGTGAAATCAGCTAGAGAAACAGAGGTTTTAATCATAGGGTTTTAGGGGTTGGGGAGCATTTTCAGTGAACAGTAATCAGTAAACAGTGATCAGTAAACAGTAAACAGTGATCAGTGATCAGTAAACAGTGATCAGTAAACAGTAAACAGTGATCAGTGATCAGTAAACAGGTATAAAGATATAGCGCTTTTCACTTTACTGAGGTATCAACAAGTTTTGCCAACAAAGGGTTTAAGCCCCTTGCCCATACCTCATTCTGATGAAAACTGCTATAAAGATAACTAACTAATTAACTTAAAACTTACATCTGATAACGCGGTAAAGAGAGAGCATTTCGGGGATAACTTGATTGAGATTGCCAGCGCCGAGGAACAGAGCTAGATCCCCTGGTTGGAGAATTTCTAGCAGGAATTGACCTAAAGAACTCAATTCGGGGTGATAGTAGGCATTTTTATGGTGTTTTCTCACCTGTTCGGCCACTTGCTGCCCAGTGACGTGATTGATATTCACTTCCCCAGCACTATAAATATCCGTTAACACTACCACATCGGCGGAACTGAAAGCGGAGCCGAATTCCTCTAAAAAGGCAGTGGTGCGACTGTAGCGATGGGGTTGGAAAATAGCGATCGAACGTTGGTACTGTTTGCCTTCTACCTTCAATTTTGCCGCCGCTAAAGTAGCTAACAATTCGCTAGGATGGTGGGCATAATCATCGATAAAGGTGATGCCGTTTGCTTCTCCCTTGTGTTCAAAACGGCGTTTTGCTCCGGCAAAAGTAGCGATCGCATCGGCAATAACAGCAAATTCTAAACCGAGATAACGTCCGATGACAACCACTGCCAAAGCATTGCTAATATTATGTTGCCCCGGGATTTTCACTTCCATTTGTCCCAGATAACTGCCTTTTTCCCAGACGGAAGCTTTCATCATTCCCTGTTCATAAATAATCTCGCTGACGGTGTAATCCGCACCTTTTTCGGGATCGAGACTATAACTAATCGTCGGACGGAAATGCTCGGCGATCGTGTCACAATCTAAACAAGCGACTAAAATCTGGCACTGATCGGCAAATTCATGGAAAGTATCGATAACTTCGCTTAAATTCTGGTAATGATCGGGGTGATCTAGCTCAATATTAGTGATTACGCCGATTTTCGGGGCGTGCTTGGTTAGGGAACCATCGGACTCATCGGCCTCTGCCACTAAAAAACGACCTTGACCAAGACGAGCGTTACCTTCCCACGCGTCCACCTCACCACCGACAATGATTGTGGGGTCTAATCCCGCTTCTAACAAAACGTAACCGATTAAGCTGCTAGTGGTGGTTTTTCCGTGGGTTCCAGCGACGGCGATACTGTCGTAATCAGCGATTAAAGCCGCTAAAACGTCGCTACGGTGAAAAATTGGGTATCCTAAGTCTCTGGCCGCTTGATATTCCTTGTTATGGTCATTAATCGCCGTGGAGCAGATTACTTGCGGAACCGTTTGGCTACTGTTTTGAGGGCCAGGAGAATGAAATAAAGCTAAATTATTTGCCTCTTGACGGTGGAAAATCTGCGCTCCCGCTCCCTGTAGCCTTTGGGTGATATGAGTAGGACGTAAATCGGAGCCGGACACAGGTAAATTGCGCTTGGCTAAGATATAAGCGAGGGCTGACATCCCAATACCGCCAATACCGATAAAATGGAAAGGTTGGCCGTTAAAATTAACTTTTTTCACTGTTTTCACTCCTCAAACCCACGATTATATAAGTTTTAAACTCGATCGGTAGTAAAGTCAACCTCATGATAGGCGCATTTGAGCAGAATTCCAAAGTGTTGCCCACTCACCTTGCAAAATCCTTGACGCAGAATTAAAATTTTTTCTCCCAATTCCCTTTTTTTGGGGTGTGGGGTGTGGGTGTAGGGTGTGCCCCCCCCAACCCCCCCGACATCGGGGGGGCAGGGGGGTGTGGGGTGTGGGGAGGTGAGGAGAATAAATAAAAATAATCTCCTCACCTCCCGTCTCGGAGTCTCGGAGTCTCCTATCTCCCGACTCCTGAATGGTGATGTAATAAATTATTTTCGATCGGGATCGTAAAGTTCAACCTTTAAGGTATGATTGGGAACATTAATTATTTTTTTATGTATTGCACTAAAACGTAGAGGGCAAGCAGCAGTGATTAGAGTAGCGATCAATGGTTTCGGACGGATTGGACGTAATTTCCTAAGATGTTGGTTAGGACGGACTAATAGTGGCTTGGAGGTAGTGGGGATCAATGATACATCCGATCCCCGGAGTAACGCTCACCTGCTCAAATATGACTCGATGTTAGGCAAACTTAACGCTAATATCGATGCCGATGATAATTCTTTAATTGTTAACGGTAAAACCATTAAATGTTATTCCGATCGCAATCCCCTCAATCTGCCCTGGGCAGAATGGGGTGTAGATTTAGTGATCGAAGCTACCGGTGTTTTCGTCGATGAAGAGGGCGCTTCTAAGCATATTGTTGCAGGAGCTAAAAAAGTCCTCATTACCGCACCGGGTAAAGGTTCGGGTGTGGGAACCTATGTCGTTGGTGTCAACGCTCACGAATACGAACACGATAAATACAACGTCATCAGTAATGCCAGTTGTACCACCAACTGTCTTGCTCCTGTCGTCAAAGTGATTCACGAAAACTTCGGCATCATCAAAGGGACGATGACCACCACCCACAGTTACACTGGTGATCAACGGATTCTGGATGCTAGTCACCGAGATCTGCGTCGCGCTCGCGCGGCAGCCGTTAACATCGTTCCCACCTCCACTGGTGCCGCTAAAGCTGTAGCCTTAGTTATCCCCGATATGAAAGGGAAACTTAACGGTATCGCTCTGCGTGTACCCACTCCTAACGTTTCTGTGGTGGATTTAGTCGCGCAAGTGGAAAAAAGCACGATCGCGGAACAGGTAAACGAAGTCCTCAAAGAAGCTTCGGAAAATTCTTTGAAAGGAATTCTCGAATATAATGATTTACCCCTCGTTTCCTCTGATTATCGCGGTGTTGATGCCTCCTCGATTATTGATGCTAGTCTCACCATGGTGATGGGTGGCGATATGGTGAAAGTTATCGCTTGGTACGATAACGAATGGGGTTACTCCCAACGGGTGGTTGATCTCGCTGAAGTCGTTGCCAGCAAGTGGAAAGGCTAAATCAGTGATCAGTAAACAGTAATCAGTGAACAGTGGGCGTTAATTACGAGTCAGGAGTGGTTAGTGGCTAGTGATAACTGATAACTGACTAACTGACTAACTGATAAGTGATAAATTCTCACTGAAAAAGCGCCGATAGATTCCCTCTGTCACCAATTGAGCGGTGATTAGGTTAGCTAGGGCAATCATAAACAGGATCAGTATCTGGTAGGAAGCGGCGTTTAAAGGTTCACTTCCTGCCAATACCTGTCCGGTAAACATTCCAGGTAAACTGACTAAACCCACCACCATCATCTGATTGAGGGTGGGGATTAAACTGGCTCGAATCGCTTCTTTTTGATAAGCTGTGATCGCTTGTTGCGGGGTTGCCCCCAAACAAAGATGGGTTTCGATTTCCAAACGGTGACTTTTAATGGCACTGCTTAATCTTTCCCCGGCTAAAGAGGCACTATTCATCGCTTGCCCTAACACCATCCCCGTCAAGGGAATTAAGTATTGGGGCGAGTACCATTGTTCTGGTTGAATAATTAAAGCGATCGCATAACCTAAAGTTAGACAGCTACTAATCAATAAAGAGCCAAAAACTAGAGGTAATAAGCCTTTATCTCGGCTATCAATGCGATTTTTAGCAACAATAGTCGCAATAGTCATCATTACTGCCAAAATCCCCAGCACAGCTAGAGGATTATCCAGGGAAAAAATAACGGCGATAACGTAGCCTACCACTAATAATTGCAGGATCGATCGACCAGTCGCCAATAATAATTGTCCCTCTAGGGCTAAATTTGACCAGCGGGAGAGGATTAAACAAATACCCATCATCCCCAAAGCCCAACCCAAATCCACCAGATTTAGTTCTACTAATCCATCCATAAAAATAAAAGAAACAAATTACAAGGGTACTTCATCAATTATAAATAGCAAGTTTATAATTATTTTTGACTAATTATTCCTTTTTTTCTCGAACAAATCCCGATTAGTCTCTAATTTTGAGTGAAAGCGCGTGAGTACAATTCCCCCCGTCGATTTATCCCGTCAATACCAAGTCATTAGCGAAGAAGCTAACCATGCCGTTTTAGAAATCCTCCGTTCTGGGCGCTATATTGGCGGTGAAACTGTGAGCGAATTAGAACGACAATTCGCCCTCTATCATGGTGTTAGCGACTGTGTTGCCTGTAATTCAGGGACCGATGCCCTTTATCTGGCACTGCGCTCCCTCGGTATTCAAGCGGGGGATGAAGTAATTACTTCCACTTTTTCGTTTATTGCCACCGCCGAAGCGATTAATTTAGTCGGGGCAGTGCCGGTTTTTGTCGATATCGATATTAATACTTTCAACCTCGATGTGGCACTGTTGGAAAAAGCGCTTACTCCCCAGACTAAAGCGATTATCCCAGTACACCTTTTTGGGCAATCTGTCAATATGTCTGAGGTAGTAAATTTCGCTCGTTCCCATAATTTATTTGTAATCGAGGATTGCGCTCAGGCAACGGGAGCAGAATGGCATGGGCAGAAAGTGGGAAGTATCGGCGATATTGGCTGTTTTAGCTTCTTTCCTACCAAAAATTTAGGCGGTTGTGGCGATGGTGGCGCAATTACCACCAATAACCCCGAGTTAGCGGCACAAATTCGCATGATTAAAGAACACGGCAGCAAGGTGCGTTATCTCCACGAGGTAATCGGGGTGAATAGCCGCTTAGATGCCATTCAAGCGGTTATTTTGCAAATTAAGCTGAAATATCTCGATTTTTGGAATAATCAACGGATCGGGATTGCCCAACGTTATCGGGAATTACTGCAACCTTTGCCTAATATCACTTTACCTACCGCTTTAGCCGGAGGTAAGCACGTTTGGAATCAGTACACAATCCTAACGGAAAATCGTGACCAAATTCGGGCAGCTTTGCAGGAAAAAGATGTCCTATCCATGGTTTATTATCCGATTCCCCTACATTTACAGCCGGTTTATCAGTATTTAGGCTATAAAAAGGGCGATTTACCCGTGGCTGAATTGGCCAGTGAAAAAGTGTTATCTTTACCTATGTTCCCCGATTTAAGCTGCGAGGAACAACAACAGGTAGCCTACGCGCTGAAAGATTGTTTGCATAGTTTTTAAATTGATGATTTAGCCGAGGATTGAACTAATGAGTCAGATAAATGAGCGTTCAAAACCAGCCGAGGATTTACTAAATAACTTAAGAAAAGTCAAGCGTGATTTAGTCTATGATGCCTGGGATTTCTGGCGGACTCTAACTCAAAAAGATCAACTGGAAAAAGTCATCAATCAAAGAGAAATTCGTTTTATCGGTATGAAACGTAGTGGTAATCATGCGGTGTTAAATTGGATTAGATCGCAAGAACAAGACCATTATTTTCTGAATAGTGTCAATGTTAGTACCAGTCCTTTTAGACATTTTCATCTACACTTCCCCCACAAAGGTTTTCGAGAGGAAGCTTGGGGTAATTTCAAGACTAAAAACTGTTTTTTGTATAGCTATGAAGATCATAGTATCGCCAAAATAACTGAGCCAAAATATGAAAAAAAACATGATCTTTATGTGGGCAAAACTATTCATAGGTATGATGTACTTTTACTCAGAGATCCGTTTAATCTAATGGCCAGTCGTTTGAAAAAGGGACTTTCATCTGTCAAGACAAAAGGAATGTCTCCGGCTGATATGTGGATTGAATACGCCAAAGAATTCCTGGGAGAAACTAGCTATCTAAGCAATAACAAGGTTGTGATTAATTACAATCTATGGTTTTCTGATATTAGTTATCGTCGAAAAATTTCCGCCGCTCTTAATTTAGATTTTTCCGATGCTGGCTTAAATTATGTTAGTAGTTATGGTGGTGGCAGTTCCTTTGAAAAGCAGAACTTTACTGGCAATGCTCAACAGATGGATGTGACTAATCGCTGGAAACTATTTCTTGACAATGACGAGTTTTTGAAGTTAATCAAAAATGATGAGCTTTTACACTATTCCGAAAAAATCTTTGGTAAGCTTCCCGATACCGAGTTAATTTATCTTGGGGCTAATAGCTGATAGTTATAATAAATGAAACAACCCAACCCAACCCCCCCCCTCCCGATGTCGGGGGGCAAGGGGGGGAGATTAAAAATAAAAATTTGTTAAAAAAATCGATCGGGGCGGAGAATCGCTGATAGGATTAGCGAGGACTGGAGGAGTGAAAGTAAAGAAAACTTTCCTCAATAATCCGTAGTTATCCCGAAACCGAAAAGCCGATTAACCGAGATTGCCCAGGTTAAGCGCTCATCGTTTTTGTTCTGTAGGCTCTGTCAACCAACTAACCAAAAACAAGCTTATGTACCTGCTCAAAGACAAACTACAACATATTAGTACCGTTGCCCATGAGGGTAAAGTCGTTGTTTTAGCCACCGATGCCGAAGGGAAAATTTTCTATACGGTAAAGCAAGATGGGTTTGAAGATAGCTACCTCAACACCCCCGCCGACCAAAGAACCGGCTGGGAAAACTGGAAAACTCTGGAATTTGCTAATGAAGCCGATGATCAGTCAGTAATTGAGAAAGAAAAAGCCGAACTGACTCACCAAAAAAATCCCAGTCAATATCTCCTTAAATCGCTTTACAAAACTGAAAATATAACAGCAGTTGCGCCAGTACAAGCGATTTCTGCTCTGGGACATATTTACGTTTTCCGTCAGTCCAAATCTAACACGCTATTAGTGCACCGATTTGTGTTAGACGGCATGACCAATAAGCTGAACCGCAAGCTAGAAGTTCGCTTTAAGCGGAGTAAGCAGAAACACGCACCCACGAAAAATATGCAACGGGGGTCTAGTGGACTGATTAATATTGATACCTTAGACTTTCGTGATGCCAACGGTAACTTTTTCTACGAACCCACCACCGAATTATGTTTAATCAATAACCTGCATAAAGGCTGGTTTTCTGTGGTGTTGGTTCCGACGGTTGAAAATGATGTTTATCGCTGGCATATTTTCGCCTACAATAGCCAAACCCAGAAAGTCGAATTAACCACCATTCGCGCCTCGGAAGAAGGACTATTTGATGTTCAAGATTACACCGTTTTTGAAGAATCAAACGATAGTCTGGTTCCCCGAAAAATTCCGGGGGTGATTAAGCGGACTTTAGACATTAATGGGGTGACAGTCACCAACGGTTTATCGGCCACTAAATACGATTTACAACAGGCCCAGCAAACCCAGTCTGGGGAAGAACAACTGTTAAAGACTGCCACGCGATTAATGTTAACGATTCCCACAGATAAAGGGACAGCCGCTTTTAGTTTTGCGATCTCTGGGTATGGCACTTTAGGAGAAATTGACAAAACCCCGGATAGCCAGATTATTCGCAGTCGTCAGCGAGAAGTTTTGTTACCTTTAAACACCTTAGATGAAATAAAAGCAATTGGTGACAGAACCCCGCCTCCTCAAGGAATTATTAGCGGATTCTCCGAAGGAACTGATGCCGAAGATATCGAAGATTTAGTGAAAATATCCACTGATTGCGGTGCTTCAGAGTTAACCAATTACGACTTAGTAAAAATCAGAGGTACCAGTGATTATCAAGGGTTGTATCAAACAATAAAGGTAGATAAAAATACCTTTGATATTAATATCCCATTGGATTGCAGATTGGGTTATTGGGAAAAAGAAGACAAAGAAGAAGGTGGTTTGATTTTTGATGGCATGATTACCGCTTATCAAAAAACTGCCGATGGGAAATTACGAGTCACCTGTGCTAATCATGGTTTGGAAAATGGCGATCGCGTCCAAATTACCGGGACAGAAGATTACAATGACACCTACCCTGTGCGAAAAATTGATGATACCCATTTTGTCATTGAACGCAAATGGGCAATGGGAGAAGCTGTCAATGTAAAATTGGTATCCCAGAAGCGACGGGGAATCGTATTTGATGGTAAGGATGATTATATTGAACTGTCGCAACCACTGCCGATTTTTTCCAGTTCATTCACAATTTCTATGTGGGTGAAAGTTCCCGCAAATTCCGACCGAGGTATCTTGCTAGGAGACTATCAAATACCGCAGTCAATTAACGTTAATTTTGAAGTTGCGAGCGGGAAAATACGGTTTTTCTGGGGTGGTGAACAAAGTCTAGTTGGAGCCAAAGATTTAAGAGACAATCAATGGCATTTTATCAGCTTTGTCAGAGATCGGGAAAACAAAAAGATATCAGGCTATATTGATGGTGTGCTTGATTTTGAATATTCTGGAGCAGTTTCTGATAAGCAGGCTGTAATTGCTCACAGAATCGGGCGTGATAGTCGGGAAGGAGTCACGAATTTTGAAGGGCAAATTGCGGATATCCGTCTTTGGAAAACAGCCCGGACTGCTGAAGACATTAAAAATAGTATGTACCTACAACTGACGGGTAAAGAAATCGGTTTAGTGGGCTATTGGCGCTTAGGTGGTATCTCTGAAGGCAAAGTAGTTGACTTTTCTGTGAACGGCAATGACGGCACTGTCTATGGTGAACCTTATGTTAGTGCGGCAACTCTCAACCGCAAACTCGCTGGAGGAGCCGCAGCGGTTACATATAGCAATTCTGAGCTATTTGCCGTCAGCGAACGGGCAACTTATACAGAAAGTTTTGAGTTTAAAGTTAACTCAGCCAATCCGGTTAATTTAGCCTATCTAGACAATGCCGATGGTAAAAATATTGGCACCAAGATTTTTACCTTTTCCTATTGGGGAAAAACCAGCCGCAGTGCCGAAGAGAAAAAGACCATTTCTGCGGTACAAAACAAGTTTGAAGACTTGGGGAATGGCTGGTATCGCGCTTCCTGTAATGTAACAATTCCCGATGAAGTAAGTCTGTTACGTTCCTTTGAAATTGCCAATGTTCAAGGAGATTGGCAATCCTTAGAAATTCGTAAGCACCGGATTCGTTTGTTGTCCGATAGTATTACGGAGGCGAAATACACAGATGGTCTGACTTTGGCAACTTTAGTTGATGACCATGCCACATTAGCGGCGAAGTTGAAAGAACTGGAGTTGAAAGAGAAGCAGGAAATTGTTCTGCTCAAAGACAAATACCTTCTAGAAGAACAAATTCGACTATTAGAGAATGTTTCAGAACTACAACAAAAAGTAAATATTCTAAAGTCGGAATACCAAAAGCTAGAAACAATCTGTAATGAGTTGTATCGCCAATGGGAAAAGGAAAAAAGGAATCCCTTTAACTACTATTGCCGAATTAACAACAAATGCCTCAACAAAGTGTTAGATCCTCATGGAGGATGGGATGGTTGGATTATTGCTACAGCCCTAAGAGAACCCGTTAGTTCCCCAGTGCAGGATCACCTGTTATGGGAGTTCATTCCCCACGGAAATTATTACCGAATTAACAACAAATGCCTCAACAAAGTGTTAGATCCTCATGGAGGATGGGATGGTTGGATTATTGC
>SFBL01000219.1 GCA_007095785.1 Microcystis aeruginosa Ma_SC_T_19800800_S464
TTATAGATGATTTCCTGACCTAAGATCACATTTTATTCTTTTTTCCACTTCAATCTAAGAATTGAGAAAAAAGCAAAACCTTATATTATACCATAAAAAAATTATGCAAGAGGTCTACTTAAGACATTTCTATGGTGACAGAAACACAGATCAAAGAAAAAGCGCTAGAGTTAGGTTTCCATGGGGTCGGTATTGCCTCTGTGGATAGTCAAGACTCGGCGGTATCCCATCTAAAAAGCTGGTTAGAGCGGGGTTATCACGCTGATATGGATTGGATGACTAACCCAAAACGACAGAATATCAAAACTCTTTGGCCAGAAGTGCGATCGCTAATTTGTCTCGCTCTTAACTACTACACCCCCCAGCAACACAGTCAGGAACAAAACCATGGCAAAATTTCCCGTTATGCTTGGGGACGGGATTATCACAAAGTATTAAGTAAAAAATTAAAAGCCCTCAGTCAATGGTTAGAAAGTCAGGGGGAGCAAATTCAAACCCGTTACTATGTGGATACTGGACCAGTACAGGATAAGGTTTGGGCGCAAAGAGCAGGTATCGGCTGGATTGCCAAGAATGGTAACTTAATTACCCGTAATTACGGCAGTTGGGTCTTTTTAGGGGAAATATTAACTAATTTACCTTTAGAACCCGATCGACCCCATAGCGCCCATTGTGGCACCTGTAGCCGTTGTTTAAGCGCCTGTCCCACCCAAGCAATAGTTAGTCCCTCTGTGGTGGATGCTAATCGCTGTATTGCTTACCATACTATCGAAAATCGTGCTGTAACTTTGCCTACAGAAATTGCCAAGAATTTACAAGGTTGGGTAGCTGGCTGCGATATCTGTCAAGATGTCTGTCCTTGGAATCAACGTTTTGCCCAAGTTACCGACGTGGAGGATTTTCAACCTCGTCCCGAAAACCTCTCGCCAAGATTGGAGGAATTAGCTAATCTAACTATAGAGGAGTGGGATCGTCGTTTCATCTCGTCAGCCCTACGTCGAATCAAACCCCAGCAGTGGCGACGTAATGCCCAAGCTAATTTAGCTCATTCCCCTAACCCCGTACAAGATGACAATTAAAGTGGTCGTGTTCGATTTTGATGGTACTATTGCCGATACCCACGATACTTTCGTGGAGATTGTCAATCGTTTGGCTAAAAATTTTGGTTATCAACCCGTCAATGAGGAAGATTTGGCCAGACTAAAAAACCTTAGTTCCCAAGAAATTATTAAACAATCCCAAGTTTCCCCCGTTAAAATCCCTTTTTTACTCTATCGAGTTAAACGGGAATTAAATAAACAAATTGAATGCCTGAAACCCTTCCATGGCTGGCATCACTGCCTCCTTACCCTTAAAGAAAGAGGCTATAGATTGGGAATAATAACTTCTAATACCAAAGAAAACGTCACCATATTTCTAGCAAATAACCAACTATTAAATTTATTTGATTTTATCTATTCGGGAACGCCTTTATTCAGCAAACACAAAATTATTGATCGCCTGATCCGACAAAATAAATTCTGCCCCGATGAAATGATTTATGTCGGCGATGAAACTAGAGATATTACTGCTGCCCAAAAAAGTCAAGTGCAGGTGGTGGCAGTCGATTGGGGCTTTAATTCCCCTCAAATTCTCACTCAATTTAACCCCGATCATCTCATTCACCATCCCCTAGAATTATTGAATATTTTAGATAGGGCTGGCTGAAAAAGTTTTTCCTAGGGGCATGGACATTTGTACTGGAATATCCAACACTCAGTTTAATTAAATATAGACTCCAATCGATGGGGGCGGAGAGACTCGAACTCTCACGAGCTTATAAGGCTCAACGGATTTTAAGTCCGTAGCGTCTACCATTCCGCCACGCCCCCGTTATTTGACCGACAATTTTTTATCATATCACAAATAATTGAATTGGCAAGAGTATTTTCAATAAATTATTTTAGCCCGCCAATTCGATCGCCACAAAGGGGGAAAGACAGGGTAAAATGATCAGCAGGTGAATTGCAGTTCACCGACAGCCATTGAGAAAAATCAATCCTTATGCAATCAATTCTGACGCAAGAAACCATTATCATCGCCCTGATCTACCTATCTCTCAGTGTCTTGTATTTGCTCGTCATTCCCGCCGTTATCTACTACTACCTCAATACGCGCTGGTATGTGGCATCTTCTTGGGAAAGAGGGTTTATGTACTTTCTGATGAGCTTTTTCTTCCCCGGGATGCTGTTGTTAAGTCCTTTCCTTAACTTCCGTCCCCAACGTCGTACCCTAAAAGCTTAAGTTATCACCAAAAAAAACCCATGAGACGCATTGATGTCATCGGGATCGGTATAGGGATGTTTGCCGTGGGCGGCATCCTCTACATTATCCTGGAAAAAACCGGTTTAGATAGTGCTTCGGCGGGAATTTGGAGTCAAGCGGTGTTGGTGGGTGGTGTCATCGGTTGGATTTTTACCTATCTGTTTCGAGTCGCCACCGATAATATGACCTACGGCAAACAGCGCAAAGATTACGAAGATGCCGTCTTTAAAAAACGTCTCGAAGCGATGACTCCCGAAGAAATCGCCCAAATGCAGCGGGAGATTGAAGAAGAAAAAACTAAATAGATGGATGGATGAAACCCGATAAAATCATCATCGGTTGGCGAGAATGGCTCGATTTACCCGATTTAGGCATTACCAAAATCAAGGCCAAAATTGATACAGGCGCTCGCTCCTCAGCCCTACACGCTTTTCATCTGCATCCTTTTCGAGATGGCGATCGCAATTGGCTGCGCTTTCAAGTTCATCCCTACCAAAAAGATAGTCACTACACTGTCACCACCACCGCAGAAATCCTCGAATGGCGACAGGTAAAAAATTCCGGGGGTCAAAGTCAACTACGTCCCGTTATCAAGACAAATGTATTACTAGGCGATCGTCAATGGGCGATCGAATTAACCTTGACTAATCGCGATGTCATGGGTTTTCGGATGTTATTAGGACGAGAGGCCCTGAAAAAAGACTTTCTTGTCCATCCGAATCAGTCTTTTTTACTGAGTTAAGTTATATTTAGGGCTTGCTGAAAAAGTTTTTCCTGGGGGCAGGGTGTAGCCCCCCCAACCCCCCCGACATCGGGGGGGTGTAGGGTGTAGGGTTTTACCGATTTTCAGGTGGTCAAGTACCTAATTTTCAGGGAAAAAGTCCCTGAATTTTCCCCCCAATCACTCCAATGGTCGGCACTTTTTGAGGGAAAAAAAGTCTAAAGATATTATCCAACAAGGTTTTTAGATTTATTCAGGCAGCCCTAAGTAGCGGGTAAATCTTGGTATTCAGCTAAAGCATTCATAAAAAAGAAGTCTCCCCAAATTAAACCCGTATCATAGATTTGGCTGGGTTGAATCGCGGCGGGATGATGATAACAACCATGACGCAATAGACTCATCTCTGGGGCGGTTTCGTCGGGAAAATACTCAAAAGAAGTCAAATTCAAGAGAGTATTATCGATCGCCTCTCGATAGGTTCCATAACTAGGATCAGTGCTGGGTAAAGCTTTTAATAAGCGAATCATCCCCGCCACAGCGATCGCCGCTGCCGAAGAATCCTTTTCCGTAGCCGCATTTTTTTGTAGGGCATAATCAAAGTCCCAGGGGGGGATAAAATCTCCGGCGCGTCTTTGTCCACCGGGCCAGCGATCGGGCAAATTGTCCAGATAATAATTAATGGCATCCTTGGCAATGGTTAACATTTCCGGATCGCCGGTGTAAATATAGGCCGTCGTGGCACTATAAATAAACCAAGCTTGACCCCGGGACCAAGTGCTATCATCGCGCCAGCCCTGTTTTCCCTCATTAAATAAGAAATTTCTATAGGTGGGAGAGTTGACATTTTGATCAAAATACCCTCTTTGCCAAGTTCCCGTTTTACCCGGGCGACGGTTAGCCCCAAAGGTGCGGCTAAGGGTGCGAATGTGGGAAAGGGCCTTTTCTTGCCAATCTTTTGCTTCCTTGGGGTCAGGATTGTGGAGACTTGCCCAGAGCAGTTGTTCTATATTGATCGTATGGTCGATAAAAACCTGCCAATGTTCTTGCTGATCGGTGCGATCAGCCTTGCGTAACCAGCCAAAAGTCCCGATATCGGTGTGATAACTCCCCTTGCCATCCTGAAAAGGTTGCGCTAGTTGTCTGGCGGACCGTAAAGTTATCTCTAAAGCTTCCTGTTTTTCCTTGCCCTGCCCCGACTCAAACCAAGGAGCAAAAACCAGTAAATTATTGAGAGCGACGTCTTTGTTCTTCAAACTGGCTTCTTTTAAGGGATCGCTCCATTTTTTCGCAGCAGCTGCCCAAAAGCCCCCATACATAGGGTCTGATTCTAAGTCAGCCATTTTCCATAACAAGGCGGGAAAGGCCCCGGCCGCCCAAAAATCGGCCTTTTCTAGCTTCCAAGTGCCAGGGATGGGACTATTGAGCATCCGTCGCCAATTTAAGAAATTAAAACCCGATGGCTCTGGATGGGTAAGATAGGGATAAACAATGCCAAGCTCGGCATAACTATCGAGATAGTCGATCGTAGTGGTTAGTTTAATCCTAGACAGATCGAGACAGAGCTTAATTCTTTCAGCCAAGGGCATTTTGTCCCGTAATTCCGCCGCTGCTCGGGGACGATGGATAATCAGGGAGGCCACCGCACCGATCGCCACCCCCGTACCCATAATGATTAGCGTGCGTCGCTTCAAATTCCCGACTCCTAAGCTGGATAGATGCGAATACGGCGATTCGGTTCCTCTCCGAAGCTATCGGATTGGAGACGGTAATGTTCCACTAATTCGTGCTGCATTTTCCGCACTTTCGCCGATCGCGGCAGTAACTCCACTGGTTGACCGGTAGGAATAACGATTTGTTCCACCGCTAACCGGGCTTCCTCCAAAGCTTCGATCTCGTCATCGCTACCGCTGCGGGCAAATAAACGCAGATCAGCACCCTCCTGATTTATCGGATCATCAATGCCCAAAATCCGCTTTAAACCGCGAGAAATTTGGGGCAGGGTATTGGATTTGATGCCGTGGATGGGAATTTGTCTTACTTTGGCAATTTGACGCAATTTTGACTGATTTTTAACGTGGGAACGCAGGGCCAGCACCACGTCAGCCCCCTGTAAATCTTTGGTCAACACGATCGGCAAATCTAGGGCCTGTACTACCTGTTCGATCGGGGCGCGACTGACTCCGTAGGGATAGACATAAACCGGCCAATCTTCGCCATTGGGACCGGGGACGCGGACTTTTTCCGTTTCCGGTTCTTCCTGCAGCCAAGATTGTTCGAGGAGGCGATCAAAATCGTTTTCCCGGTTGAGGGGACCGGCACCAAAACGGGCCACGGGAGTCATCCGGCCATCGGCGCGCCATCCCTTGGGTTTATCCATTTCCGGCAGATAATTGCCGCGCAAAGGGGTGAGGTTTTCCGATTTTGGTTCTTCCTGAGCGACTTGTACTTTCCCCTCCTCATCTACCCAACGGATTTGGGCAATTGCTTCCCGTCCCCGCAGCAGTTGGTCGATAGTGGTAGATACGTCTTCGTGGATGACCCAGCGCTGACGTTCCAACATTTCGATGGCAATCTCAAAGGTGGGCGGTGCTTTGCGTTCTAAAACGGTCTTCTGAGAGCCTCGGCGGCGCGCTTCTTCGTCTCCGAGAGTTACTGCCTGAATTCCCCCGACTAAATCCGATAAAGTCGGGTTTTTAATTAAATTTTCTAATTGATTGCCGTGGGCGGTTCCCACTAACTGCACCCCGCGTTCGGCGATCGTGCGAGCGGCCAGAGCTTCTAATTCCGTACCGATCTCATCAATCACGATCACTTCTGGCATATGGTTTTCCACCGCTTCGATCATGACCTGATGCTGCAATTCCGGACGGGCTACCTGCATCCGACGAGCGCGACCGATGGCCGGATGGGGAATATCTCCATCCCCGGCGATTTCGTTGGAGGTGTCGATAATCACTACCCGTTTATTGAGATCGTCGGCTAAAACTCGGGCTATTTCCCGCAAGGCCGTGGTTTTCCCTACCCCCGGACGACCGAGCAGCAGCAGGGATTTACCCGTTTCCACTAGGTCGTTAATCAGGGTGATCGTACCGAAAACGGCCCGACCGATACGACAGGTTAAACCAATAATTTCCCCGTCTCGATTGCGAATAGCACTGATGCGGTGCAGGGTGCGTTCAATCCCGGCGCGATTATCGCCGCTAAAACTGCCCACCCGGGCGATCGAATACTGGATTTCTTCTTTTGAGATCGGTTCGTCCCCCAGATCGATCGCCCCATCGGGAAAACGCGCTTCTGGTATGCGTCCCAAATCCATAACTACTTCGATCAGTTGATGCTGCCGCGGGTGTTCCTCGATTTTGCCGCGAATCCGCGCCGGTAGAATTGCCAAGAGTTTGTTTAAATCGTCGGTCACTGGCATCCGAGAGGAGGGTAGGGTTTCTGGCATTAATAGTAAAAGGTTTTGGCGATTATTGGCTGTTTTTATTTCCAAGATTTTCTTGGGGTCTAACACATTTAAAGGTTAGTTGTCAATTAAAAAAATATTATAGTTTTTTGAGCAAGGCTAGGCTTTTAATTGAGCAACGAGAATAGAAGCGGCTTTAAGGGCTTCTCGGTAGGCTTGGGGGTCATTTTCAAGGTTAGGCTGGTCTAAATGCTCTAAAATTGGCAAAATCAATGAACGGGCGTAACTTCCATAGGCAATACCAGCGATTTTTTCTCTCAGTCCCAGTTGCTGTAATTTGGTCACGGTGTGGTCATTGGTTCCCCCAGCTAACTGGACAAATCCGGCTAGATTGTCGGAGAGGACTTTTTTGGCCATATTAATTGCTGGGTGGGTGGTTCCTTTGCCGATATCGCCGCTCATCGGCCGGCCGTCCGTCTGCCAAATCAGAGGACAGCTTAGGGGTGAAATAGTTTCTCGCAGATAGTGGAGGTAATCGATGATATATTCATGATCTTGGCAACTTATGGCCAGGATTTTTAGGTTTTTAGTTAGAGGTGCGATCGCTGGCCAGAGTCGAGCAAATTCCTCTCCATGACCGACTTGGGTATGAATTTCGATCGCATCGACTCCCATTTCGATAATTAAGGGGATAATTTCTGCGGGTTGACAGACACGGGATATTGTCTCGATTATTTGCGGGGGACAAACGGGTAGGCAACGACCGCAACCATAACAGCGCTGTTCAATCACTCCTCCCCTATCAATAGCATAAGCGGGACAGATTTTTTCGCAGGGACGGGGACAATCGACCGGACAGAGTTGCGGGTTAAAGATAGCTTTACGAAAGTGGGGATCTTCCCCGTCATTGAGACTGACCATTAACCAAGGTCGTCGATTTGGGGGGAATCCGGCGATTTTGGCGGCGGTTTCGATGCCTTCGCGGGCTGCAAGGATCACGGCTCGATCGGCGGCCACATCAATACAATCGGCCCCGGCGATAGTATAAGTCAAAGCGAGGTTGCGAATCGTGGGCAAATCTTGGTAACTAGCTCCACAGATGAGCTTGAACCAGTGACCCGCAACTAGGGACTGTAAGGGAGAGGAGTTTTTATCTAGCACTTTTTCATCCTATCGCAGCCAGCCCCTAAACTTCAGCCTTGTGCTGCTCTGATTCTGACTAAAGACTGATTATTAATTCTTCCTTTGGCATTAGTGCTTGTCTGAGGCTGCCCCTCACTTTTGCCAGCAAGCAGAGGCTAGCAGCCTATCCGATAGATAATAGGTTCGTCAGTGGTTAGGAAAATGTGTAATTAATTTAGGGAAAAAAATACCAAATCCGTTTTAATCACGAGGATAATAAAATCCCGAAAGATATACTGTCACTAGATTGATCACAAATTTTGGTCGGCGGATTTGGTAAGATCGTGTAATTATTCGAGTTCATCAAACAAAAGTTCCTCTAGAATCGGTCCCATACCGTCATCATCGGGGGAAACTAATTCAACTTTCCCTTCCGCGTCACCGACGGCTAAGAATAACAAAGGAGCTAGGGGAGTGTAAATCGAGTATTTTTGGTCTTCCGAAAAGAAACTGGCGAGAAATTGCAATTCTTCCGGCTCTGATGACGAGGAGGGTTCATCGCCATCAATTTCTAAACTGAGAACATTATCTTCTTCTAGGGGCGGCAATTCACCACTGACTGTCAGGGTGTGGGCAGTGGACTTGAGCAATAGATCTAATTCGGCTAAAACTGCCTTAGCATCGGCAAAAACCCGCTCGATTTCCTCGCTATCTTCGATTAAGAAGGCATCAGATTCCTCTTCCTCCGATTCCTCATCCCAAGCTAAAATCATCACCGGGGTATCCACGGGGACAAGAAGCATATAGGTGAGATCATCGGTTTCATAGGCATTCTCAATATAACAGTCCAGCGATCGACCTTGCTCATCCCAGAGGGTTATGATATCCGCTTCTTCGAGTTCGTTTTCTTGAAAATTAAATTGAGATGGGGACATAGGCTCTCAAACGCTACTGATTGAATCAGAATATCATGAGATGATCCTCAATCAAACCAAGAATTTCCGTGCAAATGTTGAAAACCCTGCACATCAGTTAAATTGTATTGTAGGGGCGTGATGGTGATAAAATTCTCGCCAATAGCGCGCACATCCGTAGGCACTTCTGGGGGTAAATGGCTGTAGTCGGGTTGTTCAATATCTTCCACCACTTCCCCAATTAACCAGTAATAACTTTTACCCCTAGGATCCAGTCTTTTCTCGAAGGTTTCTTCGTAGCGTCGCAATCCTTGCCTAGTGATTTTCACCCCCTTGATTTCGCCACTACTAACCGGAGGGACGTTGACATTGAGTAAAGTGGGAATAGGAAAAGGGTTAAGGGCAAATTTCCTGACTAAAGTGAGGGCAAAATCGGCGGCCGGTTGAAAATCACAGGCTTTAAAACTAGCCAGACTAACAGCAATACTGGGAATACCTTCGATTAAGCCCTCCATGGCCGCGGAAACCGTGCCAGAATAGAGGATATCGGTGCCGAGATTAGACCCGTGGTTAATGCCGGCTAAAACTAAATCGGGACGCTCTTTGAGGACGGCACTAAGGGCAAATTTCACCGAATCGGCGGGAGTTCCCGAGCAGGACCAAGCAATCACATCGGGGTGAAAAATTCCTTCCACCTGTTCGGCCCGGATGGGATGGTGTAGGGTTAAGCCATGACCGGTAGCAGAGCGCTCGCCGTCGGGACAAACTACGGTGACTTGATAGCCCGCAGTAGCGAGGGTGTTAGCGAGGGTGCGGACTCCTAGAGCGGAAATGCCGTCATCGTTACTGATTAGTAGTTTTAAGTGGCGATCGCTAGTCATGGAAATTTCTGATCTACTGCGTCGGCTAGTGGTATAATATGATAGTATTTTATTTTATTGTGGGTACGTAGCTCAGAGGATAGAGCACCAGGTTCCGGTCCTGGGTGTCGGGGGTTCGACTCCCTCCGTACTCGTTCAGAAATCAGGGGTCGGTATTCCCCCGGTTGTGCTGCTCCCCGCTCGCCAAAATGGGTACAACCTCACACCCCACACCCTACACCCACGAAAAACTTTTTGGCTCTCCCAGGTTTGGTGGGTAAAATGTATTCTAAGATACAGTTGCGGGCGAGTGAGTGGAACGAACCACTCCAGACACAAAGGACACAAAGATCGATCACTACTATATAAGTTAAACTTATCACACAAAGAATAAGAGAGCCACTTTTTGCCGTAAACTCTATACTAATCCACGGTGCGACGAATTTGAAGACCACACCATTCTTGACGTTTCCATAGGGCAGCCACTGTCCAGCCTTGGGATTCTAAAATATCTCTAACTGCTTGTGCTTGGGTGACGAGGATGCCGCTTAAAATTCCCCAAGTGGTGGGTTTTGCCAGACGGGTGATTTCTGGCATTAAAGCGATAATTGTCTCGGCTAAAATATTACAAACGATGCCATCGACACCATCGGGCATTAATTCTAATAACTCCTCGACACTACCCTGACTAACAGCTAAATTTTCGGGGTTAATCTGGTTGAGATGGCGATTACTGCGCGTCGCACTCACTGCCAGCGGATCTATATCAACAGCATAAACTTTTTTGGCTCCTAATAAAATCGCCCCGATCGCCAGTATGCCGGAACCACAACCGATATCGGCGATAATTTTATTCTCTGGATGGCTACTTAAACGCATTTCTAGGGATTCTAAACATAATTGGGTGGTGGGGTGCGTTCCCGTGCCGAAAGCGGAACCGGGGTCAATTTTAATCACCAATCTCTGGTTATTTTCCGGGGGATTTAACCAAGCAGGACAGATCAAAAAGCGATCGCCGATCTCGCTAATTTGCCAATGTTGTTTCCAACTGCTGGCCCAGTCTTCCTCGTCGATTAACTGCCAATTGGTGACAGGTTCGGGAAAACCTAAAATCAAAGCATCTTCCTTTAACCAGAGGCTTAATGCCTCTAAATCGGGCAATTGCGCTTTAATTTCTGGTATATAGGCCTTAATTTCTAAAGAGGATTGTTTTTTAGCCGTGGCCGTTCCCGAACAGCCAAAATCCTCTAGTCTCCAGAAAACCGTTTCTTCGAGACCAGGTTCGCACAAAACCGTAATTTCCCACCAACTATTAGACATATATCAGTTATCAGTGATTAGGTATCAGTTATCAGATTTGGGTTTTCAGTCAACAGTATTACAGCATTTTTCATAAGTGCGAAATGTTTAGGCATCAAATAGGGTTGTCATACCCAAAACAACTTAGTAAAGTTTTCAGCCTCTTGGTTGAACGCAGGGGTCAAACCCAGACCAACTTTATAACTGTTTATATGTCCCGACATTTTGTATCATAATGATACCAAGATTAGGCAAAGGAACTCAAGGTCAATATACTTTGTAATAAATTTTAACGATTTATCAAAAAGGTGAGAGTAACGACGATAGCCACCCCCAGTCTTAGGAATCATACTAATACCCTATCCTGTTTAAAGGGTATAGGAGAGTGGGGAACGGGTTTTTAAAGTTCGATGAGGAGTTAATCATACTATTAAAAACGGATTTGGTATTATTTCTTAACGAATTACGCTGTGTTAATCCATCCTAGAAGACTTGCGATCATACTAAATAAGTCTAATTGTTAATTTTGCTAAATTATCATCAGCTAAAAATGTAATTTGATCGCCAGATTTTAAAAAAATAAATGCTTCTTCTAAACCGTTTAATATATTCTGAATAGGAGGTTTGACATAATGCTCAATTGTGATACCTGCGGGTAAGTTGCTGATAATTAATTGTCCAGAAGCATGATAGGTAAAATTGGCATCTTCCACAAACCCTTCATGCTCAACTTCTTTGATTTCCGAGGAAACTTGGTCCCTATGATGAGTGATTTGAATATTACCTTGATCATCTAATATTTTAACAGGATCAGCCTCTGTAGTTTGCACTTGAATTCTTCCTGATGAATTAATTTGTTGAGTCAATTTAATTTGTTTGGCATTTGCATCATAGTTAGGAAAAGAAAGTTTATAGTGACAAGAACCTTCTAAGTAATATTTTTCAATTCGCAAAATTTGTGAATTACCTAAAATATTATTTAACGACGTATCAATATTAGAAGTTGGAATTAATACGGTTAGCTCAGGTGAAGAATCAGATACTTCTGAATAAATGGAAATGGCATTCTCAGACGTATTGTTATGACGACAAATGATAACTGCTTGTATATTATCGTTATTTAACAGCGCATTTAAGGATTCATCCAATTCCATTTGGAGAGCAAAACTAGGGTTAATGTGTTTGATTAAGTTCCTCTGGTTAATGTTTGCGGTATCGAGTTGATAATTCCATGTATGGTTATTCGTTGTCAATGTAAAGCTGGTTTGGTGATTTTGAGCATCAATATCAATTCGATAATCAATTTTATTATTCTGATTTTGGGTTGTTAAGTAGCCAGAATAAAAATCATTTTCAGGATAAGGGGTTAATGTGATCGCTTTATTGAGTAAGGTTTCTGCGTTTTCAAGAGATTCAATGAAATCTACTAATTCTGAATCTAACCTGTTAAGGAAATTAACAAAAGTCTGTCTGTCTAGGTTAACTTGATAGTTATTACTCCAGTTAAATTGTGTAGATTGGAGATGCAATGTATATTGATTTTGATGCGTGGGAATGAGACGATAATTGATTGGATAACTTTCATCATTACTGGATAAGATTCCTGTGTATTGATTGTTAGAGCTTTCTTTAGTGAGGAATTTTAATGTGTTAGTAAAGTCAGAAATTTGAGCAGGATCAACGACTTCTAAAAATAGTTCTTGAAAGAGTTTATTTTGATAGATAGAAATATTTTTACTTTCGATAGTTCTTTTGACACCTTCTGCAACGATAATGCTTAATTGAGTATCCGTATTGGGTTCATCATTAGCGATAAAAATACCAGTAATGGTTTCAGGAAAGACACTATTTATCTGAATCGTTGTTTCTAAAGTTGTAGAAGATTTTGATTTGATAGCATTGATAAAACTTGTTTTGGATGTATTTAAAATAGTAAAACTTGAAGCAAAAATAGGTTCTTGAGTAAGTTTATAGAAGTCTGCTAAAATCATCTCAATTTTTTCTGGATTATTCTGAAATGATTTGATTGTTTGTTGATAAATACGTTGATAAAAGTCTGGACTAGATAAATTTTCAGAGTTGTCTAGGATGTCATTAAAGTCAGTGATTTGTTCAGCAATTGAGGAAAAAAGTCGAGTTCCTGATACAGCATCAAGATTTATTAATATTTTATTAATATATTCTGACATTTTCTTGGGATTTATTTCAGTTATAAAATTAATATCTATTACCCGAATTCTATTATCATTTTTATAAAATTTATCCTCAATTCTCCTATTCAATAATACAGACAATCTAACGAACAAGCGATTATGAATATTGGTGATTTTAGATTTATCCTGAAGACTTAATAATTTAAAAAGTAAAAGTAAGAGAAAAAATATTTGAACATTAAAATCATTATTCAATCTTCTATTTTGATGATTAAAGATATTTTTACAGTCATTTAAATAATCAAATTTTATTTGTTGAAAATCATCCATAAACTTTTTTTCTTGAACCTGTAAATCATTACAAATTCCATCATCTCCCATTTCATATTCATGCAAATCTCTATATCCACTATTCCCATTAATAGGACAGTTATATCTGCTATTCTCCTGAAGAGGATAGTTATATCTATTCATATGATATTGATATCCATATTCCCTGTTCCTATCGCAGATTGAATCTCTTATTACAACAAGGCAAATAGAATTTTTTTCCTTTTCGTGTGGAAATTTTCTTTCTTTTGGCCATTTAGAAGGTGTATCAAAATCATCATATTTATAATCATCTTTCATCATTAGTCTATATCTTATTTGTGTATATTCGTCATCATCAGGAGTTAAGGGTGGAAAATTAGGATATTCAACATAAGACTCGATCATATCCTTAAGAGGTGTTTCCATAATCGGTTTACCTAACTCAGAAACTAACAATAACTGCTCGAAATTAATAGAGAACACTTTTTCTGGAATTGCCGATAATTTATGCTTTAAAATTCGAGCATACTTGACCAAATTTTTATCTTCCTGATTAACCGCTATATTCCATTGATTATCATTAAACGAAACTTGAATATTTCGACTCTCATCATTCTCAATAAACAGAGAAATTCTGATCACCCTTGTTTCATCTATTGTGGTTAAAACAGCCTGAATATTAGAAATATTGTCTGCACCATCAATCTTATTATGAAACCTTAAAGAATTAGCTAGTTGAACTATATTTTCACAAATTCCAGACTGAATAACTGCATCAAAAATTCTATTTTCATACTTAGATAATTGAAGACTGTCCGTAATGGTATTAATAACCGTTCCATCATTAATAACCTTTATTTCCTTGATCCCTAATCGGTTATCTGTGAGAATTTCCAGTTTTTCACCATCAATCATTACCTCTGTAGTTGTCTCCAGAGTTTTAGACTTAATCTTCTGAGAAATATAACTTACTGACATAGTTAGACTCCCTAAAATTGATGTAAGCAATTGGTGATATTACACAATCATTAAGGCTATTGCTTAATCTCAAAGCTTGCGTAGGCTTTATTCAGATTTTCTCGGCGAAGATTGAAAATAATCTTGGGTCACTGCTGCCATAAAAGCTCGTTTCTTAAAGCCTGTTAGCTTAGAGGCCACATCTTTTTCACTGATTACTGACTACTGATAACTGATTGAATCTAGAGTTTCACTGTGTAAGCATCGCGGATACCGGGGACTTTAGTAATTTCCGAGAGAAGACCTTCCGGTAGAGGATCATCGAGACTCAGGGCCATAACTGCGTCACCGCGAATAATTTTGCGTCCTACCTGCATACTGGCGATATTGACATTAAAACTGCCTAAAAGTGCGCCAATTTTGCCGATAATACCGGGCATATCTTGGTGAAGGGTGAATAACATATGATTACTCGGTGGCACGTTAATGGGGAATTCATCGAGGTCAGTAATGCGGATTTCTCCGGTACTTAACAGCGCTCCGGTGACGGAATGAGTCCCCATGGAACCATTAGCTTCCAAATGAATCGATCCCGAATAGTCGCGGGTGGAAGCATCCCGGGTTTCGATTACCCGGATACCGCGTTCCTTAGCTTCGATCGCCGCATTAACATAGTTTACCCGTTCCCGGAGGGCTTGGGAAAGTAAACCCTTAATTGCCGCCACCACCAGAGGTTGACTGTCTTTAGTGGCCAATTCTCCCTGTAAACGGACATTTAACGAGTCACAGCGACCTCCTGCCAGCTGACTGACGAGATTACCCATAGTTTCCGCTAATTGCAGGTAAGGGCGCAGTTTTTCCATAACATCGGGAGTTAGTCCGGGGATATTAACGGCCGAACGCGCCGGCAAACCGAGGAGGACATCGCGAATTTGTTCGGCCACATCAATAGCCACATTCACCTGTGCTTCCGTAGTCGAGGCGCCTAGGTGGGGAGTGAGGATGACGTTAGATAATTCTCTTAATCTAGATTCGCCTAAAGGTTCCTGTTCAAATACATCCAAGGCTGCCCCAGCGATTCTACCGGATTCGAGGGCTTCAATTAAAGCCAACTCGTCGATAATGCCGCCTCTGGAACAGTTAATGATGCGGACTGTGGGTTTCATCTTAGCGATGGTTTCCCGACCGATGAGATGCTGGGTTTCGGGAGTTTTCGGGACGTGGAGGGTGATAAAATCGGACTCGGCAAAGAGTAATTCCAGATCCACCAGGGTGCAACCGAGTTGATCAGCGCGTTCTTTGGAAATAAAGGGATCGTAGGCGAGAATTTTCATGCCTAGGGATCTAGCAACGGCGGCGACGTGGGAGCCAATTTTACCTAAACCAACGACTCCTAGGTTCTTTTTATAAACTTCTGTGCCGATAAAGCGATTTCTTTCCCATTTATTCGCTTTTACCGACTGATTGGCATCGGGAATATGACGGGAGAGGGATAACATCATAGCCAAGGCGTGTTCGGCAGCGGCGATCGTGTTACCTTCGGGAGAGTTAACGACAATAATACCCTGACGAGTGGCCGCAGGAACATCGATATTATCGACTCCTACCCCCGCGCGGCCGATAATTTGCAGTTTGCTGCCCGCTTCGACGATTTCTTTGGTGACGCGGGTACTGGAACGGAGCATCAGTGCGTCGTATTCGGGGATAATTTGAATGATTTCCTCGGCGGATAGTCCTGTTTTCACGTCCACTTGGGCAACCTGTGACAGAATTTCTACTCCTACCGGATCGATCGAATCGGATACCAGAACTTTGGCCATAATCTTTATAACGTGCTTTTTTCAGTCTACGGGCAAATGCTTGACCAATATTGGGGTCTAGCCGCAATAGCCTATTTTAGAAGCAAAGGGTGCAGTCTATGGCAAAATTAGCGAAAAGATTTTAGGTTGTCATTCTCATTATCGTCCATAGGGTTGATGTCAGGCTCTTGTCTTTGTCATACTAAATCCTGTTTAAAAAGTATAGGAGAGAAGGGATGGGGGATGGGGGATAGGGGATGGGGGATAGGGGATGGGGGATAGGGGATGGGGG
>SFBL01000022.1 GCA_007095785.1 Microcystis aeruginosa Ma_SC_T_19800800_S464
GTAAAGAAACTGGTCAAACTAATCATATTGAAAGATTAAATAATACCTTTCGACAAAGGATTTCTCGGCTGGTGAGAGAGAGTCTATCTTTCTCTAAAAAAATGGAGAATCACGTTGGGTAGTCCTTTGGTATTTTATCCATGACTACAATGCACAGCAAAGCAAAGGATTAAGCCGCCATCACTACTACCGAATCACCACCTTTACGTGTAATACTAATCCACTTTCTTGACTAAACAATGAGACAAACATGATAAAATTTTGTTGAGCATTGTTAGGATTCTCTAGGGTGTTTTTGAGACTTTTTCTATCTATATCTAGCCAATTTATATCACCTCTTTGTCCATATTATTGTAATGCCCCTTCATTAAACACTTTTAACAAACTCTGCCATTCAACTCCCATCATTACCCTTCTAATTGTTGAATAGGATGGGACTCTTTCTGGAATTATGTTAAATTCTTGACTGAGCCTGTGCCGATTATTTTTAGCAAACTCTCCTAGTTCTCTATAACCTGAGTATCCTACCATTGTTACCAGTATTATTACTACTAATACTATCCATAAAGGGTGTCTTTTTCCTTTATCTTTCCGAAAGTCCTTGACTTGTTTTAGTTTTTCTATTAAGATCAACATATATTTGAAAGGTTGGCGGTCACTTCTCATTTTACCTGATAGTGATCGCTTTTACTTTTGATATTCTGATGGGAGAATGAAACAGCCCTACCGACGTCGGGGGGGCAAGGGGGGGGAGCTAAACTGTCGGCAAGTTGTTGCAATGGCTATGTATTTTTAGACCATCTAAGTTGGGATAACTTCAATGAATCTGGGGACTTGAAAGAACAAATAGAAGAATTTAAGCGTTATACGGGCTTCTATCCTGAATCCGTTCATGTAGACAAAATTTATCGGACGCGGGAGAATCGAGCCTATTGTCGAGAAAGAGGTATTAGAATGAGCGGCCCCCCTTTAGGAAGACCGCCGGCAAATATTAGTAAAGAAAAGAAAAAACAAGCTCTTGAAGATGAAAGAATTCGTAATGCTATTGAAGGGAAATTTGGTCAAGCAAAAAGAAGATTTAACCTCAATCGAGTGATGGCAAAACTTCCCTCAACTTCTCAAACAGCCATTTCTGTCACTTTTTTGGTTATCAATCTTTCTACCCTGCTTCGGCAGGTTTTGTGCCTTTTTTTGTGCTTTTTTCGAGAAAGAACAAATTTTCTCCTGTTTTCTCCCCTTTGCTATTAATAGAAGTTATATTTTCTCTGAATTATCTCAACAAAAACTTATCTTCTCAATTGGCTTGAATAATCAATTATCTTTCTCCTGCTGCCCCCTTACTTTTTCAGCAAGCCCTAATTATTAGAGTGATCCATGTTTATTTAGGGCTTGCTGAATAATGGTAAAACCCTTTTAAAATAAAGCTTTTGACCTGTTAAAGTCCAATGTTCATGCTGCGAAAATAGGATTGGGACTTTCAAAAACCTTGCATTATCCTTCTTGTAGTACATCGCTTGGTACAAAAAACAAGGGCAACAAAGCCTGAAACGACCGGCTCCTGACTCGGAGACTCCTGACTCCTACCCCCAGGAAAAACTTTTTCAGCAGACCCTATTTAGGTTAAAGAGAACAATAAAACTAGCGATCGATGCGCGTGATCAGTAAAGTTAAATTACGAGAGTTTTGGGAACGTCACTCGGACGCGGAAGACGCTCTGAGCGATTGGTATAACTTCGCTAGTAAGGCTAACTGGAAAAATTTAGTAGAGGTTCAAGGTCGCTTGCAGTATCAACCGAAACCGATTAATAACTCCCAAGAATACGAGCGATTTTTAAGCATAATTGAAGGGATGATGTCACGGGAGTTAAGCAATGACGAAGGACTATTATTTGATTTACTGGTCTTATTAGTGGAAGAATACGAGCGGAAACATTATCCGATCGCCCGAACAAATCCTACCGCTACCTTAGAATCTTTACTTGATGAATTCGAGATCGATAGGGAGTGTCTTATCGATATTTTCGGCGATCGGGATAGGGTAGAATCGGTGATGCTGGGGAAACAGGCGATCGCCCCTCTCAAGCCGAGTCTCTAGCCGAATTTTTTAATCGCTTAAGTGCGAAACTGGCGTTAAGCGCCCGTGATTTTCTCTTGTAGCCTCGCTTTTCCTTCGGGAACCATATAACAAATCCTTACTTTCTTCAGAGCTTAGATTAATTAAGATAATGTTACAAAACTTTATGAAAAAGGCGTAGTATGATAATTTACGCCAGTAAAGCGAACACAATAAGGAGCAACACCCATAATGCAGTCGGCCGAGATGTTGCTGACAGTCCCCAAAGAGTATTTAAAAGCACCGGGGGGCTTCAACCCAAACGTTACCATGTTTTTCAGTGCCTTGAGTCTAATAACCCTATCTACCTGTGGCTATTGGCTATGGTCCTGGCCGGACTGGATTTGTTTTAGTGCTAATGTCCTCGCTTTACATTTATCGGGGACAGTTATCCACGATGCCTCTCATAATTCTGCCCATAGGAATCGGGTATTTAATGCTATTTTAGGTCATGGCAGTGCTTTAATGCTCGGTTTTGCCTTCCCGGTCTTCACTAGAGTCCATTTACAGCACCACGCTCACGTTAACGATCCCGAAAATGATCCGGATCATTTTGTCTCCACTGGTGGCCCTTTGTGGATGATTGCGGCCAGATTTTTTTATCACGAAATCTTCTTTTTTAAGCGGCAACTCTGGCGAAAATACGAACTGCTGGAATGGTTCCTCAGTCGTCTTTTTGTTGCTACCATAGTCATCGTCGCCTGTCAATACGGTTTTATCAGCTATGTGATGAATTTTTGGTTTGTTCCCGCTTTAGTGGTGGGAATTGCCCTCGGTTTATTTTTTGATTATCTTCCCCATCGTCCTTTCCAGGAGCGTAATCGTTGGAAAAATGCCCGAGTTTACCCCAGTCCCCTGTTAAATCTGCTGATTTTAGGGCAGAATTATCATCTCGTGCATCATCTTTGGCCGTCGATTCCCTGGTACAAATACCAACCGGCATACTATGCCACTAAACCGCTTTTAGACGCAAAAGAGTGTGAACAGTCTTTAGGCCTACTGCAAGGTAAGAATTTCTGGAGTTTCCTCTACGATGTCTTCCTAGGGATTCGTTTTCACTCCCATTCTTCTAAATCTAGCTCATAGCAGTTATCGTAATGGTGAGGTACAAGGTTTTCGTTTTGGGGAGTCGGTATCTGTACTGGTTTTGTTGTCAACTTGATTTTTTGAAGGAGGATTTTATGGGTCAACATTGGGGAAAAGCCTTAATTTTAACAACAACTTTCTTGACAATTAACATCAATTATGCTAGGTCTTTAACCTTTGGTGAGGCCGTTGGTATTGGAGCGGGGGCCCTGTTAATCAACCGGGTGGTACAGGATAATAGACAACGTTATCGATTTGTGCCACCAGAGCAAGAATTTCAGCGCGGACTAGAGGACGGTTTTAACTTTGCCCGCTATGACAATCCGCGCAATTCCAGAGACTACGATGACGGTTTTATCGAGGGACGAAGACGGCGGGAGTCGGGTTGGTCCAGTCCTAACCGGAGAAGTTAATTATTTTTTGGGTCTGCGTCCCACTTCGGCGGTTTCTTGAATGGAAAATATCCTCAATTTGCCGTCGATGGGAGCGACTTTAGCCACTGCTTCCGATGCAACTATATAGTTATCACCCTCGGTATTGGTAATATTGACTACCCGCTCGCGAGTGATTATCGCCATCTCGTCACTAGCAAGAATATCCACATCCCAATTCTCAGAAAGAACCTCTATACTTTTAATATTTTTGTAGGATTCCTCTAAAAATATTTTATGTTCCGTGATACCATCTAACTCAAAAATTTCGGTACTAGCATCGGTTTTAATGGTCAATTGCGAGGAAATAAACGGGGCATAGTGTTTGAGGATTAGGGCGATATTTTTATCTTTAATAGCGGTTTCAATGTCTTGAATCATTGCTTTAATTTCCGCTTCACTGATTTTTTGTCCCCCATCGCGATTACTCGATTGTTTTACCGGCACTATCGAGGGGTTAGCATGGACAAAAGGGGGGGAGATGCTGGGGAGAAAGGATAAACCGAGCAATAGAACAATTAATTGGGGAGAACGCATAATTTAATAAACTTGGTAAATTCAACCCGAATCATAGCATTTTCTCGTTACCGAATAAATCCTCAAGGTGAAAGTCCCTAGTTAGGGAAGCTAAGAGAGCAAAATTATGGCTGTGCAAAGTCTAGGTTGATCCTTCAGCTATTTTTGCTTGATATTTCCAGAATAACAGGGGTATGATCGCTAGGTTTTTCTTGTTTTCTGGGTTCTCGATCGATCAGACAATTAACGGCTTTTTCGTATAGCTGAGGAGTTAAATAAAGATGATCAATTCGCCAACCTCGGTTACGAGCAAAACCACCGCTGCGATAATCCCACCAACTATAATGTCCTGCTGCCGAGGTGAATTTTCTAAAGGCATCTTGTAAACCAATTTCTAAGACCTTTTCTAAAGCTTCTCTTTCTTTAGCTGAAGACATAATATGATTTTCTTTGCCTTTGGGATCATAAATATCTTTATCTTCTAAGGCAATATTAAAATCTCCGCAGATACATAATTCTTGGGGTTGAGAATTAATTATTTTATCTAGATATTTCCTAAGAGTTTCTAACCATTTAAGCTTATAAATATATTTATCACTATCTAGGGAAGAACCATTAGGAACGTAGAGATTAATAATCCGAATATCGCCGATTACTCCAGTAATTAAACGTTTTTGTTCGTCTAGTTCTCCCGTTAAATTTTCGCCGATAATGGGACTAAATCCCACAGTGATATCGTCCAGGGGTTTCTGGCTAAAAATCGCTACACCATTATAGGATTTTTGTCCAGAAATATAGAGATGATAACCCAAAGATTCAAAAGCTTCTCTGGGAAAATCTCGATCGATTACCTTAGTTTCTTGCAAACATAAAACCTCAACGGGATTGAGTTGTAACCAGTTAATTACCTGCTCTTGTCGGCTGCGAATCGAGTTGACATTCCATGTGGCGATTTTCATAGCTAAAAACCGAGAATTTTTCTCACACTTCCTCAGCAAAACTACTGCGACGCACAAACTCAAAGGGACCGGCGATCGAACCCCAGACTAATTGATCGGTTTCGGGATCTAAACCGCGATCAACGCTAATTAATCCCTGTTCACTAATTTCAAAACTATTATCTAAATAAGTCATTTTATCTTTGCGAAAGATTAAACATTGTTTCCCCGGTTTCACCACCCCTTTAAAACTGTTACCTGTCCAAGTTACATTCATATCACAACCCGGCATCGGTTCTAATAGGTCTAAGCTGAGATTTTTGAGACGTTGGGGTTCTCTAGAAGCACCAAAAAAGTTAGCTTCCTCTTTAACTTTAAAGTTTTCTAGTTCAATATGGTCATCGACTACCGATAATTTAAATACTCGCAAACGATAGGGAGTATTGAGCATAAAATCGTAGGCCTGCTCTAAAAATAAACTGGTTCCCTTCAGTAATTCATCGGGTAAAGGACGCATACACACGCGAATATGGGCAAAAAAAGGCGGATTAGCAAAAGCTTGTTCTTGATTACTAAAATCCGCCGCCATCCAGCGTGCTAGGGTTTTTATATCCGTGGAATGAGTCATAATTTTTGAGATGTGAATGGCTATTAGCTAGCAGCCATTAGCTAGTTAATCGCTCTGATAAATTTTCACTGATTACTGATAACTATGCCCCGACAATTGTTATTGTGCAATTACTTTAATTTCGATATCGGCATTAACTTCGGGATGGAGTTTGACTTGTACTTTATAGACTCCCAATTGACCGATATCGGGGACGGTAATACCACGGCGATCGATTTCTAATTTAGCATTTTCTAGAATAACCGTAGCCACATCTTGACTGGTGACAGTACCGAAAATCGCCTCGTTTTCACCCACCTGTTTAGGGATGGTGTAGGGACTGAGTTTTTCGATCGCAGTTTTTCTGGTTTCTGCTTCTTGTTTTTCAGCGAGGAGACGTTGACGCTCTTTTTCTTTCCTAAATTCTGCCTGTTTCATCGCACCCTTGGTGGCTAAAACGGCCACACCTTGGGGGATAAGGTAATTGCGTGCATAACCGGGGGCCACTTCCACCACATCGCCATTTTCACCCAATTTGCTGACTTTTTGATTGAGGATAACCTGCATTCGTTTCGCCATGATCTTGACCTAAAACAATAGTTCCAAAACCTTTATCATACCATGCAATCGTCAAGTCTTGATCACAAGTTAATTATTGCCAGCGGCGATTATTTGGGTTAATAGGGGACCGATTGCCTGAAAGGCCGAGGGTAAAACCGCTACGGTGGTGGCTGCGATAATAATTGTCGTGGCTAATCTCAGCACTTTCTCGGAGGCTTTTTCGTAGGTGTCAAATTTATAGTCGAGTTTGTCTAATCTTTGGTCTATTTCCTGAAACCGTTGCCCCATAGCATCAAAACGTTGGTCTATTTCCTCAAAACGTTGGTCTATCGCCTCAAAACGTTGATCTATCGCCTCAAAACGTTGATTTACTGCTATTTGGAAGCTTTTCAATTCGTTGAGAACATCGGTTAGGGTGGGTTCTTGGGTGGACATGGTGACACCTGGGGTAATTTGAGTGCCTAGCAAAACGCCAATTCAAGTCTGAATCGCATCACTGTCTAATCTACCTTCATAGAGTACCTAATTTGGGATAGGATAGTCAAGACATTTTCGCAGACGATTGTTAATCAAGTTTACGGATATTTCTATCTCCTCTAGCCTCAGCATTTTAAAATTCGTCCTCTTGGGAAAGAATTGTCTTAATAGTCCAGATGATATGTTTATTTAATCTTCAAAATTTTTCTGGCTACTTCGTCATCAATAGGACTTTTTTCTAATTCTAATTTACCCCCTGGATTATTGGAATAATAACGTTGTTTGGTGTGTATTCATATTAACTCCTGAAAATAGGTGTGTAATTCGGGATTCTTGGCAAAGTTTCATTTGTAAACGCTATAGTTCTATCAGAACCCTAATTTTAGCTGGTTAACGCACTGGGTTGTAATAAATTGTTGATTGATTAATTTTTGGAATTGTTTTTTTGCCAATGGGTGAAGTGAGTCGTTTTTATTAGCAAGAGCCAGCCAGAAACCAGGATCAACAATGATCATATTTTTGCTTAAGTTCACTTGTTAAATAGGTTTTATAGTTTTGCGAAAGGTCTGGTTTAGCCTCTATAAAACCGATAAAGTCAGACCAATCTTCTGTTCCCTGCTTTTTCATTTCCTGTTGCTTGAGAGAATATCGTTTTTTTAGAATATCTACAAGTTTAAGAATAGTCTGTTGTGCGTCGAGGGGAAGGGACGCAATATCTTCTTGAATTGTTTCTAGGTTTATCATTGTCATTGTTTAAATGCGCAACAGCTTATTCTCATTGTAGCAAATTACTGAAACAATTAGGCTGAAACTAATTCAAATTTAACCTTTATTTTTAGAGCTGTAGCGATGAGATTTAATAGCAAAAAAGAGTTTCCTTCATAGTCAGCATTTTCTAAGGCTTCAATAATAGATTCATCAGCATTAATTAATTCCGCTAAAGCTTTTGTTGAAAGATGATATGTTTCCTTAATCTTAAATATTTTTCTGGCTACTTCGTCATCAATACGAGCCTTTTCTAATTCTAATTGACGTTCTGTATTATTAGCATAATAACGTTGGTAAATAATTTGTAAGCCATCGGCTGTCCTTTGGTATGTATTCATATTAACTCCTGAAAATATAGCGTTTCCTGTTCGCAAGAGGTACATTATCGATGTTAAAAAGCTTAATTAGCAAAGGGTTAAGTGTGCCACCCAGGTGTGAGAACCGCTATAAGTGTGTAATTTGGAACAAGGGAAGGGAAATCTAACCTTGTAATTAAACCAGGTTCGTTGTCGATGCTCTAGCCCAATTTTCCCCAGAAGTTGGCGAGAGGAGCGCAACAACAAACCTTGTAATCAAACCAATCTTATCCTAGGTTGGGTTTCGTTCCTCAACCCAATCTACAGATTACTAAAAATTGTTGATAAGTAACAATTTTAGTTATTCCAAATTGTTGCAAAATTAATAAATCTTGATCGCCTGTAATTAAAAAATCAGCTTGACTATCTTTGGCTAAGGCTAAAAGGTAGTTATCTTTAGCGTCTCTACAGATATTAATTTTTGATTTAGTCTCAATACATAACCCAATTATGCTTAAAAGTTCAAGTAACTCTTGAACTTTACTTTGGGGAAAATGCTTTTGTAATTTTGGTCTTTTGGTAACAAGGTTAATTTCATTAAGTAGCTGTGGAGAAAAAATCGGCACAAGAGTTTTTTCAATCAGTAGATATTTTAAACTGGCTAACTGTTTACCAATAAGAAAGCTAATCCAAAGGTTAGTATCAATAATAACTTTAATCGGTGGCTTGTTGTCCATAAATTTCAGCCCTAACTTCCTCCACTTCTTCGGTAATTGTCTCTAGGGAAAGCTCATCAGTTTTAAAGGTTTCTAAAAGTTGGGTTAATTTGTGATTTAAAGTTTCTTTTTCGAGTTCTTTACTGAGTTGTATTTTGTCACTTTCTGGGAGTTGTTTAACCAAATCTAAAATCTGGTCAAAGTTTAAGGTTAGTTGGTAAGTTTTTTGGTTCATTTTCTCAAATTATTGTTTATTGATAAAAAACCTGAGATTGTTATATTCTACAAATTACAAGTTTTTGCACGAGAGAGCCACGCCCCACCCACCAATTATATCATTCATTCTGCCTGAATATCAAACAGGAACTAGAAACCTGTTCCGCGGCAGTGGGAGCTAGGGGTTGCTAACAGGGGGAACAGTGATGACAAAGCGGATGACAGTTCCGATAACTGCTGTTGCCAAGATGGTGATTAATGCCCAAATTTGGGCTTTCTGGGAGCCTTTAATCTCTTTTAAATCACCTTGTAAGGTGTTGAATTCTCCCTGTAATGCCTTGAGGTCTCCCTTGACTTCGGCCTCGAATCTGACTTGAACAATCTTCATGTCTGTGACATCTTTCTGGAGCGCGTCTAGCTTCTGATTGGTCTCTTTAAGATTCTGATTAATCTGGTCTAGGATTTTTCCTAAATCGGTTTCGATGGTGGGGCCGCTCATGGGTTAGACTCCTAATTAATTGGTGCTGTTGTTTCCGACTTAGATTTCAGTGTTTGAACAAATTGTAAAACTTTTTGTTGCTTTTCCGGTGTCAGTTTTCGCCATTGTTCAAGTAGTTCTTCTTCTTTACCCATAAATACCTCGCTCTTCAATTATAAATTGTTTGGTTTTGAGCGAGGCTAATTGACCACAAAGCCACAGAGGACAGAAAAATCATATCATTTTTGGTTTGCGGTGGACGTTGTAGAATAGAGAAAACCTACTGCGCTGATAGATACCATGCCCTCGACCGCTATTACCACGATCATCAAGATGGTTGAGTCCCTGCCTGATGAGCTTCAAGAACAGTTAGTAGAGTACGTTCGAGCTTATATTGCAGAAATTGAAGAAGAAAAACGATGGGATCAGTCGTTTAAACAGACGAAGAATAATCTAGTCGCAGCAGCTCGAAAAGCCAAAGAAGAGATTGCGGCAGGATTGTCCGCACCGATGGATTATGAGCAGCTATGAATTCCGCAACATTGCCTTCATTTTGGCAGAAGTATTGCGACTTGAAGCCAGCAGTCAAAGCCGGAGCCAGAAAAGCATATCGGTTATGGGTGGAGAATCCGTTTCATCCATCGTTACATTTTAAGTGTATTGACAGCGACGAAGATATTTGGTCAGTGCGTGTAACGAAGAGTCATCGAGCTTTGGGAGTGCTGTCAGGGGATACAGTGACCTGGTTTTGGATTGGCGATCATGATGAGTACGAAAAGTTTTATTCGTAAAACACAGGAACTAGAAGCCTGTTACTAGGGAAAGATTGCTACGGGGGGATATTCGGTAGCAGTTAAATAATCATAATAAAAACCACTCCACACACAGAGGACACAGTAGCGGCTCTTGTCGGGTGCGTTAGTAATAGCATAACGCAGCAATTTTCTTAAGATGGTGCGTTACGGCGCAATCATAGTTTAATTATTAACAAATTTCCTTTAAATACGCGCAAACACGCACCCTACAAGCTACTAACAAGGCTCATTTTGACTCGTTGATTAAGGGCAGTGGCAATTTTTTGTAGCATTATTAGGGGATTGTCTTGATAGTCAGCGTCTTCTATATCTTCAATAACGGATTGCTCAACATGGATTAGGTCGGCTAGTTGTTGTTGAGTTAATCCAGCATTCATACGAGCGTCATAAATCAATTGTGCGATTTCTGAGTTGAGGGATTCTAGGGCAATTTGTTCTTTGATTGTGGGATCGTCTGCAATCATTTGGTGAATGATTTTTACGGCATCTGTGGTTTTAGGCATTGTTTATTTCTCCTTGATAAGTATGAAGTTCTGGATTTTGTTTAAATTGTGCTTTTCTTTGGATAATTCTCTCGATGTCTTGTGAGGGAACGGCGGAAGTTTTTTTGATAAGAGCATGACCAATAATTGCTATATTTTGACCATGATAAAAATAGAGGATTCGATATTGTATGGTTCCCTGTTTGGCTCTAAGCTCCCAGATATCATTTCTGAGATGATCGGCAGCAGGGCGGCGCAGTTCATGACCTTGTGCGGCAAGTTGTTCGATTTTGGTTATACATTTGGCAAATCCTTTTTTATCAGTTTTGAGTAATTTCTGAAGCCACTCAACAACAGGTGAGATGCCTTCTGCTTCTTGATAAAAGATGATTTTTGTCTTTGGCACGTTTCTTTTTAAATAGTATGCGATGAAAAATCAATAAATGTAATCAGGTGATGGTGATGGGTATCGAATTGCTGGATAGCTCATAACCTCGTTGAAAAGAATTATGCGATCGCCCCTTGTTTATCCCCTAAATTAAACTTAGAAATTCCGCGATAATAGACATCAACATCGTTAAGTATCGAGTTCCCCAAAAGCTGATGTTTCCGTGAGCAAACCCCCTAAAATTAGACTTAACAAAAAACCTGAGATTGTTATATTCTACAGGTTACAAGCTTTTAAACGAGAGAATGCACCAGAGAAGGATTCCCATATTAACCAAATACCATTCCTCCACCCAAGATAATAGCGATCCCTCTCCACACTACCCGCGGGCAGGTGCGCCTTGGGGGCTTCATCACTATAGGTAAGGTCAGAACTATACAACCAACTCCCTCCTTTTCTCCAGCCGACGCGATCGCCGAACTTGTTCCACACTTCCCCATTATACTCTCTCGTGCCACGGAGACTCTCATAGATTTCTTTCTGAACGCTGAAGCCGAATTTACCTTTACTAGCTGACACCCAAAGCTGGTCAATCATGCGTAAATCTTCACAGGAAAAGTTATCAATATCTTCATATCTGAACCACCCTTCCTCTTCCCTCTTAGCAGCTTGACGCATCGCCCTAGTTGTTTCCTCATCTGCTTCTTTCCATTTCCCTGCTGCTAGTAGGTCTCGCAGATTGGTATAATTCACTCCTGTTGACCTCGATATAAGAGTAGTTCCCGGCTTGAGGAAAGGTGAAGGGGTCGGTTTTGGCGTTGGTACAACAGCAATAGATGGGCTAGGGTTAGGAACAGGTGGGCTAGTCACAATAGGAGAGGTTGTTTCAGTTTTTTGATTAAAAGCAAATTCTCCTATTAAAGAAGATGAAGTCCAAGGAACTTGATAATCATTAGTATCTTTAGCAACATCAGAGCGTACTTTTCGCAGCATTAAATCCACTTCCATATTGGGAGTTTTAATATATTTCAATAAATAAGAAGTAAATAACCCATTACGTCCAGTACCATCACTAGCGACTTTTCCCGGTGCAGTGGCAAAAGCAATTAAAGTTCCTGATACTGCTTGTAATGGTGCTGTTAATCCCCTGCTAGATGAACGCCAAAATTTACGAAAAGGATTATCTCGACAAGCATCTAAAATCACAATATTAATTCGATTACCCGCACCTTCCATTCTTCCTAGTATTTTCCCCAAAGGCATTGACTCATACTCAACATCTTTTTCAGCTTTAATATGAGCATTAACAGGAATGAGATAATTTTCTCCTTCTACCTCCATTCCATGACCTGCATAATAAAATAAACCGACGTAACCTTGATTAATTCGAGTGGTAAACTGATCGAGAGCATCATCCATTTGTCGTTTAGAAGAATCCTTGAGCAAAATTACCTCAAAACCTAATTCCTTCAAAGCATTAGCCATATCTGTGGCATCATTAAGCGGTGTATCAAGCTTACCAACTTGGTAATTTGCATTGCCAATCACTAACGCGATCCTTTTCTGCTGTTGTGTGTTTGGACGATTTTGGGGGACAGCGTAATTGATGCCCTTAAACGGCAAAAATTTGCCTCGCTCAGGAGACATCCACATCGCAACACTTAGGATAGTTGTTGTGATGATTAAATAACCCAGAAGTTTAAGACGAGAGATAGACATAATTTATTTTTTGGGCATAGTAAAGGCTTCTAAAGTCATTTTTTGAGGCGAGTTAAAACTAATTTTAGATAGTACATGAACCTTGTCCTTGATATTAAGTAGCTTTCGTAATTCTTCAGGTGTTAATACCCTATTTAAGTTGACTTTAGCCGACTGGGGAGGATTTTGTAACCTTAAAGCCGTGACAGGAACTCCTGGCCAAGTTTTAACATAACCTCGGATACGAGAAGGAAGAGGTTCACCCTCAATCCAGACATCTCCTTCAAATTCTATCGATTTAATTTGATTCAGAGGAACCGTTTCTGAATCACCCCCCGCCGACAGTCTCAAACTTGCCTGATTAAAAGCTGTTAACCGTCCCGTCAGAGGATTTCCCCGCTTGAGTACCACCGTCGCCTTATCCGGTACAGCCACCTCTAACGCCGTTTCCTGACTGCGGACAGAACCCTGAAGCCATTCTAACCGCCTATCGCTTGCTACTCCCAGCAACAGCAAAGAGAAAATACTCCCCCGCAAAATAGCTTTCATCATCCGACTTAACCCCTCAATATCGAAATAAATAAGAGATGATAGAATTTTAACATCTCCTTTTTCACTTCAACCATCCCAAGCAGTTTGTCATGACTGATCCCGACAATTCCTCAGAATTTAATCCTCTCGGTAAACTAATTAGTGTATTGGTTTTATTAGCCGCTGCTCTTTACTTTACCGGCTGGATTTATCGCTGGGCATACTTTAGCTTTTTTTACCTCGAAGTTACGACTCTGAGTCTTCCTAACGAATCCTTTTATTTTGCCGCTTTTCAAACATTTTTTGGAGACCTTTGGGCAATTCCTAGAAAAATCCTATTTTTATTGGTGATTATAGGTGCTACTGTCATCACCTTTGCTGGGCAAAGATGGCTAATAAAATATCTGAAAAGATTACCGATTGCTTTGAGTAAATCCCAAGCTAAGATCGTTAATTTTTTATCATCCCTATTGAATGAATTTATTATCGTTATTTTTGTACTGATGGCTCTTTTTTGGCTGGCAACCTGGCAAGCAAAAGATGATGCTTGGAAAGATGCTGTTAATGAAACTTCTTCTTTACCGATTGTCACGATTGTTATGCCTCAAGATGCCAGTTTAGGACGAAAACTTAATAATCCTTTAGAAAGTCGTTCCACAAAAACTAACCTACCTAATTTTAGGATTATCGGCGATCTTCAATCCTACAAACGTTTATTAGATAACGAACTTAATGATATTAGTAACCCTGATAAACCGAGAATTTGGCGACTGTTGCTCAAAGGCAATGGTTATTCCTATATTTTCCCAGCGTTACCAAAAAAAGAAGCTAAATTAACCTTTCCGGTTGTGATGGTTTATGAAAGAGATAATGGCGTTCAATTGACAATTCTTAATTCTTCCCTCTCCCAACCCTAGCATCTAAAACATAGAATGTATTCTATGTTAGCCGAGCGCCTAACGGACTAGAAATTACATGGCATAGCGACTTTTTCTGGAATTATCAAAGTGAGCAAGCGTAATTTTTTTGGCGAGGAGAGAAGTTTTTTTAGGCAAAAAAACAGAACGTTGCCGGAAATATTCGCCAAAATATTGACGGTAGAGAGGACAACTCACTCGGCAAAATTTACCTTGTCGGTGAATCAGTCCGAGACTTTCTAGGTGAAAAGCTGCCATTAAATCAATTTCTATGTCTTTTTCTGCCATCACCACCTTAGCAAAGATAGCCGCTAAATTGCCCTTTAAGTATTGCAGATGCGAAAGTAAACGTTTAAGATGATCTGCAAAAATATTATTTTCCTCCTTAATCGAATTAGCGAGAATGGTTTCTAGGGTACAATTGCCCCGAACAACATGATAGCAAGCAAGACGAATTAAATAGGGATTACCACCTAGAAATATCCGTAATTTTTCGGAGTCAAAATTCTGATCTAATCCCTGTCTTAGGCTTAATTCTCGTACTTGTGCGCTGGTAAAATTAGGCAATTCGATCGGTAGGCCAAGACTAAAAGGAGATTGATAGGTATCTGAGGTTTTATCAAGCTCCTGTGCAGGGGAATAGGCAACAATTAAACGTAATTTTTGCCAGAGGGGTTTGTTTTTGCCTTCCTCATGCCACAGGTGCAGAATACTAAAAAATTCTTCCCTTAGCTGTGGATAGGATAAAAGATATTCAAGATCATCAAAGGCAATCACTAAAGGGCGATCGAGATGGGAGAGAATATGCTTTTCTAGATAGATTTTACAGTTAATTTTACCCCCCAAGAAGTCATCCCAATCCTCTGGGAGATGATTGTCTAAATCTAACTGGCGACTAATACTAACACAAAGCCAACGCAGCCAGTGATTTAAGTCTTGAAAAATTGATCTTTCTGCTAACCGAAAACTGAAATAAAGTGTATGGTATTGCTGTTGTTGTGCATGATTAATAATTCTGGTTATCAGGGAAGTTTTTCCCATTTTTCTGGCCGCGTTAATCCGGATAAGACTACCCCCGCGCAATATCTCTTGATAACAAGTCTGTTCTAGATTGTTTCTGTTAATATAAAAGGGGGAATCGAGGGGGACTTGTCCCTCTGGTAACTCAGGCAATAGTTGAGGATTAATAGTATTAGTTTCTGGTAGGTTAGGACAATAATAATCGCTATTTTCTAAAGTTAAATTAAAAGCTTGAAAACAATGTTTTAGGGTTTGTTTATCCACTCCCGATTCACAAGCAAATACCTTCATCAGAGTATCTACCCCTAAAAGAGTTTTTTCGCTGAGGACTTCTAGGGTGAAACGATAACCGCAATTATCCCGATATTCCGCTTCTTGTTTAGCAGTAAGTAATTTTTCTAGTCCCGTGGGGGTGAGGATAACCCCGCGTCTGCGGCGCTGTTTTTCTGGTTTTTCCATGATAGTTTTTCCCTGTCCTGAACTCAAACTCTGCACCCCTAGAGGTTTTGAGTTTCCTATAGACTTATCCTCAACAGGGAAACAATCGATTCCGTAATTTTACTGGTTTAGCTATGGAGAAGCTAGGGAAAATAACTAGGGTTTGCTGAAAAAGTTTTTCGTGGGGGTAGGGTGTGGGGTGTGGGGTTTTAGCCATTTTCAGAGAAAAAGTCCCTGAATTTTCCCCCTGATCCCTCCAATGGCTGGCACTTTTTGATTTCAAAAAAGCCTAAAAGTATTATCCAACAAGGTTTTTAGATTTATTCAGTCAACCCTAACCAGACCACTTATTTTCTTCCCCGTCTGAGTTATTTCTGGGATAGGGGTAAATCTTAGCCTACCTGCTGACGATAGCTATTCATTTCTAGGCTATCTTCCCCATAAAGATCCTCAATGTGTTCATGACAGCAATCGATCGCAAATTGCTCAAATTCCCCCGGTTCAATTTGATACATTTTGCCAAAAATATCGGGTTGAACACGACAAAATTCTGGTCTTTGGTCATAAATGGTACAGAGACGGGTTTGGCGATCGAAGTTTATACACCAACCATCTTCCCCCACCATGCTGAGATATTGACTTAATTGTGCGGGAGTAAGATATTCTTCTAAGTCAGGACGCTCATCGGGATTTAGTTGACAACAAGCTCCACAATTCTTAATACATTTCCAATTGGCCATATAACCAGTGTGCCACGATGAGTTAATCCTAGTACCTATTGACCAGCTTACCAGCAATTAGTCCCAATTCTGCCTGCCAGCAGCAATTCCCCTCAATAGTCTTAATTTTAATCTGTGATCGGGAGTGAAAGCTTGACGAGCAAAGACGGGAACAAATGGGCGTTGTAAGGGTCGAACTTACGGCATCCTGCTTGTAAGGCAGGCGCTCTACCACTGAGCTAAACGCCCGAATCAATTTCGCACTTTCTCAGCATAACATATATTTTTAAAAAAGTATATTATTTTTTTGAGCGAGTTAATTTTTTTCCGATGCCCTCTGGTCGAACTCACGATCGCATTACCCTAATTTTGCTGCCACCGATTGCGGGGGCGAGTTTTTTGGTCAGTGGCAGTGGTAAATTAACCCTGTTACTCTTGGCCAGTTATTTGTTTAGCGGATTCCTGTTTGGGCCAGATCTTGACATCCACTCGGTACAATACAAACGTTGGGGTTATCTGCGCTGGTTGTGGCTACCCTATCGTTCCATGATCCGTCATCGCGGTTGGTTATCCCACGGTTTCTTGATCGGCACAATTTTTCGGTTATTTTATCTTGCTAGTTTTTTTTTACTAGCGGCGATCGTGATCATCCCGATCCTGCAAAGTTTCTGGGGTATAGACTGGGATTGGCGACTGTGGCCGCAGCAAGCGATCGCATTATGGCAACAGTATCCCCGGGTAGCGATCTCTATTTTCCTGGGTTTAGAATTAGGAGCGATGAGTCATAGTTGTAGTGATTGGATCGGATCGGCCTATAAACGTTCTCGAAAAGTGGCTCAAAAACCGGTAAAAAAGAAAAAACGTTAATAGTCCCCGTCCACAATTTCTAATTAGGGTTTGCGGCAAAAAGTTTTTCGGTGGTGGTAGGGTGTGGGGTGTGGGGTGTAGGGTGTAGGGTTTTAGCGATTTTGAGGGGGTCAATTACCTAATTTTCAGGGAAAAAGTACCTGAAGCCGATCACTTCCAGATCTGGTACTTTTTGATTGACAAAAAGTCTAAAAGTCTTACCCAATAAGATTTTTAGATTTATTCAGCAAACCCTAATTAGCCTTACTTTGATATTCTTGCCAAGTTTTGGGACTGATAAAGAGAGTTCCTTTTTCTTGCTGGTCGGGAAACTGGATATAATTTTTCTCTAAATAATCCTTGAGTTTTGGTGATTGCAGAAAGTCCTTTTCAAATCGATAGAGAAAAACCAAATCGGGCTGTCTTTTTTCGATGACTTCTAGGATAAAATCTCCATCAAGATTCTGATTGATAAATCTCTTTCTGGTGATAACGGCAGTTTCTGGGGGTGTTTTCAAGAAATATTGATATATGTAGTGAGGATTGTCGGTTAACAGAAGTTTATCAGAGTTTTTAAATTTTTCAAACACAGCTTCTGCTAAAAGAGGTTTATACCTTTTATTAAATTGAACGTAGGCATTAATTGCCGGATCACGATTGGTGATTATTCTCAAGGTATTAAAGATCAATTGACCAGAAAGGGGCAGAAAAATTAGCATTTTAAGCATTAATCCTCTGGTTATTTTGCGATTTTGCCTAAATTCTGCGAGACTATCAGTAATTTTTAACTGTTCGACAAACAAGGCAATTATCCAAACGGCAGGAATAATTAAATGGATATAATAATAAGGCCAAATTGGTGCGACTGTAGCAAATCTGAACAGATTAGAACCTAACCAGACCAACGGCGGTAAAAGTGGTATTATATTGCGAGTAAAAACCATCGCTATAATAGCGATGGCTGTCACGATTAGATAAATTGGTTCGTGTTGTAGGGCGCTTTGTAAGAGATTCAATAAGGTGAGATTTTCTTGAGCGAAACTAGCGGCAACACTGACATGAGATTTAATGATATTTTCGTAGGAAAAAGGAAAAATAGTCAGGGAACCCAAGACAAAGACTAAAACGACAGCGACTGACCAAATAACAATATCAATAATTCTTTTAATAAAACTATTCTGTTGATTGAGAAAAATAATTAAAGCTACAGTTGGGATAATAGTAATGCCTGAAAGTTTAATTTGCAGGGAAAAAACAAAGGCAATAGCACTGAGTAAATACAGCCCATACTTAAGCTTACCTTTGGATTGAAGGGCTTTAAAGATAATAAAAATACTTAAGATTGTAAAAAAAAGTGCGGGTAACTCCCGCAACATTGTCGTTGACAGGGTAATATACACTAGACAGGTTGAGAGAATAAATACCGATAAACAAGAGGCCAATATTCCGCAATTAACTCTCAGAATTAGATAAAAAATTCCTAACATAATTGTGGATAAAGAAAGCACCATAAGGCGGGCAGCAGGGAGACTAAAACCAGTGAAATTTAACCAAGTATTTAATAGTAGAGATAAACCTGATAGATGATCGTGCCAAACTTGTTCGTAGAGACGATAACCTTGTTTAGTAACGTAGGCAAGTACCATGGCCACCGCTTCATCAAAATTAAGGATATAGGGATAATGAAGCGGGACTTTCCAGAAAACAATCCCCAGAAAAAAAACAGCAATGGTAATTAATGCCATTAAATCAAAACGATAAGATTTCTTATTCATAACTTTTTCTGGACAAGAATTGCTGCGTATCTTATCACAGATCGAGACATCAGTTATGGATTAAAAAAGATAAAAAGATTACTTTTCGGAACTACGCCCTAAATCTTTAGATCTATGATAGGCCGCCACTACTGCCTCGATAATAGTCGATCGAAAAGAGCCTTTTTCTAATTGTCTCACCCCGGCAATCGTCGTTCCCCCAGGGCTAGTGACGCGATCCTTTAATTCTGCCGGGTGTAGGGGCGAATCTTTTAATAGGGCTGCCGTCCCTAAAACCGTTTCTAGAGCCAATTGAGACGCAATCGCTCGCGGTAATCCGGCCGCCACACCACCATCACTTAAAGCTTCCACCATCAAGGCCACAAATGCCGGGCCCGATCCCGATAATCCCGTTACCGCGTCCATCAAAGCTTCGGGAACTTCCACCACCGACCCGACCGCAGCAAAAATATCTCTGGCTACGGCCAGATGTTCCGGTTCCGCATGACGACCGGGTGCGATCGCTGTAACCCCTTGTCCCACCGTGGCGGGGGTATTGGGCATCGTCCGGATCACGGGGCGATCGGGAAAGCCCATTTCTAAGCGATTGAGGGTAACTCCCGCTAAAATCGAGATAATTAGGGGTTTTTCGGGTATTCCCAGCAAACTATTCACTACTTGCTCTAAAATTTGCGGTTTTATCGCTAAGATTAACACCTCAGTTGCTCTAGCGGCTTCCCGGTTATCCTCACTGACTTGTACTCCGTAGGTATTAACCCAAAAGTTGCGCCGTTGGGATTGGGGTTCACTGACTAACACCGTTTCGGGACTATAAATATTTTTTTTTAATAAACGGCTGAGAATGGCCTCGGCCATCACTCCACCGCCAATAATTCCTAAACGAATAGACACAGTATTATTTAAAGTAAAAAGTAAACAGAAAAAAAGGCAGATTTAGAGGTATTACCCCCAAAAAAACGCATCCTCTCGAGAATCGATCGATTTCTAGCTTCGACAAACTTAACGAGAGGACTATGGGAGGATTCATTGAGCTAATCGACTGCTTTCGGCTCCCCAAGCAGGTGCGGGGGAAACGGGACGAGCCATTTTCGGGTTGTCGGTGATATCGTGAATAGTTCCGGAAAGGGTGCTAACTTTAACGCAGCTGGGGGTAAATAGGAAAATACTCTCACCGATGCGTTCTTGATGACCATCAATCGCGTAAGTGCCACCGGCGACAAAATCCACGGCTCTTTGTGCTTCTTCGGGATCCATGACGTTGAGGTTTAAAACCACCGATTTGCGTTCTCTCAGGGTTTGGATAACTTGGGGCATTTCCTCGAAGGAATGGGGCTCGATCACGACTACTTCTGCATTATTGTTGTTAATACCTGGCATACCGATCACGTTGCTTCTGTTGAGTCCCATAGATGTGGCTGTACTGAGATTTAAAGGTTCGCGTTGACGACGATTGAGGGGGTCTTCTTCTTCGTTTTGATCCCTATCTTGGGGGGAGGACTTTTCCCAGTTCATTTCTTCGTAGTCGGTTTCGTCTTCGTCTTCCGGTTGTTCGGAGATACCGACAAAATCTTTGAGCTTGGTAAAAATGTTGTTCACAGTCTAATGTCCTTCAAAAGATTTTTTTGGGTGGTCTTGTCTAGAGTCGGGGTTATTTATTAGCCTTTAACAATTCTTGCTCTCATTTGGTACAGGGGAACTATTTTGTTAAGGGTTCGTCATTTTAGTCGTCTGGAGGCAGCGGTTAGTTCCCTCTTTTCAGTTATCAGTTATCAGTTATCAGTTATCAGGGGATAGTTTTCAGGGATTGGGAAAAAGTCAATTCCTCATTTCTAACCACCAGTTTCCAGACTGAACGCTGTAATTTTAAGATATACTATCACCAATTATTAATTTTTCTAGGGGTTTTTTCTGTAAATTTACGCCGATGGTTCAGTAAATGCGCTCACCAAAGATGCCAGTTCCCACCCGGATCAAAGTGGCTCCGGCCTTGACGGCCAGAGGATAATCGTTAGACATCCCCATGGATAGATGGGGCAGGCGTAAACTAGAGCTATTCTCGATTATTTGGGCTAAATCGCCAGTTTTTTCAAAGGCGGCTAACTTTTCCCCAGCGGATAATCCCTGGGGCAGAATTGTCATCAAACCTTGAATTTTTAGCTGTTGACAGTTGACTAAAGCGGGAATATCTGCTAGGAGTTCGGCCGTGTCCCAACCGAACTTATCGGGATCGGGGACAACTTTCACCTGTAGCAAAACTTGGGGATTAATCTCTAATTCCCCGGCCAGGCGATCGAGTCTTTGGGCTAATTTTAAACTATCGAGGGAATGGATTAAATCAAAAGATTCTAGGACTTTGCGGGCTTTATTTGCCTGTAGATGCCCGATAAAGTGCCAAAAAATACCTGGGAGGTCTTTTAGTTCTTGCTGCTTCGAGATTGCTTCCTGTAGCTTACTTTCAGCAAAATCTCTCACTCCTGCTTGGTAAGCTTGACGGATATAATCGCTCGATACCTGTTTACTGACGGCAATCAGACGCGTGCAGGGGGGTAGGGTAAGACGGATGGACTCGATACGACTAGCGATCGTCATGAACTAGACTGAAAAGGTTTGTTGATAAGTTTGGTTGAGACTGTTAAATTCTTGCACATTACTGACCCGTCGCAAATTCCGCAGCCGGTTTTCCACTAAAAGACGAGCATCGGAACGACTAATCGGATCGAACGAGACTTTTTTGGGTCCCACCGTCACCAGAAAAAAAAGACGTTGGGCATAAAGAGTGGTAAATAATTCCCGATGTTCTTCTAATAGACACACTCTGTATAATAGACCGAAAGTAGGATGATTGAGATAGGTTTCGTTACTCATTCAAGCGATCGCTAAAGGAAAAGGATGGAGCGAACTAGAAAGTTTTTCCACAACAAAATCAAGCGGATGGCTCAAAAACAATTGATTTTTCGAGGGTTTCCCTAGCTTGATTTTACCAGAATCCTTCAATGACAACTAACGATGCCAGTCTATGTCATGATTTCCTGAGTTTTCACTTTTTCCCTGTTAACGTGGATACATTTCGGTGACAACTTGTCACCACCAGAAATTATCTCAGCTGCAAAAATCAAAGATTTTCCCTTTGCAGAGGAGACTCCGAGACAGGAGGATAAAAAAGACAAGAGAGAACTAAACTAAGGATAAAAACTAAGATTATCTCAAATTTATCTCGTTTTTTAGAAATTTTAACCCAATAGCGGCGATCAATGCCCTAAAAACTCACACCTGATCACTGATAACTGATAACTGATCGCTGATCGCTGATCAAATGCCCTAAGCTTGTATTAAGCCTTTTTTAACTTCAAATTCCTTTAACCTCAATCAATATGGATTTTTCTAGTCTTGTTGCCAGTCAGCTAAACGCCGGCGTTATCTGGCCCGAAGGAATCCTGATTATTACCCTGATGGTCATTTTAATCGGCGATTTAATCGTGGGACGGAGTGCCAGAAGTTGGCTGCCCTACGTTGCGATCGCTGGTCTGCTCGCTGCTGTGGTTGCTCTCTACTTTACCTGGGACAATCCGAAACCGGTGGCTTTTTTAGGGGCTTTTGAGGGGGATAATCTCAGTATCGTCTTTAGGGGGATTATTGCCCTTTCTACCGCCTCCACAGTGCTGATGTCGGTGCGTTATGTGGAACAAGCGGGAACCTCCCTAGCGGAATTTTTAGCCATTATGCTCACTGCGACTATCGGGGGAATGTTCCTATCCGGCTCTAGTGAATTGGTGATGATCTTCATCTCCCTAGAAATGCTCAGTATTTCCTCCTATCTAATGACTGGTTACATGAAGCGGGATCCTCGATCGAACGAGGCCGCTTTAAAATACCTGTTAATTGGAGCTTCTAGTTCAGCGATTTTCCTCTATGGTGTTTCCCTTCTCTACGGTTTATCCGGAGGTGAAACCAGTTTAAGTGCCATTGCCCAAAAATTAACCTCTGTTAACGGTGGTCAGTCCCTGGCCTTAGCAATATCATTAGTTTTTGTGATTGCCGGTATCGCCTTCAAAATTTCGGCGGTTCCCTTTCACCAGTGGACTCCTGATGTGTACGAAGGTTCACCCACTCCCGTGGTCGCTTTCCTCTCGGTGGGTTCCAAAGCGGCGGGTTTTGCCCTAGCAATTCGCCTATTAGTGACGGTTTTCGGTCTAGTCAGCGAACAATGGCGGTTTATCTTCATCGCTCTAGCCATTTTGAGCATGATCCTCGGCAACGTGGTTGCCTTGGCCCAAACTAGCATGAAACGGATGTTAGCCTATTCCTCGATCGGTCAGGCGGGTTTTGTCATGATTGGTTTAACCGCCGGTACTGACGCGGGTTACTCTAGCATGATTTTCTATCTGTTAATTTACCTGTTCATGAACCTAGGGGCTTTTGCCTGTGTGATTCTCTTTGCTCTCAGAACTGGAACCGATCAGATCGCTGAGTATTCGGGACTCTACCAGAAGGATCCACTGCTAACCCTCTGTTTAAGCATCTGTCTCCTCTCTTTGGGTGGAATTCCGCCTCTAGCGGGCTTCTTTGGTAAGATTTATCTATTCTGGGCCGGTTGGCAAGCGGGACTTTATGCCCTCGTCCTCGTTGGTTTAGTCACCAGTGTGGCCTCGATTTACTACTATATCCGTGTGGTCAAAATGATGGTGGTCAAGGAACCCCAAGAGATGTCCGATGCGGTGAAAAATTACCCCGTTATCAATTGGACTCTTACCGGGATGCGTCCCCTACAGGTGGGTATTGTCCTCTCCCTAGTGGCGACTTCCCTGGCCGGCATCCTTTCCAATCCTCTCTTTACCCTAGCGACGGATTCCGTCACCACTACCCCCATCCTGCAATCGGCAGCCCTGGTGACGCACATTTCCCGAGCGAATTGAGAATCCTGGTCGATTTATCCCAGGGATTCTAGTCCTGTCTTAAGGTTGGGATAAATCAACCACCTTAAGACTTTTTCTAAGCTTAACCTGCTTTTTGCTTTACTCAAATTGGCCAAGTAAAAGACTCATTTCGTTAACAACATTCTCACTTGCTTTTAACGCTTCTTTTCTAATTGCTTGAATTTCAGCCATACTTTTTGCTATTCTCTGCTGTTCAGATTTGGGGGGAATAGGGACTAAAACTTTTGACAAATCATCTACTAAAATAGTAGGAATCGCATGACCTGTCATGTACCTTTTAATCTGACGCAAAAAAAAGTCTGTTCGCATATATACTAATAAAAACAAAGGCTCGACTCCCTGAATATTTCTTAATACTGAAAATCCATTTGAGCAAATTGCTCCGTCTTCATCTTCCGTGATTAGGGCTGTTGCTTGGCGTGGTGTTCCTGTACTTGCTCCTGAAATTGCTGTAATAATATCGCCTTTGTACAATTTATATGTTGCGCGAGATGGAGCTTGATGTGCTTTGATTATTTGTTGAGAAACAACTTGCATTGTACGATAATCAACATCGGCAATAGCGATATATCTAATTTCACTATCTTTGGCTAAACGAAAATCAGCTGAATCTCTCAAAATATCGGCAATTTCAGCTAAAGGTTTCGCTCCAATAGATTTTAGATGTTCTAATAATTTTTGGTCATTGGGTAAATAATGTTCGGCATCCAGTCTCGAATTGAGCAGGGTATTCTTAACTGTATAAATACAATCGCTGTTTTGTGCAAATTCGCCATTGATAAATGACCTAAAAGATTGAGAAATATCATCTATATCATCGTCAACTATTGGCAAACCTGATTTTGTTCGGGCTATAACTCCCGACTCGTTGCGCTTATATATTGTTTGTCCTTTAACGTCATAGCCTATTTTTTTGATTTGTGCCATAAAACAAGAATCATTGTCTGCTGGTAATTTTTGAACTACCAAAAGTGATGTCTTGATTCCAGTGCCGTAGGGTACAAAGGCTTCCGGCGGTATGGAAACAACACCTAATATTTTTGTTTGGGAGCGCAACCAATGCCGAATCGGTCCATTAGAGATATTTTGTAATAAACCATCGGGCAGAATAATCGCCATGCGTCCACCTGCCCGCAATAATTTTATAGATTTCTCAATAAATAAAATATCGGGCGACTGACCCGCTAAAACGGTTGGGGAAACTTGCCAACTATTGGACGCTGATTTATGCCATTTCCTGGCGAGAAGATATGATTGAAGAATTTTCTGGTCTTCTACTTTGCCTTTATTTCCGAAAGGAGGATTGGTCAAGATAACATCAAAGGAATTATTTAATTTTTGATCTTCGATAAGTGCATTAGTGCAGATAATTTCTGAACCTGTGCCACCTTCAAAAACTAAACGAATCATTCCCGAAAGGGCGACATCAGGATTAAATTCAATTCCTGTAATACTTTCTTGCACAAAACTTGCTATATTGAACTCTGGATTATTTTGTCGAACATGGTTGATTGCTTGAATTAAAAAACCACCACTTCCGCAAGCAGGGTCGATAATTTTTTCGTTTGGTTTGGGGTCTATCATTTCAACCGCAAGGCGGACAATTGGGTGAGGGGTAAAAAATTCTCCCCTATCTCCACGCTGGTGTCTATTTACAAAAGTCTGAAAGGCTTCCCCTTTTATATCGCCAGATGTTTTAGTTAAATTAATGTACTGTAACCTGCCTACAATATAAGCAAGAGTCAAAGGTTTTAACTTGAATGTGTCATCGGTGAAAAATCCCCGATAATGATTCTTGATGGAGGTAAATAATTGACTGAGACGCGACATAAATTCATCGGACTTATTTGCTCCGATGGCTTTATATTCACTTGCTGTAACGCCAAAATTTACAGATTGCTTGGCAGATTTTTCATCATGAAGTTTGATGATGATTAGTTTAACCATCTCGTGAAAAATCTTGTCTTTGAGCATTCCTTCGTTGGCGTAAATATAATTATGGCACTCTTCAAAAACTGCGGAAAGATTGTTAGAAGGTCGTAATTCCTGAATTTGCGGGAGTTTTTCAGGTAACAGGCTATCTTCGGAAAATAACAATCCTTGCTCTTTCATTTTTCCAGTTTGCTGCTGTCTTCTGTCCATTTGTTACAACTCTCCATTTGCTTCTTCTGTAATTAAATATCTATTATCAACCTGCATTTCGTCTTCTTTGACACTATCTTTCTCCTTCAATGTTTGGTAAACATCATTTAGATTTTCATACCAGTCATCAGTGATACTTAATCTTGCGTTGCCAGATTCATCAGTAAACACAAACCCCATGATGTAATTTTGCTGTAAGTGATTTTCATCCTCACCAGATGATTCTAGGTGTTGGGGGTTGGCAAAAAGAAATTTATGCTCTGAATACCGAAGAAAAATGTCAATCGAAATAACGTTAAATTCATCTTTTCGAGGCGTTGCTTGAGTTCTGTTGCTTGAAGCAGATTTGCCAGAAACAAAGTGAGTTTCCAAGACCCGAATTTTTGACATAACATAATTGAGGCGGCTGTCAAATAACGCATTTACTTCTTCTCTTGAAAGATGCTTCAATGCCTTTACTGCGCGTGATTTGGCCGTTTCTCGTTGTGGGTTGTAGTTTTGAATTTCTTCATATTCATAAATGGTTGTTGAAAATTCATCTTGAAACTTTGGCAATTCTCGATGTATCCATTCGATAACTTGTTCTTCGATGTTGCCATTCTGGTCAATCCAATCAATTTTTCCAGAATGTGCAATGAGAAAAATTTTTAATTTCTCGAAGTTGTACAATTTATGCCACTTTTCAGAATTTGACTTTACACCTTTAGATTCCACAACATACCAAAGATTAGATTCTGGTTTGCGAAAATAAAAATCTCCATGGTGATTTGGGTGCTTCCTACCTTCCCATTTTTCACGAATTCGTTTAACTTCAAATCCATATTCTTCTTCAAGTTTCTTTTTTAGCAACAACTCCGTGATTGAACCACTGACATATCCCTGTGCATTAGGGCTGTGCTTTAATGCTTCAAGAAAAATTTCTAAATTAGTCTTAAATACTCGGTGAACAAAATTAGTCAATCGTTCAAAAATGGTCATATTTTCGTCTTGTATTGTTGAGAAAAACCTTCCCAGAGTTGAATAGATAGAATATTTTTAGCCTCGACTGCATTCCTAGTAAACCAGTCTTTTAGTGGACAGAGATAATCGCTATCTTGATTAAACAAGAACTTGCCACTATACCTGATTATAGAATATAAATTAGAGTATGTCAAGAGATAAAAAATTCAGTTTAATGTTAACCAAAGTGAGTAAAAAAAGCTTAGAGATTGTTGATGACAGAAATTCGGAGCATCTTTCAATTTGACAACGCCTATTGTTTAGCCTTTTGATCAGGTGGGTGACACTCACCTGACTTATTTTTAGCTATACATTAAAACGGAATAGTAAAACATCACCTTCTTGAACAATGTATTCCTTGCCTTCACTTCTGACTAAACCTTTTTCTTTAGCAGCGCTCATCGTGCCACTATTAACTAAATCCTGATAAGACACAGTTTCCGCACGAATAAAACCCCGTTCAAAATCCGAGTGAATAACTCCGGCTGCCTGGGGTGCTTTCATACCGGAAATAATCGTCCATGCACGGGTTTCTTGGGGACCGGTGGTGAGATAGGTACGCAGTCCTAATAACTCGTAGGTAGCTTGAATTAAAGATTTTAATCCCCCTTCTTCTACTCCTAAAGAACCGAGAAAATCTTTTCTTTCTTCTTCCGATAATTCCACTAATTCCGATTCCACTTGAGCAGAAACGATCACAACTTTGGCCTGTTCCTGTTGGGCAATTTGACGGACACTTTCTACCCAATTATTACCCGTGGCCAGATCATCTTCGCTAACATTAGCCGCATAAATAATCGGTTTACGACTCAATAAACCGAGATTTTTAATTAACTCTTCTTCCTCTTTGCTTAAATCCACTTTTCGCGCCGAAATACCGTCATTAAGACAAATTAGGATTTTTTCAAGGATAGCCAATTCTTCGGCGGCTTCCTTGCTATTTTTCGCCTGTTTGCGTAAACGTTCCACCCGCTTCTCCACCTGTCCCAAATCCGCTAAAGCTAACTCTAGATTAATCACCTCGATATCCCGGGCCGGATCCACAGAACCGGAAACATGAATAATATCATCATTATCAAAACAGCGCACCACGTGAACGATTGCGTCCACTTCCCGGATATTAGCCAAAAATTGATTACCCAATCCTTCCCCCCGACTCGCACCCTTGACTAATCCGGCGATATCGACAAATTCAATCCGCGTCGGCACGATTTTCTCGGAATTAGAGATTTTAGCCAAAACCTCCAGACGTTCATCGGGGACGGATACCACACCTACATTCGGTTCAATGGTACAAAAGGGGAAATTAGCGGCCTCGGCCTTGGCATTAGCCACGAGAGCGTTAAATAGGGTCGATTTCCCCACATTTGGCAGTCCCACGATTCCAGCTTTTAACATAAAAATTGCTTGATAAACATCATCCCGACCTCTCACTATATCAGGCAGCCTCTCGTTTTTGTAAATCCGGTTGAGGAGAAAAACTGTGGATAGTCAACAGCTTGGTTAGGGTTTGCTGAAAAAATTTTTCCTGGAGGTAGGAGACTCCGATTCAGGATTCAGGAGACAGGATTCAGGAGACAGGAGATTATTTTTATTTATTCTCCCCATTTCCCCATTTCCCCACTTCCCCACACCCCACACCCCACACCCCACACCCCACAAAAAACTTATTTAGCAAACCCTAGTTAACATTTATTCAAGTTCCTTAACTAAAAGTAGGGGAGATTTTACAAGAGATTGCGAGAATGGGATGTAATGCTTGAGACTGAGTTAGGGTGAAAAGTAGGAAAGAAGACACTTGTAGCACTAGACAAAATTCCAGCAAGACAGGCCTTTCACTTCTAACTACGTCCTGAGAGTAATTTTCAGTGCTATGACAGTATATTTCCTAGGGCGATCGAGTGTAAATATCGTCCCATCGCCACAACTAATCACTAAATCATTGTTGGGGGTATCTGTATGAATCAAAGTATCGGAGCAAACACCCGTAATGTGGCCCTTGTCGGCCCCTACTCCAGTGGAAAAACCTCCTTACTGGAAAGTTTACTTTTCGTCACAGGAGCGATCACCAGAAAAGGCAAAATCAGCGATCGCAATACCGTCGGTGATAGTTCCACCCAAGCGCGGGATCGACAGATGAGTGTAGAAGTTTCCGTTGCCCATAGTCAATACCAAGACCTAAATTTTACCTTTCTCGATTGCCCCGGTTCGATCGAATTTGCCAGTGAACCCTATAATGCCCTCGTCGGGGCCGGTGCTGCTATTATCGTTTGTGAACCGGTAGTCGATCGAGTTCTCACCCTAGCTCCCTTGCTAAAATTCCTCGATGATTGGGAAATTCCGCATCTAATCTTCATCAACAAGATGGATCGCTGTAATAGTCACTTTAACGAAGTCCTACAAGCTCTCAAATCCGTTTCTAGTCGTCCCCTCGTTCCCCAGCAATATCCCATCCGTCAGAACAACGAAATTATCGGATTCATCGATTTAATCAACGAACAGGCTTATCATTACCATGCTAACAGTCCCGCCGACCCTGTAGCTTTACCCGACCACCTCAAGGAAGAAGAACAGAGCGCTCGACAAGAAATGCTAGAAACGATCGCCGAATTTGACGATCATCTTTTAGAAGAACTCCTCGAAGATATTAACCCCTCCCGGGAAGAAATTCTCCAAGACTTAAAACAAGAACTGGGAGCCGATCAGATAGTACCCGTGTTCTTCGGTATGGCGGAACGGGACTATGGTGTGCGTCATCTCCTCACCGCTTTAGTGGAAGAAGCACCGGCCCCGACAATTACTGCCAACCGTCGCGGCCTCGATCCCAGTGCGGATGGGGATGCGGTGGTACAAATCCTCAAAACCTATTTTACTCCCCAGGGCGGTCGCCTGTCCCTAGGGCGAATCTGGCAGGGAACCCTTAACGATGGCATGGCCTTGAACGGTGTGCGGATTGGTGGTATCTATCGTCTCATGGGACAACAACAACAACCCCTACAGCAAGCACAAGCGGGGGAAATTGTCGCCATCGGTCGTTTGGAGGGAATCGGCACCGGAGATGTGGTTAGCAGCGGCAGTCAAAAACCCGACCTTCCCAGAGGATTACAGCTTAAACCCGTCTTTGCTCTCGCTATTGCCGCTGCAAATCGCAAGGATGAAGTTAAATTAAGTTCAGCTTTGACGAAACTGATCGAAGAAGATCCTTCCCTCTACTGGGAACAACACGGCGATACTAAAGAAGTGATTCTTTGGGGACAGGGAGAAATTCATCTGCAAGTGGCCCTCGATCGCCTAGCGCGGAAGTATAATTTACCGATGACCACCCATTTACCCCAAGTTCCCTACAAGGAAACGATCAAAACCAGTACCAAATCCCACGGACGTTATAAACATCAAACCGGCGGCCACGGTGCTTTTGGTGATGTGTATCTCGATATTAAACCCTTGGCCCGGGGGGAAGGTTTCCAATTCCATGAAAGCATTGTCGGTGGTGTTGTCCCCAAACAGTATATCCCCGGGGTGGAAACGGGAGTGCGGGAATATCTCGGTCATGGTCCGTTGGGTTTCCCCGTGGTGGATATCGATGTTACTCTCACCGATGGTTCCTATCACAGTGTCGATAGTTCCGAACAAGCTTTTAAACAAGCGGCCCGTCTAGCGATGACGGAGGGACTGCCTAAATGTCATCCGGTCTTATTAGAACCGATTCTATCGGTGACGGTTCTCGCTCCCTCAGAATACACCGCCAAGGTTTTACAGTTAATCAGTGGTAAACGCGGTCAAATTCAGGGTTTTGAAGCTTCTGAGGAGTGGAAAGGTTGGGATCAGATAACGACCTATCTCCCCCAAGCGGAAATGCACGATTTCATCGTTGATTTGCGTTCTTTGACTATGGGGGTTGGTTTCTTCCAGTGGGATGAGGATCACCTGCAAGAAGTGCCGGATAAACTGCGCGATGGGGTTTTAGCTATGCAGGGTAATGGTAACAAGTAAAGTATTCTTGGCTGTCACTAAAGTAGAGGGATAAATTAGCAAGAGATGGGCTTTTATTGGCTCATCTCTCCCTTTTTTGGCAAAAAATGACAGAAGGGTTCGATAAGATTATCCTAGTGCTATACTGCCCCAAATTAGTCTCGGAATTCTCAACTTAACGCCATGAATTTATCTAACCTGATCTTAGTCGCCCTCGGTGCAGGAATTGTTTTCGGTGCGCTGCTGAATGGCTTTTTTCCCGCGCTAATCCTACCCTTAGATAACTATATTCTTGCGCCAGTGGGACAGGTTTTTCTGCGCTTAATTCAATTTGTGGTGGTTCCGATCGTTTTTTCTTCCCTTATTTTAGGATTAACCCGGGTACAGAATGCGGCGCGGATCGGTAGATATTTACTCAGATTGATGACTGGCTATCTGCTAACCAGTACACTTGCTCTGTTAATCGGCATGGCGACGGCGTTGCTATTAAAACCGGGGATAGGTTTAGAGGGATTTGCCACTAATGCCGCCATGACCACTAATGCACCGGTATCCTTGAGAGATTGGCTAATTAGTTTGATTCCGGTTAATCCCCTAGAAGCTCTTACCGGGGGCAATCTTTTACAGGTAATCGTGACGGGAGTTTTATTTAGTATCGGCATCGGACTGGCCAAAGAAGGGGCAAAACCTTTTATTCTCTTGATAGACAGTCTTTATCTAATTAGCGAGAGAATCCTCTCGGTGATTCTTTATATTGCCCCTTTGGGAGTATTTGCCCTGATTGCTTCGGTTATCGCCACCCAGGGATTAGAATTAGTGGCGAGACTTTTTTTCTATGTTTTTGGTCTGTTTTTGGCTAGTGCCTTGATGATTGGGGTGTATGTTTTGCTCCTTTTTGCCCTCAAAGGAGAACCTCGACGCTTTTTTGCTTCTTTATCGGAATCTTTATCCTTAGCTTTCGGTACTGCTAGTTCTAACGCCGCTTTACCCGTAGTTTTGCGGGAAATTCAAGAATACGGTTTACCCGAAGATATTGCCAGTTTCGCTATTCCCTTGGGAACGGTACTAAAACGCGATGGTTCGGCAATTTTACAGGGATTTAATGCTCTTTTTATCGCTCAGGTCTATGGAGTTCCTTTAAGTCCCTCTTTGTTATTAGCGATCGCATTGAGTGGTTTATTGGTTTCTTTTAGTACCCCGGGGGTTCCGGGCAGCGCATTAATTACCATGACTACCGTATTATCGGCGGCGGGTTTACCATTAGAGGGAGTGGCTTTAGTTGCAGGGGTCGATCGCTTGACCGATGGCTTTAAAACCGTATTAAATGTGATCGGTAATACAGTTAATGCCATTCTGCTCAATTACTGGGAATTAGGAGAAAAGGAAAAATCCCTAGAATCAAAGGTAGTGATTCGATAGTATTGGTAGTCTGAGAAGCTTATATGGCAAGGATAAGGTAGAATATTAACTAATATAAGATTTTGCCAAATTTACCCTCCTAAATCAGCATTTCCATGACTAGCCTTTTGGCATTGCTCTTTTTCTACTTTTTAGTATTTGTGTATGGGGGAAGTCCAGAAATAATACCCTCCGACAAAGCATTCCTCGATTGGTCAGAAAGAGTCTCTCTTTTTCTGGAAATGTAGAGAATCACATTGGGGCTATTTGGTACTTTATTCATGACTACAATGCCGGAGAAAGCAAGGGTTTGAGCTATCACCACCACAATCAAATCACTACCAAGATAACTCGCCAATGTTATACTATTTCTGGAGTTGCCAACGAACGAGTAGCCGATGAAAATTATCCAGCTTAACACCTACGACATCGATGGGGGGGCAGCTAGGGCTGCCTATCGGTTACACCGGGGACTAATTGAGATTGGGCAAAAGTCCCGCTTGCTGACAACTTCCAAGCGATCACGCGATGAAACCGTCTCCCTCCTATCTCCTCAACCGCGAACAGGAGAAAGCGACAGTGACTATCTTTCTCTCATCCAAAAGCACTATATCAGTGCCAATCGAACGCCCCTGTCCAACACGCTGTTTTCTCTGCCCTATCCAGGACTTGACCTGACTCAATTGCAAGACATCCTGGCGGCAGATATTATTAACCTGCACTGGATCGCCCATTTCCAATCTCCAGTTACTCTCAAGAAGCTGCTCGACTTGGGAAAACCAGTTGTCTGGACGCTCCATGATATGTGGGCTTTCACTGGTGGGTGTCACTATGCCTCCGGCTGTAACCAATACCAGGAGGATTGCACTAACTGTCCTCAACTAGCGCAAGATCACTATCATCTAGCCTCCGCTATTTTAAAAGATAAATTAGACCGATTAACTCATGCGAACTTAACCATCGTGACTCCTAGCCGGTGGTTGGCGGGATTGGCGAGAAATAGCCGCCTGTTTCAACATCATCGTGTCGAGGTGATCCCCTATTCCCTAGAGACAAATATATTCATCCCATTAGGGAAAGCGACCGCGAAACAGCGTTTGGGTATCGCTCCCGATACGATGACTCTTCTCGCTGGTGCTGGGGATGGTAACGAGCGCCGGAAAGGATTTTCTGAGTTATTGCAAGCTCTGGAAATTTGCGGCGAAGACGATCGCTGGCGGGATATCGTAAAAACGGGACGGGTGACACTCCTGTGTTTCGGAAACCCGAACGAGCGATTACACTCTCTTGACCTACCAGTGGTTTTTCTCGGCCGTATCACTTCCGACGAGAAATTGAGAGAGATTTATTCTGCGGCCGATCTTTTTATCCTGCCTTCTCTAGAGGATAATTTACCGAACACCCTGTTAGAGTCTATGAGTTGCGGGACTCCAGTTATCGCTTTTCCCGTGGGAGGTATTCCCGATATCGTCGAGAATGGCGTTACTGGTCGGATACTGTCCACGATCAATCCAAAGGAAATGGCCCAGGCGATTATCGAGTGTGCGGGCGATCAGGCGTTATGCTGGCAGATGGGGAAAAAAAGTCGTCAGGTCATGGAAAGCAATCACGCCCTTCCGGTACAGGCCAAGCACTATCTAGATCTCTATCGGGATTTGCTGGAGAACCAATCCGTGGAGGACGGGAGAGCGATATTTGATGTTTGGGGGGATGTTTTGGTTGCTCCCGTTCCCGTAGAGCTTACTAGGGGAGCGAACTTCGAGCGAATTTTCCCGCTATTGGTCTTGGAATCGCTCCGGGACGAACTGGCCGGATTAAGGGAACAACTAGCCCGAACCGAGGGAGAATTAGAGATTTCCCGAACGGTAACGGGGCAAACGCAGGCCGCGTTAAGTGAGGCTCGAATCGAGTTGGAACGCACGCAGAAAGAATTAGGGCGGGTGCGGGGGCGAGTTCTCGCGATGGAAACGAGTAAGTTCTGGCGGTTTAGGTCGTTGTGGTTCCAGTTCAAGCGGGCGCTAGGACTGACGACCGAACTAGATTAACGATCGCTCTAAGGTGATAATGTACCGTGCCTTTTCTGATGCCATCGCCAAGCATCGGCGATAATCGTCGAGAGGTGATGGTGTTGTGGTTGCCAACCGAGCAGGGTTCTAGCTCTCTCGCCGCTACCGACCAGGATCGGCGGATCGCCTATCCTGCGATCGCCCTCGATGACGGGAATCTCTCTACCGGTGATCGTTCGAGCGGTCTCGATCACTTCCCGCACGGAAAATCCGCAACCGTTACCGAGATTAAAAATATCCGAGCGATTCTCGGCGAGAAGATAGCGTAGGCCGAGGTGGTGAGCTTGGGCGAGGTCGGTGACGTGAATATAATCCCGGATACAGGTACCGTCCGGAGTGGGGTAATCGGTTCCGTAGACGGCGATCGCTTTTCTCTTTCCTAGGGCGGTTAGGAGAACTAGGGGAATCAGATGGGGTTCCGGATCGTGATCTTCTCCCAGATTGGCTTCGGCAGAAGCTCCCGCGGCGTTGAAATAGCGGAATATCAACGATTTTAGTCCGTAGGCACGATCGAAATCGCGGAGAATTCGCTCGACCATCAATTTACTCGCCCCGTAGGGGTTGATCGGTCGTTGGGGATGGTTTTCTAGAATGGGGACGATATCGGGCACGCCGTAGGTGGCGCAGGTGGAGGAGAAAACGATTTTTTTCACGTTCGCCGCTATCATCGCTTCTAACAGCGTCAGGGTACCGAGGACATTATTACGGTAATATTTGGCAGGATCGCCCACGGATTCGCCCACGTAGGCGTAGGCGGCGAAGTGCATGACGGCGGTGATATCGTGGGTCTTGAAGAGTCGATCGAGGAGGGGGCGATCGGCGAGGTCGCCGATGACGAGGGGAACTTTGAGAACGGTATCGACAAACTCGCGGTGTCCGTAAATTAAATTGTCTAAAACAACAACTTTGTAGCCTTCTCGTTGTAAGGATAAGATGATATGAGAGCCGATATATCCTGCTCCGCCCGTTACTAAAATTGTTTGAGCTTGATTCATTAGCTAAAATTACCTTTTATATTTTCGTAAAATTTTAGGATTTGCGCATTAACAAAAATAGCTGGAGCACCAATAGGAAGATAATTATACCAATTATCATCTTTTGCAAATTTTCCAAATAAGAAATGTTGACTCCGAAACCAACCATCAATATCAAAATAATTGATAGGTAGGCAAAAAGCAACAACTAAACCAAAAATTAGACTAATAATAACAAATAATATATCTAATTTTTTAGACTCAGATAACTGTATTTTCATGTTAATACAACCATGAATAGGTTAATGACAACATCAGGCTTTAGATTCTAAGTAAATTATCTATAATTTTTAGATCGTTATCTTCAGTGACGATCCCTAAACTTGCTATCGATTCAAATTCTTTTCTCGCTCGCTCTACATCACCTAAATGAATATAAAGCATAATTTTAGATGCCATAATATTAGGTTTCGCTTCTTGAGGGACTATCTGAATTGAATACTCAAAGGCTTTATTAATTTCGTCTGGAGAAAAATCTTGAAATGAATAGGTTTGTCGAAAAAATTCTTGAGGAATTTCTTTGTCGTATCTAAATATCATAGAACTAGAAGGTACATACTTAATTGGTGAGAAATAATCTTTTAGTCTATACATTATCAAGTGAATCCAAGAAGTGTAATAATGAACAAAGTCTTGATGTTGAATTATCGAAACATTGGGAATCAAGAATGGAAAAAAATCTTGCAAGATACTGTTTGTTAATTCCCAAGATTTCATAGCATTGATAACTAAAAATTCTATCGGTAAATTTTGAGACCATTTTAATCTTGTTAAATCACCAGGGTAAACTTTGATCTGCTTTTCCCAAGGCTTAGTTTGCTCCAGAAAATCAGCTAGAAAACTATCACCTTCTCTATATTTATTTTCTAGTGAAGTTCCCTTAACGCAAGGCTCCATCCAAGATTCCCATATAAAAATGTCATAAGCGTGAATGCAAACTCTATCTTGTTCTATTGTAGAGTTTTCTTTCAATCCTAAAACTAATGGGATAGTTAGCGATCCTAACCAGCAACCTAAATCTACTATCTCTCCCCGTCCCGTATAACTATTTTTTGCGTATTCCTGTAAGTATTTACGTTCAAAGGCAGAAGTCATACCGACCAAATATGACATTTCATGCTCAGGCTCTGAAGAGGATAGATCGACTGGCAGAAGGGGAATAAAATAGGGCATATGCCTTGCTTGAGAATTATTCCAGCCATAGGAATTCACTTTATCATTGAGAAAATAGGATGGAAAAAACGTGAGATCGGCTTGCTCGAAAGATTGTTGCTCTCGGAAGCAACTGTCGCTAAACCATCGATCGGTGACTATAGTATCGTTAGCCTCGTAAACCCACTCGAAACATCCGTGAATAGTGACACCGATAATACAGTTTGCGGGCAGAACTCCCGCTCGCTTCGCTTGAATGGTATGGTAGCCAAAACCATTGACATCGGGAAATTCTATATAAATCGAGGTTTCTGGAAAAGAAGCCGCTAGAGCTTGAATGAAAAACAAGCAACAGATACTCTGATAGGTAAAGTAAAAATCGGATTCAGCTATTTCTATCATAGAGAGGTGGAAGGGTTGAAGATTGGCAATATCCTCGACCTCGCTGGTGGAGAAAATATTTTTAAGGGCGGGTATATTAGACTCTCCTTGATATTTTTCTTCGGATTGGCAGAGTAGTAAAATAGTATGCCAATTAGCTTCCTTTAACTTTTTACTCAAGGCCGTGTAATAGGTACCGATTCCGCCGTTCTTCGAGAATCCCTCGTACTCGTTCGTGGCCAATATCGCAACCTTTTCAGGCGCGGTCTCTCCAAAAAGAGAGCGACAACGAGGCTTGATCGAGGGAATTAACATTTTATCGGCTATCATAATTAGTTCCTATTTATAGTTAGCTTATACTTATCGAATTAAACCATCGGTATGTAATTAGGCAGATGGGCCGCGTTATCGGTATGCCATCCGTAAGTATCTACTTTAGACTTGAGGGTGTAGGAAGGAAAAAAAGCGAGATCTGCCTCTTCAAAGGAAATTTGCTCGAAATTATACACTTTCCATAAGCTCTCAAGATTACTTCGTTCGTTAGTGTATTTCTCATTCGCTTCATGCACCCACTCATGACCGCTGTGCATGGTTACTCCTATCTGGCAATTGTCCATAAGACATCCTGCCCGCTTGGCCTGTATCGTTCGATAACCTAGCCCCGACATTTCGGGAAATTCAACGTAAACTTTGGAATTGGGAAATTGATTGAGAATCGCCTGCACGAAAAAGAAACAGCAATAACTTTGGTAATCGTACCAGTTTCCCCAGACAGGGGATAAAAGTGAGAAGTGGTTCGCTCGCATATCTAAAATCCTTCGGATTTCAGAAGTCAAAAAAATATTCTGTAGTTCTGGATAATTCGACGGATCGTTCAATATTGTCTCGTAATCACAGAGTATTAAAATAACAGACCATCCCTGTTTGAACAGCTTTTTTGCTAGATTTTTATAATAAGTTCCCACGCCACCATTTTTAAAGATACCCTCGTATTCGGAAGTGGCTAATACGGCTACTTTTTCGGAAGCGACTCGCAATAAAATTTTTTGAACTTCGGACTGAAAAAACACGGTATGGTTTTCTCCGATTACCGAATCCGATGCCCCTGTTTTAGGAAAGGAAGAAATTTCAAGCGGACGCGGATTTGGTATAGACAGGAGCGGAGCCTTATCATAGAGAGTGAAGGTATCCGAATCGTTTACTCGCACTCTAAATTCCCCCTCGCACGGCAAAATATGAAGCCGACCATCTTGATAGCCGTAGGTAAAACGATTATTGGCGGAGATAAAAACATCACCCGCACGATGGAGGGGTTGACCGCTACGGGGGCAGGCCAACAAGGGAAAGAACCATTCTGACGAGTCTAGCCGAGCGGAGGCTTCAAAGTAATGAGCCGGCGCAGGTTTCTCTACGCCGGGTTTCCGAACGATCACGTATTCTGTATTGTTTGTGTTCGGAGAGTTTTTACCTAGAATTCTACCTAGGGATAATTGCCGCAGTAGACTATACCAGAAAGGCCAGGTAATTTTCTGGGGCACATTGACCTGTAAATATTCCCATAAAAGCCAGGCCAGAGTCTGGCCGAAGTGATGGGCCGAGCGGGTTTCTACTATCTCGAAACCTGCGTATTCCATCAGCTCGACCAATCCGTTACCCGTGAATCGAACGAAATCGTAAGGGCAAGCGTGGCGAGGTTGTAGGAAAGGAACCGCAATCACCCCGTACCCTCCCGACCGCAGAACTCGATAAAATTCTCCCACAACGATCCAAGCGTACCGGGTATGTTCTAATACTGCGATACTGACGAGCGCGTCCACGGATTCATCTAGTAGGGGAATACGATGTAGATCAGCCACAATATCCGGGTCGTTTTCTGGAACGATATCGATATTTAAATCTTTCTGCCCGAGTTGGACGCTTCTACTGCCCGAACCAGCGTTAAGGACAATTCCCTGAAAATATTTCATAAAAGGAGCCAGTTCCTCGGAAAGGGAAGGCCAGACCAGAGGGTATTTAAATATGTCCATGTAATATCCCATCACGCATATTTTGTCACTTTTGTAAGCCTGGAGATGAAAATAGATTATCACACACTTGTAATTTTTTATCTCTCCCCCGACAGATATCTAATCCGCTAAAGTTCCTAATCGTGACTTAAGGGTCTTCGGTAGCGAAACTTATTTGCCCAAGTGTAATGCACCTAAACGCGGTGGACTTTGGACGGTCTTGGCGGAGCCAAGACCGTTAATCATGTAGATGCGCCATGTTTACTCTTTGTTTCCCAGACCGAGGGTTCGCTTAAACTGAAACCAGCTTTTTCTTAGCTTCCAGAATTTACTACTTTCCATGGCTTCGATCCGTTCTTGCGCCTGCGATAGATGCTCTTGATAATGTTCGTGAGAGTTCTTTAAATCTAGCAGTTCGGCCTGTAACTGTTCCGTCCGAACCTGATTGCGGTATAACTCGGCCTTGGTCGCTTCTAGTTGTGACTGGCTGTAGTTCAGTTCAGCCGTCGACTGTTCTAGATGCGACCGGCTCTCGTTCAGTTCGGTTCTGGTGGCTTCCAGTTGCGACCGGCTCTCGTTCAGTTCGGCCGTCGACTGTTCTAGCTGATCGCTTGTATTATCTAGATTGCGGTGCGCTAGGGAAAGTTCGCTCTGGCTATTTTCTAAATCGGAGCGGATTTGTTCCATAGAGCCGAGAGCTAACATGATGGAGCGCATCGGTGTCTGAGAGAAAGCCACGGAATTGCCCAAGCGATCCGGTTCGATCCCGGCAACAACAAAATAACCGTCCGCGTTTTCGATCGAAGAAACATCCTCTATATACTCTCTTTCAAAGAAGTTGTCTGGTAAAGGTTGTTTATAAGAATCAAATAAAGCCGACTTTCCTCCCAACCGAACAGGTAGTAAAAGACAACTACCGAGAACCGTATGCTGTCCGAAAAAAACGCCCTCACCGAAAATGCTAAGGAACAGATCGCGGAACTCGTTAAATCTAAATTTATGAAGATGAAACTCGCTAATCCAAGGAGTTACCCGATAATCATTCGGGCAGGACATAAATATCTGTCCACCTGGCTTTAATAGTCTTCTGATTTCGCTCAGGAAGACTTTAGGGTGGGGTAGGTGTTCGATCGTCTCGAAAGAAACAATCACATCGAAGGAATGATCCGCTAGTTCTGGCACCGATTGTGCATCCGCAATAATGTACTCGATAGCGGGATGAGCGTGAAACTGTAGCGCGTGTTCGATCGCCTGTCGATCTATATCGACCCCGACTACCCGTTCGGCTCCCTGTAGAGCCATAAAATGGGAGCCGTAACCACTGCCACAGGTGATATCGAGAACTTTTTTTCCCTGAATGAAGGGGCAGACAAAGCCGTACCGAACTAAATGCTCGATATTGCCCCAACTTAGATCTACTCCCGTCGCCGCCATAATGTGGCGCTCGCCAGTGAATTCGAGTTCTGGGGAATCCTGCTGACCCGATGTTCCCACTTTCTGATTTTCTGGTTCCATATCGCTATCGGAGGATAAATTCTATCAATATTTTCTTTTCACTCTCGTCTCGGTCTTTTCCCTCGGAAAGGGTTCCGAAGGCGGCATCCCTCGATATGCCTATTTTTCGAAGGATTCAGGGCTCTTCTCGACTTTGTGTGATAATTTTTGCTTATGTAAGTTTAAATGCTTACTGGGCAAGACTTTTAGGACTATTTTGAAAGAAGAAACTATCAGTATAGACCTCGTTTCCACACAGAAACCAGAAGAGCCGATTCAGGTCGTCGGACGCGGAGAAACCCGAGTTTAGACAACTATACCGTTTCTCTTGCCCTTACGGCCGATTCGGCGACGGTTCACGAGTTATGGGGAAAAGTGATTTTCGCCTCATCTGGTCGCGGGCGATCAAACTACCGAGAGGAGGCAACTTTTTCGGGAGCGGGTAGTCTGACAGATCGATCAACGTTCCCAAAGTTCACTGCTGCCCATATAATTATCACCATTGGATATTTCCTAAAAGCTCTCGACTTTTTCGGAGAATTATTCTAAACATTTCCAAGAACCCTCTATCGTTTTTGCCTTAACTATTACTATTATGGATGAAATAAACACGATCGGGATCGATAGTAACAGTACGGAGTGTCTTACTGGTTCGGACTCTCGGAAAGCTAAACCTATCGAGGCCTCGGATCGAAAAATCCCGATTGTTTTTTTCGGCCGTCTCGAAGAAAGAAAAGGACTGCGCACTTTTGTTGAAGCACTCCAGTGTCTCGACTCGTCTTTACAGCAAAAACTCAAAATTACATTTTTAGGAAAAGTTGTTCCGCTCTATTCGGCCGAGTTATGCCATCTGAATAGCCAACAATACATCGAGCGCGAACTGAAAGATCGGGTTTCCTACGAGATTGTCTCGAACCTGTATAGCGCCCAAGCGATCCAGTATATTCGCGACCTCGATCACCCGATCGTCTGTCTTACCAGTCCCGAAGAAAATTTTCCCAATACCGCTCTAGAAATGGGACAGCTTCCCGTCAACCTCGTGGTTTCCGATACGGGAGGCTTTCGCGAAACCCTACAACTGGTAAACCGGCAATCGGGACTCTATTGGTTTAAACCGAAAGATGCCGATTCGCTGGCCCTGATGATCTCTAAAGCCGCGCTCGATTATCCGCGAAGCCCCACCGTTTCCAGCCGCGCCGAGCTAGAGCGGGTGAACCAAGATCTACTCGCAAAAAAACTCGAACATATCGAACAAGCGTTCCTGCGGGCCGTTACTCCCGACGAATCTCCTTTACCCAAGATCACGATCGCGATCCCCTATTACAATCAGGGAAAACTTCTTCCCGATTGTTTGGCAAGAATAGAAGCGCAAACCTACGCGAACGTGGAAGTGATCGTAGTAGATGACGGCTCGACCGAAGAATACAGCCGAGATCTATTCGATCGCTACAGTTCTCTCTTGCCGAACTGCCAGTTTATCCGGCTAGAAACCCGACAAGGTTTAGGATCGGTTCGCAACTTCGCAGTCGCGCAATCGACTGGGGACTATTTTCTTGCTATCGATCCCCACGTCTTGTTAATGCCTTTTGCCCTAGAAAAATTCGCCGAGGCAGCCTGTCGATCAGGTGCCGCTATTGTCACCTGTCCCAGAAAAGAAGTGGGCGCAGTGGAACGGCTCGTAAATTTCCCCGGCGGGTCTCTGCCGGTTTTACTCCAATCAAACGTTTACGGACAGGGCTGTCATTTATTTTCCTTACCTTTATTGAAAAAGTTCCAACAGACCGAGAGCAAGGATATCCGCACTCAGTCTTGGGAAACGATCGCTGCTGCGGTAGTGATCGGGGAAAAAATTATCACCTATCCCTATCCTCTCTACGAGTACCGAGTGACCGCGGAAACGGGAAATATCGATCAACCCCATCCCCGAGAGCAGTATTCTCTCCGTCAATATCTAGCGAAAATCCCCCCGGCTCAATGGTCGCCCCGACAGATTTATATGTTATTAACGGCTATCCAGCAACTACAAAACAGTCCGCCCGTGGAAGAAGAAGCTCACTCGCGAATAGCGGCGTTACAGTTCGAGAATCACGCTTTACACGCAGAGATATCCAAATTACGGTCGCAGATCGCTGTTTTACAGCCTGAAATAGAACGGATAGCCAATGAAGCGCATATTGCAAAAGAGCGAGTTAACGCAATGGAAACGAGCAAATTCTGGAAATTGCGGAGTCGTTGGTTCCATATCAAGCGTGCGGTGGGCTTGCCCACAAGCGAGTGATCATGACTTCTGGACGACAACCCACCATGCACGGGATTCCCGATCGAGCATAGGAATTTTGGCGTTGCTGATTTTAAGTACAAATTCTCCTCTAGGCAATTCTTAAAACCCAGGACTAGGCTAACTTGTGGATACGATGCACAATTAGCATTGATATCCTGTTTCGGCAATGCCAAAAAGTTAATCTGGAAGAGGCCTGTAGACAAGTTCAAGATTTTCAGCAGTCTCAACGGCAACAACTTCAGGAGGAACTCGCTCGTACAGAACAAGCTCTAGAGGAAACCAAGCAAGAAATTGCCGCCATGAAAACCAGTAAATTCCTGAAACTGAAAGCTATATTCTCCTAAAATTTTCCTAAACTGTCCCTAGACTGATGATTTCCTCCTTTCCCCTCCCCAGTTCCTTAAACTACAGTCGCATCCGTCTCGACATCCGTTGATATGAATGCTCTCCCCATAGAGAAAAAAAATCAGGCTCCCTATCGTTCTCCACATCCCCGTCCAATGCACGCTTGCGGTCATGATGGCGACACAGCGATCGCTGTTGGTACGGCATCTACTTGGGGTTGGCTGAATAAATCTAAAAACCTTGTTGGATAAGGCTTTGAGACTTTTTTCCCTCAAAAAGTGCCGACCATTGGAGTGATCGGGGGTAAAATTCAGGTACTTTTTCCCTGAAAATTAGGTAACTGACTACCTCAAAATCGGTAAAACCCTACACCCCACACTCTGCCCCCAGGAAAAACTTTTTCAGCAGACCCCGCATAACACAAAATAAGCATCTTGTCAAGGGGTCTGTAAAAATTATTTTCCAACCAGCGGAAGAAAGGCCAGGCGGTGCTAAAGCGATGATTGCGGCGGTAGTCGTCAAAAATAGGATGTGGAGTCAACTATTAGCTGTTTTGCCCCCTATTATCGTCGATAATAACAAGTCTGACAATTTATCTGACCCTCACCTGACCACGGCCGAACCCTCGTAGAAGTTGGACAAGGGGCAAAGTTTAATAGGGAATCACTGAATAGGCCGCCAGCTTGTTAGAGTATTGGGAGTAATTTTGAGCGAGCGATGATACTACAGCCTTTCCTTTCTTCCGCTTGGAGTCCTAATCTTCCCCTGTTAGCCTCGGCAGCTACAGCCGAAACTGCTGATAGTGCCTTAGTTTTAGCCTGCGTGCTGCTGAGTTTGACCGTTATTTATTTCGCCTGTAAACTGGGGGGGGAAATATGCGTCCGATTCAACTTGCCTCCAGTGTTAGGAGAATTAGTCGGTGGCGTGATTATCGGGGTTTCTGCCCTAAAATTACTGGTTTTTCCAGAAGGAGGGGCGGGATTCGAGGATTCTTTGCTAATTCATTTCCTAGAATCCACTTCCCCCCTCACCCCAGAGCAATCTCCCGCCGTTTTTAGTGCTGCCAGTGAGGTAATTTCCGTCCTCTCGGAATTGGGGGTAATTATCCTGCTGTTTGAGATCGGTTTAGAATCGGACTTGCAGGAATTAATTCGCGTCGGTCCACAGGCAGCTGCTGTGGCAGTGGTGGGGGTTGCGGTTCCCTTTTTGGTGGGTACTTTGGGTTTAATCTATATTTTCCATCTGGCCACCATTCCCGCTATTTTTGCCGGGGCAGCTCTAACCGCTACCAGCATCGGCATTACCGCCAAGGTTTTAGCAGAAATAGGGAAGTTATCGGCGAAAGAAGGTCAAATTATTATCGGGGCTGCGGTTCTCGATGATATTCTCGGTATTATCGTTCTCGCTGTCGTTGCTTCTTTGGTGAAGACTGGAGAAGTGCAGATTAGCAAAGTAATTTATCTAGTTATTAGTTCTAGCGCTTTTGTGATCGGGGCGATCCTGATCGGTCGTTTTTTAAGCCCCTTTTACGTTCAATTAGTTAATAGCATGAAAACTAGGGGACAATTACTCTTAGTTTCCCTAATTTTCGCCTTTATTCTTGCCTATATTGCCCAAGTTATCCAATTAGAAGCGATTCTCGGTTCCTTTGCTGCGGGCCTAGTCCTAGCGGAAACGGAAAAGCGCTCGGAATTGGCAGCACAAGTGTTCCCGATCGCCGATTTATTCGTACCGATATTTTTCGTCTGTGTGGGGGCAAAAACCGATTTAAGTGTCCTTAATCCCGCTATTCCCAGCAATCGAGAAGGATTAGTCTTGGCCGCTTTCCTAATTGTCGTCGCTATTTTGGGTAAAGTGGTGACGGGGTTAGCCGTTTTCAGCCAGGAAAAACTCAATCGCTTGGCGATCGGAGTTGGCATGATTCCCCGGGGTGAAGTGGGTTTAGTCTTTGCCGGAGTCGGGGCTGCTAGTGGCGCTTTATCCCCCGCTACCGATGCGGCGATTATTATGATGGTGATCTCGACTACCTTTATCGCTCCGCCCCTGTTAAGGTTAGTATTTAAAGAACCCACCGCCAGCCCTCAATCAGTGAGCAGTGAGCAGTGAGCAGTTACCAGTGGCAGTGTTAAGTTACCAGTAGCAGTGTTAAGTGGCACTAACAGTGCCGTCTTTTCATTGATAACAAGGGCCGAATCTAAATCCTAATTTGTTAAGCTAAAAGCTTTGATGGACTTAGTTTCTAACCTTATTTTTAGGTAGGAGAATTGCCAGATTCTTTTTTGGAGCCTCTTGCCTATTACCTTCAGAAGCTGATAACTGATGACTGATGACTGATCACTGATCACTGATCACTGATAACTGATTACTGATTACTGATTACTGATCAGAAACATAGCAGACCGTGTCAACGTCCCATAAGCTTGTTTTTATTGATAGTCATTCTCAGGGCATTAACGGAGCTATGGATGGCCAAAAATCGACAAAATAGTCCATTTTTACCGAAAAAAGGTAATTGATAACTGAGCAACGGGAGCATCGATCGTGAGATTTCATTGGTTATTCCTAAGCGCATTAACTTGGTTGCTGGTGGCGGCCCCTGCTTGGGCAGGCAAGCTCGTCTTTTGGCGATTCGACACCAATGAGAATCGTCTGGTGTTCACCACCGACAATCGAGTGCAACCGCGAGCGCAAATGATCACTAACCCCACCAGGATCGTGATCGATCTGCCCGGGATCAAGTTAGGGCAACCCAATATTAACAGGCCTATTAGCAATATCATCAGAAGTGTCCGTATCGGTCAATTTGATGCGGAAACTACCCGTTTAGTGATTGAATTAGCCCCCGGCTACACCGTCGATCCTCAACAGGTAAAAATTCGGGGAATTTCGCCCACTCAATGGACAGTGGAATTGCCGGAACCCCAACCGATTACTGAGCAAACAGAACCACCCGTCACCCCCGATCCCACACCTCCCCCCGATCGCGGTTCCACCCGTCCCACTCCCCCACCTCCAGTTAGCCGGACGGACAACAACGATGATTTTCAGGTCACTCGCAATGGTCTTTTTGTCCGTTTAGAGCAAAATGGTGATGAGCGATCGATCCGCAGTCAACGCAGCCGGGACGGCAAAAAAATCGAATTTGAATTACCCGGCGCCACTTTACCCAGCAGTCTCACCGGTCAAACTCTCCCCGTCAATCGCTATGGGGTCGGTGATATTCAATTCAGTCAGACTGCCAATCAAAGGGCTAAGATTTCCCTGAGCGTTAATAGAGATAGTCCCGATTGGCAAGCTCTCTATAGTCGTTTTGGTGGCTTGGTTTTACTGCCTAGGGGCGGCATGAGTTCTGTGGATAATATCTCCTCACCTCCCCCCACTCAGGCCAGCAATCCCACTCCCCGTCCCAATAATCCCCCCGCGAAAACTGCCAATAATCCCCCTTCTAGCAATCGTTTGGCCACGATCTCCTCGATCGATCTGACGGGTAGTAATGATCGCCTGTTAATTCGTGCGGATTCACCCCTAAAAGCTAACGGCAGTGTTAACCGGGATGGGGTCTATGAACTACGCATCGAAAATGCTAAGTTAGCCGAGTCTTTTCGTGGTCCGCGCTTCGGTCGCAATAGTCCTATCTATCAATTGCGGGTACGTCAGGAAAGCACCAATAGGGTGCTGATTTTGGTACAGACCGCAGCAGGATTTCAATTAGGTCAACTCAATCAATCCGATAGTCAAACCCTAGCCCTAGAATTGCTCTCCTCCCGCAATTCTAGCCCCGTTTCTCAGGTTCCTGACTCCACCACTATACCTGTTCCTTTACCCGCCAATACGGGGCCATTTAACCCACCGCCGCGCCCCTCTAATCCCACTCCTAATCCCCCCCAACAACGCAATGGCCGCTTTCTAGTGGTTATAGATCCGGGCCATGGTGGTAAGGATCCGGGCGCGATCGGAATTGGTGGCCTTCAGGAAAAAAACGTAATTCTGCCCATTTCCCTAGAAGTTACCCGCATTCTGCAACAACAGGGCATCGATGTGCGTCTCACCAGAGATAGCGATTTTTTTGTCACCCTGCAAGGGCGCACGGATATGGCTAACCGGATCGATGCCGATCTATTTGTCAGTATCCACGCTAACTCTATGGGGAAAGCACGACCGGATGTCAACGGCATAGAGGTGTATTACTTTGGTGATCGCCGTTTGTCGGACACCATCCATCGCAATATTGTCCGCAGTATCGATATGCGCGATCGGGGTGTGCGTCGGGCCCGTTTCTATGTGCTGAGAACCTCGAAAATGCCCTCTACCCTCGTGGAAGTGGGTTACGTCACCGGCGCTGAGGATGCTCCTAAATTAGCCAATGCCAACTTTCAACGACAAATGGCGGCGGCGATCGCAGGAGGGATTATTGAATATATTCAACGAAATCTCCGTTAATGATTAAATCATTGGAGCATTAGTTTACCAATCAAAAAATCCGTGTTTTAATATCATCAAATAAAGCTATTTTAGATCAGCGTTTTCCTCGATATCTATGAGAGAATCACAACTTAGTCCGATTGGTGTGTTTGATAGTGGTGTGGGTGGACTGACCGTTTTAAGGGAGTTGTATAAACAACTGCCCCAAGAATCAATTCTCTATTTCGCTGATACCGCTAGACTTCCCTACGGAACTCGTTCTAAAGGGGAAATTATCGAATTTGTCCGGGAAATTCTCACTTGGATGGGCGAGCGCCGGGTGAAAATGGTGATTATGGCCTGTAATACCAGTTCCGCCTTGGCTTTAGAAGAAGTACAGGCCGAATTTAAAGATTTACCAATTTTGGGGGTAATTTTACCCGGGGCAAAAACTGCCGTTAAACAAGGAAAGCGCATTGGGGTGATTTCTACCCCGGCTACGGCTAAAAGTAATGCCTATAAACAAGCCATTCAAGAAATCGATCCTACTGCCCAAGTTTGGCAAATTCCCTGTCCTGAGTTTGTCCCTTTAATCGAAGCTAACCGCATTTTTGACCCCTACACCACGCAGGTGGCTAGGGAATATCTTCAGCCTTTACTGGCAGAAAATATTGATACTCTGGTCTATGGTTGTACCCATTATCGCCATCTTTCCCCAGTTTTACGTCGTCTTTTACCTAGTTCCGTGCGCTTGGTAGATCCCGCCGCTGCCGTTGTCCGAGCGGCGGAAAAAGAATTAGAATTATTAGGTCTAAAAAATCCCGAAACATCCCTTCCTACTAACTTCGCAGTTAGCGGTGATCCTGATACTTTTGCCCGTTTATCTCGTCAATGGCTAGGTTTTTCCCCTACGGTAGAAAAGGTTTATTTACCCGTCCCCGTTTTATAACCGTTAGGGACTTGCGTATTAATAAATTACCATCTAGACTAGAGAAGCAACTTGTTACTCCCAATCTCAACTATGGTAACTGAACTGACTGAAAAAATCAAATCAAGCTTGAAAGATGCGGCAAAAAAGCTGACAGGTTTTAAGAAAAGGGCTTTTATGGCGCAAGTAACTATAGACTATTTTAACT
>SFBL01000220.1 GCA_007095785.1 Microcystis aeruginosa Ma_SC_T_19800800_S464
AGGGATTTGACTTAAGAATATTTAATAACTCGTTAGCTTGTTTTGCCAACCCAGTACGAGCCAGCTTTTCAGCATCTTTTTTCGCTTGTTTGGTAAAAACCAACTGCCAATTATCCATTCAAAATTGCTCTGATAGCCGCCTCATCCACACAATCTTCAATAGAAGTGTTGCCACCTTTAATAATTGAATCTACCATACCAGGAATAGAATACAAATAAAGCGTTTCTTGAATAGAGTTCCAATCTTCCTCAGCGATTAAAATAGCATTCTTTTTCGTACCAGATAACAAAATCGGTTGATGATTATCATTGGTATCATTCACTAATTCATCAATTTGTTCTTTGGCCTCAGTAACAGTAACAATTTTCATGTAACTATCCCTTAAATTAACAACAAGAGTGCAACCGATTTTAACACAAGTCAAGTATTGTTCAGCATAATAGCAACTTTTCTAAATATTTGTCAAATTTCTTTTTGCTTATTCTCGTTGCCAATTCTTGATAAGTTGCTTCGCTCTAAAGAATTGTACATTGTTTGTGCCGTCTCGGTGTGAGAGGAGGAGGCAGATTTTGCTGCCGTTTCCTCCTCAGAGCTAAGACAGGATCAGTTTTTGCGGTAAAAAATTTTACTGCCTTGGTCACTGACAAAATGACAATTGCGGTAGGACCGCCAGAGAGATTTGAAAATCGGTTCTTTCGAGACGCGATAATAGTCTCCTAAGACGGGACGGATAGCCTCGGTTGCTTCTTTGAGATGATAGTGGGGAATAGTGATAAAAATATGATGGGCAACGTGAGTACCAATTTGGTGATGGATGGGATTAAAGATGCCATAATCGCGATCGATGGTAGAAAGCGCCCCTTTGAGAAAGTACCAGTCTTGACCGCGATACCAGGGAATATCATCTTCGGTGTGGTGTAGGAATGTCACCAAGTCCAACCAAACCACAAAGACGATATAGGGCATGATGTAGTAGTTAAACAGAAACCAAAAGCCGTGGCTAATACCCACCCCGATTAATAGACCTAACATAAAGGTACAGCAAACGGTGCTAGTAAGTACCTGCCACCGTTCCGAGGGGCGAAAGAGGGGGCTTTCGGGCATAAAATGGGACCCCTGTTTATTAGGGGAACGACGGAAAAGATAGAGGGGATAAACAAATAAAATTAGCTGAAAACGAGCTAATTTTTCGTACCAAGCCATATTGTTATACTGGGTTTCCGTGACGGGATACCAACTTTCATCGGTGTCGATATTGCCGGTATTAGCGTGATGGGTGCGATGACTAATGCGCCAACCGTGGAAAGGTACGAGAATGGGAGTATGACTGAGATGACCGATTAAGTTATTTAACCAACGATAACGGGAAAAGGAACCGTGACCGCAATCGTGACCGACGACAAATAAGGCCCAAAACATGGTTCCCTGCATAAACCAAAAAAGGGGGAAGAACCAAGCTTGATTAATCTGGTAAGTTATCCAGTAAAGCAGGGTAATGATGCCAATATCAAAAAAAAAGTAAGCTAAAGAGCGAAAAACGCTTGATTGGAAGCAACGGGCCGGGATAGCTAGACGGACATCCTGTAGGGTAAATGGCAAAAATTCTCTTTCTAGGGTGGGTTTAGATAGGGTTTGGGACACTAGGTTATAACTCAAGGTAGATGACAAGGGCAGTATTGACGAAAGCTTGAGTAGCTGAAGTTTTCTGTTTCTCGATGCGCTATCTTTTGTCTATCTCAGCTAGGAGCAGATATGACCGAGCGATCGAGCGAATTTCGTCTAACTCACTGGAATTTTATTGTAGGGCTTAATGTAACTTAACAAAAGCCCCTGGGGAAAGTCCCCAGAAGGGTCGTTAGGAAGTACATTCCCTGTTTTATAGTTCAAGTCCGTTAAAACCCAAAAAAAGGGCGAACAAAATTCACCCTAACAGATAAAGTAATCATCCTACAAAGTACCGATAAACTGATCAAGGCGATCGAATCCTTTTTCAATCGTCTTTAGGTCTGTAGCATAGGAAAGACGAATACAATCATCAGCACCAAAAGCAATACCGGGGATAGCAGCCACTTTTTGGGTTTCGAGGAGTTTCTGACAAAAATCCCGTGATTTTAAACCAGTTTGACTAATATTGATAAACACATAAAAAGCACCGTTGGGAGTAGGACAATTAAGTCCAGGCAGCGATCGCACTCGTTCTAAAATATACTGTCGGCGCTCGCTAAAAGCTTTGACCATTTCCTCGATGCAATCTTGGGGACTCTCTAAAGCAGCGATCGCACCGTACTGAGCAAAAGTGCAGACATTGGAGGTACTATGACCTTGGATCTTAGTCATGGCCTTGACAATTTCCACCGGTCCTGCTATGTAACCGACGCGCCACCCCGTCATCGAGAAAGCTTTAGCAAAACCATTACTAATAATACTGCGCTGAAAGATTTCCGGTCCAAAAGAAGCGATGCTGCGGTGAATTGCGCCATCGTAGAGGATTTTCTCGTAAATTTCATCAGAAACCACTAAAATATCCTTTTCAACCACAATTTTTGCTAAAGCTGCGATTTCTTCGGGAGTATAGACAATGCCGGTGGGATTAGAGGGAGAATTGAGGACAAATAACTTAGTTTTCGGTGTAATTGCCGCTTCTAGCTGTTCGGGGGTGATTTTATAGTGATTCTCTAGGCTAGTGTTGACGATAACCGATGTTCCTCCCGCTAACGTCACCATTTCAGGATAACTCAACCAGTAGGGTGCGGGAATAATTACTTCGTCCCCCGCTTCAATTAACGCCATGATTAGATTATAGAGAGACTGTTTACCGCCATTGGTAACGATGACATTATCGGCATTGTATGCTAGTTGATTATCCCGCAGCAATTTCTCGGCGATCGCTTTTCTTAACCCCGGTTCTCCGGCAGCCGGTCCGTAGCGAGTTTTTCCCTCATCGAGGGCCTTTTTTGCGGCAGCTTTGATATGAGTGGGTGTGTCGAAATCTGGCTCCCCGGCGCTAAAACTACAGACATCTTCGCCGTTTCTCTTCATTTCCTTGGCCAGAGAGTCGATAGCTAGGGTGAGGGAGGGGGTAACTTGATTGACTCGTGACGCTAGTTTCATGGTATTTTACCCTGAAAGGGCTTTTCTGATGACCTACACAACCTTTAGTATTGTCCATCACCTCGATTGTTCTGGGTGTTTTTTTATATAATCTCCGGAATTGCCTGGATTGGGGATGCGGATGGGGTGATGGGGTGATGGGGTGATGGGGTGATGGGGTGTGGGGAAGTGGGGTGATGGGGAAGTGGGGTGTGGGGTGTGGGGTGTGGGGTGTGGGGTGTAGGGTGTAGGGTGTGGGGTGTGGGGTGATGGGGTGATGGGGAGAACAAAGCTGCTTTTTGCCTTTTGTCTTCGTTATTGAGGATTTTTTCTTTTTGCGGGTTTTTGTTTGCTGGTAGGGAGTAGGGGAGCGGTTAATTTTTCATAGAGTTCAAAGAGGTATTCAATACGGTTTAATTCACTGGTGAAAGGTTGGGGACGATAACATAAATCAACGGCTTTGTCAAGTTTTTGGTGAGCTTTGAGCAGGTCGGGAGGCATGGTTAAAGGATCGTATAAATCCGCAAGGCTACTATCAGGATATTTTGCCCTAGTATCTAGCACAGCTTGAGCGCAAGTTTCGACGGTTTGTTTTTGTTTGTCGGTGATATTTTCTGGAAAGGGGTAGTTATTATAAACAATATCTTTTGAGTAACGATAATCGCTTTTTAATCTGCCACACACATATTTAACCCATGCCATGTGCATTTCTGAAGTTAAGATACCAAATAAATATAGATTGGCATTAGGAATTAATAAAACTTGATCATTACCAATCACATTTTTATTCATAAAACCTATTGGAATATATTTTCTTCTTTCAGATGAAACACGGGGAACAAGTAAATAATTCGTTTCGGGTTGTGCTATTTGACAGAATAGAGTAGGTGTCGCCGCAAATTTACGAGTAGCAGCAGCTTTACTTTTTAATCTAAAATTTTTAACCTTATCTACTCTTTTTATAACTTCTGGTAATGTTTTTAATTCATTGGGAGCAATATCAACTAACCAGAGACAGTAGCGACTATAACCATTAATAAATTCTTGCGCTCCTGTATAAGGTTTAATCCATTTTTCTGCCTTCGGCTCTAATTTTAAAAATTCTTCTTTTTCCAGTTCTGTCAAAATAAAATTACCACCATCTCTTGGCATACTACCAAAACGCATTAATGGAACATTAGATAAAGGAAAACTTCGATTATAAATAATGATGTCACTTCCATCAACCAAATAGGGATTAATATTATTAGACTGAACAACTAATGATTCACCTTGAATATCTTCATAATCAAAGAGGATTTTATTTGTTATATTAAAACTTGCAAAGCCAATAATTATACAATGAACTGCCGCGTTCCCTTTTGCTTCATTACTCCATTTAAAAGTACGATGGGCAAAATGAATTTTTAAATGATATTTCTGAAAAAGAATATTCCAAAGTAAGGCAACTTGCTCCCCTTGAGATATAGAATTTGTGGAAACAAAAGCAACCCTGATTCTATTGCCCTGAATTATTTGAGCAGCCTTAATATACCATGCACACACATAATCTAAAACGCCTATTCCTTTCTCACCGTCGAAAACATAAGCCATATCATTCCTTTGCTCATCGTTCATAATCATCGCACCCACAAAAGGAGGATTTCCTAAAATAAAATTGAGCTTCTCTTTTGATATAATTTCCTCCCAATCAATCCGCAAAGCATTTCCATGAACAATCTTTGCCGCTTTCTTTAATGGTAAACGCACAAAATATTGACCAAAAGTATTACTAACTTTAACATTCATCTGGTGATCAATTAACCACATCGCCACTTCTGCCACCCTCACCGCAAACTCATCGTATTCAATACCAGCAAACTGATTAACATCTACCTGAATAATGGTACTAATATCTGTTACTAACTGCCCCGTTTTATCTAACTCCTGTAATACCAAAATCTCTAAATCTCTTAACTCCCGATAGGTAATAATTAAAAAATTGCCGCAACCACAGGCAGGATCGAGAAAATATAAATTAGCAATCTTTTTCTGAAATTCTAGTAATTTATGGCGATTGCCTTTAATCTTCTCAAATTCCCTGTGTAAATCATCTAAAAATAACGGTTTAATAACCTTTTGAATATTCTTCTCGGAGGTATAATGCGCCCCTAAATTGCGTCGTTCTTTTGGATTCATTACCGCTTGAAACATAGAGCCAAAAATAGCAGGGGAAATTTTTCCCCAATCAAAAGCACAAGCTTCTAATAACATGACTCTCATCTTGCTATCAAAAGCCGCTAGGGGTAATGACTCCTCAAATAACTTGCCATTTATGTAGGGAAATTGAGTTAAATTTTCATCGAGATTTTTTAATCTTTTTTCTTCTGGTGTATTCAAAACCTGAAAAATATAAGCGATGTGCATCGCCAAATCACTGCCATCTTCTTTGGTATGTAAATCGATATATTCCCAGAAAATCCCCTTATTAAAAATACCCGTATCATCGGCAAATAAACAAAATAATAAACGCACTAGATAAACTTCCAAATCATGCCCCATATAACCAATTTCTTTGAGGCAATCATGAAGTTTTCCCATTAACTCGGCTGCTTGAAGATTGACGGGATCTTCGTCTTGATAAACTCGCTTTTCGTAACCCGCAATAAAATCAAATAAATGAACGTTATCAACAAAATTACTTAATTCAAATTCCCATTGATTACCCGAATCTAAATCATATAATTTAAACCTTTGAAAATCCGATACTAAAATATAACGCGGTAACTCATGTTCCTTTAAATTGGGGAAATAATCCTTAGCCTGTTGTGTGGCTTTTTCTAAATCTTTACCCTTCGATTTATGCTCAACTAAAATCGTTCCTTTCCAGAGTAAATCAATAAAACCTTGCTTATTATCTGCTTTTTTTATCGGTTGCTCAAAACTGGCAACCCTACGCCGCGAAATGCCAAATACATGAAAAAAATCATTCCAAAAAGATTGAGATTCTGCTTTTTCTGAAGTCTCCCCTTGCCACTCTTTTTGAAAAGCGATGGCGCGATTTTTAATTTCATTCCAACTTAAAGGCATAGTTTTAACTCCTTATCTTTCGCGGGTTTGCTCAAAGATGGTAGAAAATGGTGTAGGGAGTCATAGGCAGTCAGTAAGGGATACAGATATTTCCCATTTTAGGTGATTTTTTGGTAAACTACAAGGGAAGCTAGAAATTAGCAACGCCTTGAGAATTGTATCCGCTTAGTTGTCAGTGCAGTTATTGACTCGAACGAACAACTTATCGCTATGTCCAAGACTCTCTATGAACAAGATTTTCAATTGTGGCTCGCAACAACAATTAATCACCTACAGAAGCGGGAATTTGCTGCGCTGGATACTGATAACTTAATTGAGGAGTTAACCGAGTTTGGAAAATCGGAAAAAAGAACTTTAGAAAGTAATTTGATGATTCTTTTGGCTCATTTGCTCAAATTAAAAGTACAGCACGACGCACCGCCATCAATGAAGGATAGCTGGTATTGTTCTATTATTGAGCATCGTCAGCGAATTGAGAAAAACTTACGCAATACGCCTTCCCTCAAATCCTATCTAGAAACTGCTATCGAGGAAGCTTATCCAGATGCTCGTCAAGTGGCAATTAAGGAAGGGAAACTCGCTCAATTTGGTGTTCGGATTCCCCCAGAAAATGATTATCCTCAAATTTGTCCTTTCTTGCCAGAGCAAATCTTAGATGAGAACTTCTATGGCAATTGACCAAATGTGTCTCAGCTTATAATAATATGAACAACCACAAAGGCACAAAGGACACAAAGATTAGGTTTCTCAGCCAACCCTAACTAGAACTTACCTAAACAAAAGCCCCCAGAAAACATCACTTTCTAGGGGTTTAATTACAATTGACGGAAAACAAACTTATAGGGAGGTTAACCTCCAGCTACCGCAGGAACGATACTGACTTCATCGCCATCTTTTAAGGGGGTTTTTGTCCCATCGAGGAAGCGAATATCTTCACTGTTGACGTAGAAATTTAAAAAGCGCCGGGGTGCGCCATCTTCATCACATAAACGCGCTTTAATACCGGGGAAACTTTGTTCTAAGGATTCGATTAAATCACCGACACTACTAGCACTACACTCGATGGTAGCGTTATTTTCTGTAAATTTTTGCAGGGGAGTAGGAATGAGAACTTTTACAGCCATAGATATCAAGGAAAAAGTGGAAAGGACGGTAGCTATCATCTAACGGGGGAGATAATTATCAATCTCCCGTTACCAATTCTAGACGAGAACCTGTTGCCATTCGAGGCGTTCGAGGGTGCGGGAACGTTCCAGGGCCCGTTCAAAGCTTTCTAATTTCGGTTCGATTAACAGGGGTTCACCGATATAACCCTGTACCGCTTCTTGGGTTTTTAGACCATTACCGGTGATATAAACGACCGTGGTTTCTTCGGGGTCGATTTTACCCGCTTCTACTAATTTTTTCAAGACGGCGATAGTCGTACCGCCCGCAGTTTCTGTGAAAATGCCCTCCGTTTCTGCCAAAAGTTTAATACCTTCGATAATTTCGGCATCGGTGACGGATTCAATATTACCGCCGGTTTTACGGGCAATATCCAGGGCATAAACACCATCGGCGGGATTACCAATAGCGATCGATTTGGCGATAGTATTGGGTTTAACTGGGGCGACAAAATCCCGTCCTTCCTTGAAAGCTTGGGCAATGGGGGAACAACCTTCCGCTTGAGCACCACTAAAACGCACTGGTTTATCTGCCACCAAACCGACTTTGACGAATTCTTGGAAGCCTTTATAAATCTTGGTAAAGAGGGAACCACTGGCTAAAGGTGCGACAATATGGTCGGGGAGTTTCCAGCCTAATTGTTCAGCCACCTCAAAGCCTAAAGTTTTGGAACCTTCGGAATAGTAGGGACGCAGATTGATGTTGACAAAACCCCAACCGTAGGTATTGCCCACTTCTGAACAGAGACGGTTAACTTGATCGTAGTTGCCTTTAACTGCCATTACCGTGGGATTATAGATTAGGGTGCCAAGAATTTTACCCGCTTCTAAATCGGAGGGAATGAAAACACAACAGTCTAAACCGGCGTGAGCGGCAATAGCGGCGGTGGAATTGGCGAGATTTCCCGTACTAGCACAGGAAACGGTAGTAAAACCTAATTCTTTGGCCCGGGTAAGGGCGACGGATACCACTCTATCTTTGAAGCTGAGAGTGGGCATATTGACGGCATCATTTTTAATGTAGAGGTTTTTTAGACCCAAGCGCCGGGCTAAACGGTGGGATTTAACTAGGGGAGTCATACCCGTACCCACATCGATGGGATTTTCACTTTCCACCGGCAAAAAGGAACGATAGCGCCAGATGGAATTGGGACCTGCTTGAATGCTTTCTCTGGTAACGGTGCGACGGATGAGGTCGTAATCGTAGTCCACTTCCAGAGGTGCAAAGGTTTCTTCGCAGATATTCAGCGCTTTCAGGGGGTAAGAAGTCCCTCCTTCCTTAGAAACCAAGCGGGTAAAGGTGGGGATGAATTTTGAGGTTTCGATGTTTGTCGCTAGGGTCATGATTTTCCTGTCTTGCCGTCAACTGATGTACAAACATCCTATCACCGGCAAAATCTTAGTGTCAAATATACCCGACTATTTTTATCGGGTATAAATTTATACAAAAAATAGGTGATAATCTGGAGAGCAGCAAGGGTTAACTGGAGATGGTTAAGCTGCCGTGTCAGGAAACTTCGGTGTAGTTTCAGGTCAAAAAAAGGACGAGGAGAAGGGATTTAGGTGTTTTAGGAGGCTATGAACTATTTACAGCGAATTTTATCGAAATAAGCTCTGATTTTTGTTTAAACAGCTTAAACAGGGGGCGATTGACTGCGGTTGCCAGAAAGTTTCTCGCTTTACTCAGGATGATTGTCAAGAAAAATGACAAATTATGTGATTTTGTTGAGAAATAATAATTTTTTCTGGACTTCCAAATAAAATTGACCATTTTCGGCGGTCGGCGGTCGGCAGGAGATTATTTTTATTTATTCTCCCTTCTCCCTAGGAAGGTAGGGTTGATTCATGAATCAACCCTACGGGGACAGGGGGGATCAAACCTTAAGAGTCAGTGGTCAGGAGATAACTGCTTTTTGATAAAAAGTTAACGTAGTATTGCCGTAGCGTTTCTGACGACAAATGGTTAAACCTTCTAGATTAATTGCTTGCCAAGATTTGGGATTGTGTTCCACGGCAATTTCCCCCAGAGAATCTAATAAATTAGATTGAGAGATGGCAGTTAGTACCGGCAAATATAAACTGCTTTCGTAGGGAGGATCAAAATAAATTAAATCAAAACTTTTCCCCGCTAAAGTGGCTAACTTTGTCAGCACATCTCCCCGAATTACTTGGAATTGCTGGTGAGAAGTGGCTAAATTGCGCCAATTTTCCTTGATAATTTCGCCAGCGCGTCCTGATTGTTCAATTCCAATTACTAGACTCGCACCTCGACATAAAGCTTCCGCACCCATGGAACCATTACCCGCACAAAGATCCAACCAACGACAGCCCGATAATTTCTGTTGCCAGATATTAAATAAAGCTTCTCGGACCCTTGCTGTCGTCGGACGGGTTAATTGTCCTGCTAGGGTTTTTATGGGACGATTGCCGTAAATTCTCATCGGTTAAAAGGCAAATTCAGTTAATCTTTTTTGTAATAAATCAGGAAAAAGGGCATAGTATCTTTGATTGAGAGGAGAGGGATGGGGGAGAGGCAATAAAGTCACTTTCTTTTGCTGTTTTACTCCATCTTCATCGGTAGCGGTAAGGGTAACTAGGAGTTTTTTAGTAAAGCGTTCTTTATCAAGATAGAATTTATCCACTTCTTTGGGTTTCCCGTAGGGTTCAAACCATTTAAAAGCTTCCGTGCCAAGGGGAATGATATGATCACCTTGCCAATAAAAAACGAGCAGTTTTTCTATAAATGGACGAAAACGATCTTTCACTTCCCCAGAATAAGCTTTATTACCCGGGGGTTTGTAGGGAACTGTATTAGTTAAGAAAATTCGATCGCACACCGATAATAACTCTTGACGATTATGGGATTTTCTCCCCTGCCAAGCTTGAAAAAATCCCTCTCTTACCATTCTACCGGCAGCCCCGATCAAAGGTTGTCCTGCATATACTTCATCTCGTCCTAAATCCCGGCCAAAAAAGCATAACTGACTAGCAAGATTACCAGCATACAAAACTGGTTCAAAGGGGTCTTTTTTTGCCTCTTGGTAAATTAGGGTATCGATGGGAAAATCCTCTTTTTTTGCCTCTTGGTGTACCTGTTTAATTAGGGTTTTAATATCGGTCATTTCAGTTATCAGTTATCAGTTATCAGTTATCAGTTATCAGTTATCAGTTATCAGTTATCAGTTATCAGTTATCAGTTATCAGTTCACTGTTTACTGATCACTGAAAAAAGCTTTTCCCCACACCCTACACCCTACACCCTACACCCTACACCCCACATCCCACACCCTACACCCCAATTCACTCCTCGGTGCGATAGCCAAATTCTGCTAAAAGTGAGCGAGATTGTCGCCATTTTGGTTCTACCTTCACAAATAATTTTAAATATACCTCCCCGGCGATTAACTTTTGAATAGCCGATCGAGCCGAAGAGCCGATCGCTTTTAACATACTGCCATTTTTACCGATGACGATCCCTTTTTGGGAAGCTCGTTCCACGTTAATGGCGGCAAAAACCTTGGTTAAAGCGGGAGTTTCCTCGACGCGTTCAATCACCACCGCCACAGAATGGGGAATTTCCTGACGGGTTTGCAGTAAAATCTGTTCGCGGATTAATTCGCCCATAATAAACCTTTCCGGCTGATCGGTGACTAAATCGGGGGGATAGTAATAGGGACCGACTTCGAGGGAATCAATTAACAGATTTTGCAGTTCTTCGATTCCCGTCCCCTCCAGTGCCGAAAATTTGAGCAGAGACCAGTTATTTTCCGCCGCTAAGGTGCGATAACTATCGTCGATAGGCTCTGGGTCTTCCGGTTGCTGATCGGCTTTATTTAGCCCTAAAATCGTGGGAGTTTGGTTTTTAGTCAGTAAATCGGCAATATAGCGATCGCCACTACCCAAAAAATTGCTACTATCGACAACAAATAAAACTAAATCTACAGAATTTATGGCGTTTTCAGCATTTTTAACTAAAACTTTGCCTAATTCGTGATGAGGCTTGTGAATGCCAGGGGTATCGACAAAAATCATCTGGGAGCGCTCGCCGGTGACAATGCCGCGTAAACGGTTGCGGGTAGTTTGAGCGATGGGAGAAGTAATGGCGATTTTTTGTCCCACTAATTGATTCATCAAGGTAGATTTACCCACATTAGGACGACCAATAATGCCAATAAAACCCGATTTAAAACCAGTGGGTGCGATGGGAATTACTGCCGAATCGAGATTAAAGACTTGGGAGTTGATCAAATCGTTCATAATTAAAGAATATTACTTAAAAAATATTTTTACCCATGCAAAGGATAATCTTGTTCTTGTTAGCATTGATTATAGGCTGTAGTAACCATTTACAATTATCTATAGCAGGAAATTTAAGCGATCGCTTAACTAATTATCCTCGCTGGATGACTAAACCAGTGGTTAGTTTTGCCCGCGGAGATTTAGTTTATCCCGATTGGATGGTGGGCAGTTGGACTGTCACCAGTACCCTAATCGATTTAACCGCTCCTCTTTCTCCCCAGATTATCACACCTGGTTTTGAAAGTAATCGTCGTTACCTAGAAAAATCGATCGAGTTTCCGGTGAGATTCATCGAGAAAGCTATTTCCAGACCGATAAATGCTGCCTTTTTATCCACCATTATCAGTAAACCATCAATTGTGGCCGATCGATCCTTTAATGGTTTAGCAATTAGTCGCGCCTATTTGGGTAGTCAATCGGTATTATCGGTAAAAACTGACCCTAATAATCCCAATCGTCAGATTACCTTTTTACGGGGCGCTCATCAACTAATTTCCACGGTAATTGCCAGAAATAGCGAAACTCCTAGCCAAAATCAATTTATTGCCACAGAAATCAGTCAACAAATTTTCCGGGGAGAAACCAACACTTATCTTAATGAGGTGGAAACCACCACCGCCTATGAGTTATTGTCTGCCGATAAAATTCTAGGCGATCAGGTGACAGCCATTTATCTTTCCCCCCAATCCCCTGATTATTTCCAAGCGCCGAATCGTCCTGTAGCTTTGTATCGTTATCGCCTAGAATTGCTGAAAGATTAATATCACCAGTGGTTAAACCCTGCTGAAACTGGTGCAGTCTTTCCCCATCCTGTTTAAAAAGTATAGGGGGAGCTTTTCAGTGATCAGTAAACAGTAATCAGTAATCAGTGGGGAGCAGGGAGATGGGGGAGCAGGAATTATGAATTATGAATTATGAATTATGAATTGGGGAGCAGGGAGAAGGGGAGAATAAATAAAAGCTGACTCCTGACTCCTGACTTCTGACTCCTGACTCGGAGAATACTGATATAACAATGAGCTTGCAATCAAAACTTCATGTCTGCGTCACAGTAAGTTCATATCCCCCGCCTAAATTAGAGATAGTCAGTCCTCAGCCGTTTTCCGAAACACTCCTCTCACACCCACGATTATTAGGACTGACTTTTATTCCCTTCTCAGAATGGTTAAACAGTAAAAACTATGACTCACAATATTTTTAACGATAATATTTCCCCGAGCAACGAAGGTAATCCCAAACGCTCCAAATCTTCTGCAATGAAAAAACTTTTTGCCTATTCCTCTTTACTGGTTTTGGGTGCTGGGTTAGGTATCGGTGCCACCTATGCCTACAGTCAAAATCCTCTAGAATTAGCCCAAAATATTGCCCCCGCTGCCAATAATCCTCGCCCCTCCACACCAGCGGCAGCCGCTCCCTCGTCTCTGGTTATTCCTACCAATTTTGTCGCTTCTGTGGTGCAAGAAGTGGGGCCGGCGGTGGTAAGAATTAATGCTTCTAGGGAAGTCAATAGAGGCGGTGATTTTTCGGAATTTGCTAACGATCCTGTTTTCCGTCGCTTCTTCGGTTCTCAAATACCAGAGCGAGGAGAAAGACAAGTTCAAAGGGGTACAGGTTCCGGGTTTATTATCAGTAATGACGGTAAAATTATCACCAATGCTCACGTTGTCGAGGGAGCAGATAAGGTGACAGTCACCCTCAAAGATGGTCGCACTATCGATGGTAAAGTTTTAGGTAGTGATCCTTTAACTGATGTGGCAGTGGTACAGGTAGAAACGAGCAATTTACCCACGGTTAAATTAGGTAATTCTGATAGTTTACAGGTGGGAGAATGGGCGATCGCTATCGGTAATCCTTTGGGATTAGATAACACTGTCACCACGGGGATTATTAGTGCCAAGGAACGCAATGGCTCCCAAATTGGTGCTAGTGATAAACGGGTGGATTTCCTGCAAACCGATGCGGCAATTAACCCCGGAAATTCCGGCGGACCTTTGTTAAATGCTCGGGGAGAAGTTATCGGAGTTAACACTGCTATCATTCAAAATGCCCAGGGTTTAGGTTTTGCTATTCCGATTAAAACTGCCCAAAGAATCGCTGAACAATTAATCGCCACGGGTAAGGTGGAACATCCCTATCTCGGTGTTCAAATGGTGCAGTTAACTCCAGAGGTAAAAGAACAATTAGCCGATAGTCCCATGGCTGATAATTGGACTATCCCCGATGATTCTGGTGTCTTGTTAGTGCGGGTGATGAGAGATTCTCCTGCCGCAGAAGCAGGATTGCGATCGGGTGATGTGTTAAAGTCTGTAGGTGGTAAGAATGTCACCGATCCCGATGCAGTTCAGGAAATTGTTGCTAATACTCAAATCGGCGATAATTTGCCCATAGAAATTAGCCGGGAAGGACAAAAAATTAATCTGAATATTCAAGTAGGTAGCTTGAATACTGCTAACAGATCTTAGTCTGGAAGATAAGTGGTAAAAGACCGCAACTTTATAGAGAGCTTGTTACTAAGCTCTCTATATTTCTGGTTTTAATTTTGGCTCTTGAATCGAATAATTATGCTGTAATAGTCTTTCCTGTGGTTACTATGGGGAGGGAAAAGTCAGAGGCAATCAGGGCAAAATGATAAGTATTTTATATATAAATAGCTTCAATGCTTAAAAATATTTAAATTTACAATCGGTAATATTTATTTTTACTTAAGAATTTATTGAGAATAATTTTTATTTATTTACGAGGTTGCAATACTTCCAGCGATTCTGGTATAATTTTGCATTATGCTATGGTGGCCTTTACTGTAGTTTTTAAGGTTTTAATGGTCTCGGTTGTCTTAAAACCCTTGCTAAATCTAGATTTTTCCCTTGAGCAAAACCAAACACTTTCACAAATTATCCCTTTTTTTCCGAACAACGTTGATCTAATTTTTGTGTAGTTTTGTTGCAAAGTCAAATTTTTTTTGACAAAATGGCTAAATTGTGCTACGGAGATAGATTGTTAATAGGTGGCAATTCAAACCGAGGCAATCAATAATTAGGACTTGCTAAAAAAGTTTGTTGGTGGGGTTAGGAGGTCGGTGGTCGGGAGGGGAAGTGAGAAGATCAGACAGAATATGAAGAATGAATGGCAACACAAGGAAAGCCCTGCTCTCAAAGCGTTTTCAATGCTGCTCCGATACGCAATCATCTTCAAACTTGACAACGCCGCCGATCGCGCATCAACCTTGAATCGACTCTGGTATGAGTGGAAATCGATATACTAGAATTATTATGGTCAAGATGTCCAACTTAAGATCAATGACAAAAATCCTCTCGACAGCCGAAGTGAAAGCGCGTCTTTCCGAATCGATCGATCTTGCTCTCCAAGAGGGCTACGTTGTCATCACCCGCTACGGCAAACCCGTGGCTGCCCTAGTGAGTTACGAAGATATCCGACAATTGCAACGACTGAGAAGTGCTCGTCAGAGGGGAGGGTTAGCGAATTTAAGCGAAAATTGGGAAGATTCAGAAGAATTAGCCGAAGAACTGGATAATATCTTGGACGAGAGAACCTGATGGCTTATCTCTTTGATACCGATGCTATTTCAGAGATGTTACGCAAGCGCCCGCTACTGGACTATCTGCAATGGTTACGATCGCTCGATCGAGAAAATCAATATACTAGCAGTATCACGATCGCCGAACTATATAAAGGTGCGTTCCGTTCCCCCAAGCGCAATCATTTTCTGGAAAAAATCGAAACGAGAATTATCCCCGAATGCACGATCCTGCCATTCGATCGCTTGACAGCGAAAATTTACGGAGAAATTCAAGCGCAACTAGAACAACAGGGAAATATTCTCGCCCATGCCGATTTACAGATCGCATCCACGGCGATTCAATCTAATCTAGAACTGGTTACGGGTAATATTCAACATTTCGCCCGTGTAGAAGCTTTACGGATTAATTACACTCTCGTCCACGCCAGGGCATCTTCAGAAAATGTTCAGAGTTGAGGCAACTTCGGCATCAACCATGGCAGCTGGATCGCAAATATAGGATAACTTTCCCAAAAATCAGCGATAAAAACCCTTTTTTACCGATCTAGCCCGGCTCTAACCCTTGGGAAAATCGGAAATTAGCTTAATCAAAAAATATGCTATAATCAGAATGTAAGCACAAGGGGCCGTAACGGTTTCGACAGGTTAGCGAAAGCTCCCCCGTGATACAGGTCGAGAGTGAGTCTCCTCTCGTAAATCAAAGGCTCAAACAAAAAGTAAATGCGAACAACATCGTTCCTTTCGCTCGTAAAGCCGCTCCTGTAGCTGCCTAATAGTCTCTAATCGACTCGAGCATTCATAGTTTGACTCCGTTAAGGACTATGGATAAACCCCCAACGGATGCCACGTTTAACTTTCTCTAGTTAGTTAACCGTCTAAGCTTTAACTAGAGCATCCCACTGTCCGGGATAAGTGACAGTCCCCGTTTCGAGGGTAATCGAAACTAAACCTGTGAATGAACGGACAGTCAATACCTAATTTGGACAGCAGTTCGACTCTGCTCGGCTCCATTGATTACTTGAATGAGGAACCTTCTCTCCCGCATGGACGGGGTACAAACACCGATAATTCCCGTGGTCGGTCAGTTAATTAAAGCGAACCCCGGCACTATTTCCCTAGGTCAAGGGATTGTTTCCTATGATCCACCCCGGGAGGCGATCGAATCTCTATCTTTATTCTTAGCTAATCCCAAAAATCATCAATATCAATCTGTGGCGGGAATTCCCCCCTTATTAACGGTAATTAGGGAAAAACTAGCCGAAGATAATCGGGTAGAAATCAGCGATAAACAGGCAATTTTTGTGACGGCGGGCAGTAATATGGCTTTTATGAATGCCATTTTAGCCATTACTTCCCCGGGGGATGAAATTATTCTCAACACTCCCTTTTATTTCAATCATGAAATGGCCATAAAAATGGCTAATTGTCAAGGGATTTTGGTCGCCACAGACAAAAATTATCAATTGCGTCCAGCCGCCATTGAAGAGGCAATCACGGAAAAAACTAAGGCAGTGGTGACGATTTCTCCTAATAATCCCACGGGAGTAGTTTATCCAGAAAATACCCTAAGAGAAGTCAATCGAATTTGTCAAAAAAAGGGCATCTATCACATTCACGATGAGGCTTACGAGTATTTTACCTATAACCATGCCCAGCACTTTTCCCCAGCGGCAATTGTTGGCAGTGAATCTGGGACTATTTCCTTATTTAGTCTCTCAAAAGCCTACGGTTTTGCCAGTTGGCGCATTGGTTATATGGTAGTACCGGAACATTTATCTGAGGCGATTAATAAGATTCAGGATACTATTTTAATCTGTCCGCCGGTGGTTTCGCAATACGCAGCCCTAGGGGCGTTGCAGGTGGGGAAAAGCTATCCTTTAGAACAGTTAAAAACCATCAGTCAAGTTAGAGAAATTTGCCTGAATGCTCTAGAATCGGTTAGGGATATTTGTGATGTTGCTACTGCGGAAGGGGCTTTTTATTTCTTCCTGAAAATTACCACAGACAAGAATGATTTTCAGTTAGTTAAAAGCTTAATTGAGCAGCAGCGGGTGGCGGTGTTACCCGGTTCAACTTTTGGTATAACAGAAGGCTGTTATTTGCGTCTTGCCTACGGCGCTTTATCTCCAGAAACAGCTTTAACGGCAGTAGAAAGATTGGTAAAAGGACTGCGTTATTTTAGTCAGTGATTTTGAAGAATAAATACTGGCTTTCTTTCTTGGTTTTTACTTTACCACAGCCTTTTTCCTCAAGATAACGACTCCCTAAAACCAGAGACTTTGTACCTCACCATTAAGATAACTGCTATAGGATAACCTCTGATTCGATCTTTTGGGCTATTCTTAGTTTAGCCGAACGAGAACGAGGATTTTTAGCTTGTTCTTCTCGGCTGGGAATAATCGGCTTTTTCGTGATAATTTTCAAGGAATTATCTTCGCGAAAGCCATACTTGATCAGACGATCTTCTAGACTATGAAAACTGATCATAGCGATAATTCCCCCGGATTTTAGCCAGTGGGGGGCTTGATTTAACAATTGTTGCAGAGAGTCTAATTCTTGGTTAACAGCGATGCGTAGGGACTGAAAAACCCGCGTTGCTGGATGAATACGTCCATAACGGTAACTAGCGGGTACAGAACCAGCGATGACAGCTGCTAACTCAGTGGTGGTAGTAAAGGGACGTTTTTGGACGATTGAGCGAGCAATCGGACGAGATAAACGTTCTTCTCCGTATTGATAAAAAAGATCGGCTAATTCTTTTTCCTGCCAATGGTTAATAATATCGGCAGCCGTCAGGGATTGACAGCGATCCATTCGCATATCTAAGGCTGCCGTGTGGCGAAAACTAAAGCCCCGCTCGCTCTGATCGAATTGGGGAGAACTGACCCCTAAATCGGCGATAATGCCATCAAAACTGCTATTTTGTCCATTATAATCGGCGAAGTTCCCCCACCAGAGGGTTAAACGGCTATCTAGATAGGGTGCAAGACTAATTTTAGCGGCTTCTAGGGCGCTTTGATCGCGATCGATGGCGGTTACTATTGTTTCGGGATGGGTTTCTAAAATCAAGCGGCTGTGTCCACCACCCCCTAGGGTAAGATCGAGATAATGCCCCCCGGGTTGAATATTTAAACCAGCGATTAATTCTTGACTCAAAACGGAAATATGGGGAAAATCTTGATTCATCTGTGCTGATAACTTCCTAAAAATGGCGATTTAACCTAAAAATAACTGATAGGCCCGATTTTGACTTTCATCCCAATAGCGATAGCCGAGAGTATCGAGAAAAGCTTGCCATTGATTCATTTCATCGGGGGGGACTTGTATGCCCACGACGATGCGCCCATAATCGGCCCCGTTATTGCGATAATGGAAAACACTGATATTCCAGTGGGGACTCATGGAGGCGACAAATTTCATTAAAGCCCCCGGTCGTTCGGGAAACTCGAAGCGATAAAATAATTCATGATCAGCTAAGTGCGATCGCCCTCCCACCATGTGGCGCAGATGCAATTTAGTCAATTCATCATCGCTAATATCGAGGGTTTTAAAGCCGCAAGCTTCAAAACTCTCGGCTAATTTCTTGGCATCGCTGCGATTTTCGATCTGGGCGCCGACAAAAATATGCGCTTCTTTTTCATCGGCAATGCGATAACTAAATTCGGTTAAATTGCGTTTGCCGACACATTCGCAAAAACGCCGTAAACTGCCGGGTTGTTCGGGAATAGTCACAGCATACAACGCCTCGCGCCGTTCCCCTAATTCTGCCCTTTCCGCCACAAACCGCAGACGATCAAAGTTCATATTCGCCCCACAAGCCACGGCAACGAGGGTTTTATCCTCAATTCCTTCTCTTTCTACATAAGCTTTCGCTCCTGCTACTGCTAACGCCCCCGCAGGTTCTAAAATCGAGCGTGTATCTTGAAAAACATCCTTAATTGCCGCACAAATATCATCCGTATCCACCAGGATAATCTCGTCCACATACTGCTGACAGAGACGAAAAGTTTCCTCTCCCACCTCGCGCACCGCCACCCCATCGGCAAATAATCCCACTTGAGACAAACGCACCCGATAACCAGCTTTTAGGGATTGATTCATCGCGTCTGAATCCACAGGTTCCACCCCGATAATTTTAATTTCTGGGCGTAAACGCTTGACATAGGCTGCAATACCTGATATCAGCCCACCGCCACCAATAGCGACAAAAATCGCCTCGATCGGTTGCTGATATTGTCGTAAAATTTCCATACCGATCGTACCCTGGCCGGCGATTACCTCCGGATCATCGAAGGGATGGATAAAAGTTAAGCCTTTTTCCGCTTCTAACTGCCGTGCGTAGGTGTAGGCATCATCGTAGGTGTCACCGTGCAGGACGACAATCCCCCCCCGGGCTTTTACTGCGTCGATTTTGACTTGCGGAGTGGTGACAGGCATAACGATAATCGCTTGGGTTCCCAATTGCCGCGCCCCCAAAGCGACTCCCTGAGCGTGATTTCCCGCCGAGGCAGCAATTACACCTTTTTGTAACAAACCCCTTGACAAATGCGCCATTTTGTTGTAGGCGCCGCGCAGTTTAAAAGAGAAAACCGACTGCATATCCTCGCGCTTGAGTAAAAGCTGATTGTGCAAGCGTTGGGAGAGATTGGGGGCAAATTCCAAGGGGGTTTCTTGGGCGACATCATAGACGCGTGCGGTGAGGATTTGAACCAGGTAATCGCAGTACATTATTCTTTTTTGGCGGTGGGGATTCGCGAGTCGGGCTAGGATCCAGAATAGATCATCGTCGGTCTGGTTAGCAATAAAGAGCTATAGGGGCGAAGCATTCCGATAAGAAATCTAGGGTTTCAGCTTAACTCTCCCAGATTGATGAAAGGGAGATAATACTAAATCCTGTTTAAAAGGTATAGGGAAGCAGCGGAGCAGGGAGAAACAATTCATAATTTGGCAGTTAATCACACTATTAAAAACGGATTTGGGATAAGTTGTGTTGAGAAATGTGTAGAGTTGCGGCCGCCCCTTGACTGGAACCTAAGCTCTCGTGATAACTTGTATAGGAGTTATCGACAAGACACCATCAGCTAGACAGACCCTTGCAGTTTCTCTATGTTTCATCCCAACCAATCGGAAACCCGTGAAGATATCCGCGAGTATGTAGCTCAACTACAACTTCACATGGCTTTACAAGCTCGTAATCTCGTGCCTAGTCTGACTAATACTAGAGATAGTCGCGAGAAACTGCTGCAGGATACCCAAGCAACCATCGAAAAAATCGTTTCCCGTCATTTCTAGTTGACTGATTTTACCATAGTCATTTGAGCCGCAGGACAGGCAATACAATTGCCACTGCGCCAAGGGATTATTGACTTAAATCTATAATATGCCAGCAATTTTTGGCTTTTCTGGTTTCCCTGTGGAAACGAGGTCTATACTGGTAGTTTCTTCGGCAAAATAGTCCTAAAAGTCTTGCCGAGTAAGCATTTCTAGATTCCATAAGCAAAAATTATCAAACAAACGGGAGAATATCCCAATTTTTTTATGATTAACCACTTGATCAAGTGGCCACAGCAGTGTCATTAATTTAGGATGGGAAGTTTTCGGGAGTCAGTCGTCGGTCGTTAATACCAAATTAGCCTACACTTCATCTTGATAAGAAAGGCTACATTTTTTGCAGCTTCTTAGGGAAATTATGACCACTAATCCTCTTAACTCGCTCATTTTAGAGCAGATTAGTCATATCTGTGAGCAATACTCGATCGAAAGTCGTATTCTCGAAGATTTTGCCGATTTTGTCATCAAAAACCACCGTAAAAAGTCTCCCAAACCATCGTTAACTAAATCAAAAACTACAGCCACCACTACCACAGTTAAAAAAGTTAAACCTTTAACTCTAACGCAACTTAAACAGGCAGTTTATGCCTATTTTGAGGTTAGTAATACCACAGAATTAAAAAAATCTAGTATGTTTCAAATGGCTACTAGAGCCTTTGATAATATCAATTTATCTCAGCGAGAAAGTTGGGAGGTTATCTACAGGAAATATATCGGTATTCTTCCCGAAGAAGATTACGAACAGGGTAAAGATTGTATCAACGGTATCAATATTTTTAAATATTTTCGTCCCTATCGTGTTTTCGATCTTGATCCAAATACTGCCAGCAAGGAAGACATTAAAAATGCCTATTATCGTCTTTCTAAGATCTATCATCCCGATAACCAAGAAACAGGAAACTCTCACATCTTTGATCGTTTGACTGTGATGTATAAGTCTATCACCACGGAGATAAAATAATTATGCCTCGCAAAAAAGAAAATTTTCCTATCAGAGAAGCTGAACTAATTCAATGGCTTTCTATTTCTCATAAGAGATTGGATGAAATCGTTAGCTTTTTTGATGCTGATCCTAATGATGATTGGGATTTAGTTGAGGGTGACGATTATCAATTTGTCAATAAGGAGAAGAAACTCCGTAACTTTTCCCCTAAAGGTGCTTTTAAAATTGCTTCCTATATCGAGAAGAATGAAAAGCGAGGAATTTTCTACAAATTTAAAGAATTTTTTACTAAGCACGATCAAAAAATTCGTCGCTCTTTGGCACGAAAATCAATTTTTGCTGAACTCACTGACTCTGGCGAAATTCAAGTTTATCAAGGAGTGGCTATGATTCATAAACAGAGTTTACGGCGAATTTTAGAAACTAATGGCAGCAAGCTAAATAAAACCGTGAATCATCTTCAGCAAAGAACTGATAAACCTCTAGAATTAGGAGTAGATTTTTACGAAGATGAAAAAAGAGAGTTGGCTCTTCGTTACCCTTTATGCTAAATCAACAGACAAGATGCCAAGACAACATACTTCTAACCCAAAAATTCCGAAAGTTTCTAAAGCCATAGGCTCTCCGTTTTATTAGTTTAAGT
>SFBL01000221.1 GCA_007095785.1 Microcystis aeruginosa Ma_SC_T_19800800_S464
TTTCAGTTTTTTTATTAAGCTCAACATATATTTGAAAGGTTGGCGGTCACTTCTCATTTTACCTGATAGTGATCGCTTTTACTTTTGATATTCTGATGGGAGAATGAAACAGCCCTACCGACGTCGGGGGGGGTTGGGGGGGTGGGGGGTTAGGGCGATTAACCATCTCTGCCATTACTTATGAAAAATGGTATTAAAATGCCGCAGTAAATGGGCTAGACATTTCTGCTGGGCGGCCGCCCCATAGCCATTGTAAGTGCTGAAATCATCTGAGATTAACACCCCAGCGAAACTTTTCCCGAGCAGCTGCTCTAATTCTTGTCGTGAGCGGGTGTCCCCCGCATGGAAGAGAGAAAAGCCTTGTCCACTAATATTCCACAACCATTCTTTGATGCCCTTAACTGACCACGGCGATTCATCTACGTGGACTTGGGGTTGTTCTCTGGCCCACTCTTGTAGTTCTCTGACTGAGGGTTCTACCGCTTGAGCTAAACGTTGCGTGGTGGCTTGTAATGTCCCTATCCCTACTTCTATTTTGCCAATTTCTCTGAGCCATTCTTGCTGTTTGCTGTAGGATAGATGCCCATAATGACTCATCCACCCCAACATGGCTTGTAAGCTTACTCCCAAATCTTGACCGGGTACTGCGTCTTCTGGCAAAATCCCGAGAACTTGCCCGCCACAATCAGCACAGTAGGCACATTCTTGCTTATACTCTACTATTTCTATTGGCCTTTCTACTAGCTGGGCTACTATCAAAGTGCGTTGTCGGCGTTCACCCTGGGCGAGATGGATACTGCCACAATGGGGGCACTTTTCGGCTTTGACACTCTCAGTGCGGTCTATTCGTCCAAATCCTTGGCGGGTTTTTCCCTCATGCCCTTTTTGCCCTCCAGGGCCGCGTCCCTCTTTCTTTTCCCCTTCTTTAGCTTTTTCTGGCTTTCTTAGCAAGTCTGTGGAGGGGGGTTTCGATGAGGTTTTGCTATCCTTATCTAGATTACCTTTCAGCTTCTCGATGGTTTCGCCTTGTTTGACTACTAACTCCTGTAATTTCAGCACCATCTCCACCAGTTGTTCTGGTGTCAGTTTTTTCAGGCTTTCCCTGTCTAGTAGCGGAGGCGGTTCTTTTTGCTTCATCCTCTCAATCTACACTTTTTTCTGTTTTTGTCAATCCCCTGACCTGAATCCTTACCATTTATCTAATTTAATTTGAAGTATTATTGATAATTATTGACAATTCTGATGGCAGAATTGTCGGCTTGAGCTTGTGTTAACTCCTACAAAATTCTCTCATAGTTTCGGCTACATACTCTAACATCTCCTTGGTTAATCCAGGAAATACCCCAATCCAAAACACTCCTGCCATGATTTTGTCAGCATTAGACAAGTCTCCTATTACCCGATAATTTAATCCTTGATACAGAGGTTGTCGCAGTAAATTACCCCCAAATAATAGCCTTGTGCCGATGCGTTTTTCCTCCAAATATTTAACTAAATCATTACGGCTAAAAGGCGCATCTTCCCTAACTAAGATAGGAAAACCAAACCAACTCGGTTCAGAATGGGGACTTGCTTCGGGCAGAACTAAAACATCTTGTAGGTCTTGTAATTTTTGATGCAAAAAGTCGAAATTTTCCCGGCGCTTTTGGATAAATTCCGGCAATTTATCCAGTTGGGCTACCCCGACGGCGGCTTGCATATCCGTCATCTTCAGGTTATAGCCCACATGAGAATAGGTGTACTTATGGTCATAGCCAAAGGGTAAATCTCCCAACTGCCAACCGAAGCGCTTATTACAGGTATTATCTACCCCCGGCGCACACCAGCAATCTCTCCCCCAGTCACGGAAAGATTCGACAATCTTTTTCAAACGAGTATCACTGGTTAAAACCGCGCCTCCTTCTCCCATAGTCATGTGATGGGCAGGATAAAAGCTAACCGTTGCTAAATGCCCAAAGGTGCCAGTTTTCTGCCCTTTATAGAGACTTCCCACCGCATCACAGTTATCCTCCACTACCCAAAGGTCATGTTTTTCGGCAAAAGCCATCACCGCTTCTAAATTAAACGGGTTTCCCAAGGTATGAGCGATCATAATGGCTTTGGTCTTTTCTGACAAGGCCGATTCCAGTTGATCAATATCAAGGTCATAACCTGGTAGTTTAACGTCTAAAAAGACGGGAATTAGCTGATTTTGAAAGATGGGATTAACTGTAGTCGGGAAACCTGCGGCAACAGTAATCACCTCATCCCCCGGTTTAAGTTGTTTTTCCCCCAATTTAGGGGAAGTTAAGGCACTTAAAGCCACTAAATTGGCTGAAGAACCCGAATTGACTAATAAGCAATGTTTTACCCCCATCCACTGGGCAAAACGTTCCTCGAATTCTGCGGCATATCTGCCCGTCGTGAGCCAGAAATCTAGGGAAGAATCCACTAATTTCACTAATTCTTGCTCATCAAATACCTTACCCGAAACCGGAACATAGGTTTGCCCCGCCACAAAAGCCCGAGGTTGAAATTTGTGTTTATAGTATTCTTGTACAGCTTGAAAGACTTGCTCTCGCAGTTCAGCTTCAGTATTGGTATTGGGGGGAGAAATAGATTGAGTCATGGTTAATTTCCTTTCAGGGGAGAAATTTTAACTTATTATTACTTAATTTGGACTATTATCAGCCTTGAGTTCGCTAATCGGTCAGACAACTCTGATAATATTCGATTTGTTGGCGAGTAAGGTCTTGGAATTGTGCTTTATCTTCAGAGTCCATTTGAGCCGCTTGATAATACCATGTCACCGTTTCCTTGAGGGTTTGTCGAAAATCCCAGACGGGTTGCCATTTTAGGCTATGGAAAGCCTTATCTGTGACTAGATTAAGCAATTTAGCCTCATGAACAGCCTTCGGATCACTTTGATCGAGCCAAGTCCCAGGCCAAAGTTGTAAGATAGACTCAACTAACTCTTTAACTGGGCGATTAGAGGCTAGAGACGGACCGAAATTGAACGCCCCATATAAACCCCGGCTGTCTTGCTGCCAATTAGCCGTCATCAACTGCTCATAAATCGACTCAGCCAACCGTAAATAGCCCCCTAAAGGCTCTAAAACGTGCTGCCAAGGGCGAGTCGCTAAAGGGTTCCGCACGGGAATCGCTTCCGACTTGATCAAAGCCCGCATCGCATCGGGTACAATCCGATCTAGGGACCAATCTCCCCCACCGATGACATTTCCTGCCCTGGCGCTGGCAATGCCGATGGCGGTTTGAGGGGTTTTAAAGAAGGAATTTCGCCAAGATGCGATCGCCAATTCCGCCCCCGCTTTGCTAGAACTATAGGGATCATAACCCCCTAACGGGTCATTTTCCCGATAACCATAGACCCATTCCCGATTCTCATAGCACTTATCGCTAGTAATAAACACGGCGGCACAGGGATGAGTCAGGCTTTTGAGGGCTTCCAAAACGTGAATAGTCCCCATAACATTTGTGTTCCACGTTTCCACCGACTCAAGATAAGAAAGCCGTACTAAGGGTTGCGCTGCTAAATGAAAAATCACATCCGGTTGCCATGACTTGATTAAACGAGCCACTAACTCAGCGTCACGAATATCTCCTAGATGGTGACTCAGGTTCTGAGCTAAGTCTAATTGGTCAAATAAGGCCGGGGTGGTATTGGGGGCTAAACTGAGGCCTTTGACCTCTGCCCCCAGATGGAGTAACCAAAACGCCAGCCAAGAGCCCTTAAAGCCAGTATGACCAGTAATAAAGACCTTTTTGCCCGACCAAAATGCTTCCTTTACCATATTTTCCATCTAGCTTGTCCAGTATCATAAAGGTGATTGAGTAGTTCCATTTCTCGATAAGTATCCATGCACTGCCAAAACCCATCATGCCCATCCCAGAAGGAGAGGGGAGCTATTATTGTTCACAAGTCAAATAGACTCGCTATACTGGGTTTTTAGTTAATTTCAACGGCTTTCTGCCAGTAATCCCTGAAAAGAGTTTTCGTGAAGGCTTAAACCTATCACCCTAACTCTTTGGGAGCCACTATACATGAACTTGACCGAGTATGTCAATTAGTTAAGCTGTTAGGCATCTAGAATGGTTAGCTGAGACAAAAGGGGAGCAGGGAACTTCTAAGCGGGGAGAGTCGTTCTTGATTTTCGATGCCTCGTGATTCAAGGGAAAATACAATAAGTATAAATACTTATTGTATGTGGCTTGAATTTGGTGTAAACATACAGCTATGCTTGGGTGACAGGGATTTTAATATTGTTCTGGACTCGAAAGTGTTACATAGCGGTTTTAACTCCCCTGAAGTACAATTTATAGTCATTTCAGATAAGTCTGATACAGTCTAGACCAACAAAATCCTTATGAACTCTGGGATTGATATTCTCAATCTTAATTGAAATGACTATAATTACTTGCTCGTGCCTGCTGCCAGCCGCATGGCTGCCCCCCATCTCCTCTTCCACTCCAGAGACATGATGATCGTGGTGTTGGCAAATCACTTATACTGGCTATATATTAAGCTAAAATTTGCACTCATACTTAACTTTATCTAATTTGTAAATGAGTAAAAAAACCTTCTGTATTTTGGAACAGGGCAAACTAATTAATGAGCCTTACACTATAGAAAAACGAGAACTATTTACTACTGAATTTAGTGACTTTTATCGCCTTAATTGGGCAACGGAAGATGACCCCAATGCTTTCATTACGGCAAAAGGAGTGACTTGGAGTGAGGGCAGGAGCTTGCTATATAGGGAAGTTCCCAAAGATTATGAATACTACATTTTTATCGATGATGATGTTACCTTTGTTGCTGATGAAGGAGTAGATATTCCCAAAAAGATCAAAGAATTGCTCGATGAATATCATCCCATTGCTGGAACTTTTTATGATCCTAAACAGTGGGCATTTCTACCGATTAAAGCTTCTTATGAAGAGTTCATCTCCAGAAAATGCTTTCCCATTAGTGGATATGATGCAGAATCTCAAATCCTCTCCCAAAGCTATGCTGATGTCATCTTACCGGCGATTTATCATGGGGCGCATCGGACGGATTGGTATCTTCAGTGGGTTTGTTATCAAACCTTTCCCATGAAGCAAATGTGTTTTACTGATATTCGAGTTAAGAATGCCCGCAGCGGTGGCCATAGTAAAATTCAAAAGCCGCAGCATTATGAGCCAACAGAAGCAGTGTTTCTGTTTAATCGACACGTCAAGAAGCCATATCCATTGTTGAAAAAGAAGGATGATATTCTTAAAAATAATGTTGAAATTTTTGAGCGGCTAGTTGATAAAACCCCTATTGAGTTCACTCTGAAAGACTTGGCAAAGGTCTATGATATTAGCAACACTGATTTTAAAATTAGACAACCTACCGCCAGTAGTCGGTACTTGTACAGAAAACCTTGGAATCGTTTTCTGTGGAAACTGGTTAGAAAACTGACAGGGGAATATAAATATTAATTCCACCGTACTCCAGCTAAAGTGCTATATAGGCTGAGGTTAAACGGCTCTTCTCGACTTTGTGTGATAATTTTTGCTTATCATTCGTAGGAGTCTTGCTAGGCAAGGCTTTGAAGACTATATTTCTGGAAAATTATCCCTATTCTTCTTACTCCCACACAGAAACGAGAAGAGCCGTTAAACTTTTATCCAGAAAATTTGCCGGACAATCTCTTATGGACTAAAAATTTTAGCCATTCAGGCATAGAGAGAATTGAAATGTATAATAAATTGAAAAATAAGAGCAAATTGATAACTTCGTCAATTAC
>SFBL01000222.1 GCA_007095785.1 Microcystis aeruginosa Ma_SC_T_19800800_S464
AAACTGGTTTGGAGAAATCATTAGTTATTTCGAGCAAAGGACAACGAATGGGGTGGTCGAGGGAATCAACAATAAACTTAAACTAATAAAACGGAGAGCCTATGGCTTTAGAAACTTTCAGAATTTTTGGGTTAGAAGTATGTTGTCTTGGCATCTTGTCTGTTAATTTAGCATAAAGGGTAACGAAGAGACAAAACTATCAATTTCTTTAGCTATACTTCGAGAAAATTCTTGGCTGACTCCATTATAAACAACATCAATTTTATCCTGGGTAATGTGGGGATAAAACTTAACTAAATCCTTGGCAGTATTAGCTGATATGGTAATATAACGAGACGCATACAAAATACTGTAGTGTTTTTCTTGCCATTCTGGTTGAGTTAAATCCGCTTCTAGGACTTCAGGTATCATATCATGAACCATGAGAACTGCGGGAGTGAATAAAGGCGTTGTATAATAGGTGGAAATAAATAAACTTGCTTGCAGCCGATCGCAGATTGCTTGAATTTTTCTAGTATCCTCTCCACTATGATTATAATCATAGGCTTCTAATAACCAATATTTTAAGTTTTTTAGCCTCGGTGCGGTTTTATTTCTATCTAAAATAATAATATGTTGACCAAATTCTGAGTTACTCCATTCTTGTAGAATTGAATACCAAACTCTCGCTATTCCTCCTTGGTTAATTTGAAAAATAACGCCATCAATCACAATAATAGGTTTGCTCTGCTCGGACAAAGATTGAATTAATTGTAAGTTTTCTCGCTGATATTCAATTAAGGGTAAACCTAGATCATGATTAACTTCTAAATCACTAATTTCCCCACGCTGTACTTGATAGGTTTTACACAATTGATTATTCTTTTGCTGTTCTAATTCATCAGTTCTTTGACCAATAATATAGAGATATTTTTCTTGAAACTTTTGAACATTTTCTTGCTCATTTTCTGAAGAAGGACTATCGATCACAGTAACATAAATTCTCCCTTTTGATAGAAAACTTTTATTAATAAATCCTCTAGGCATCCCCGAATAAGCTCGGCTAAATTATCGGCAAAAACAGGGGTGAGAACTTTGATTTTATTAACCAATTTTTGAGCGTGACTGCTGACTCCGACATAAGCGAATAGTGGACGATTTACCCTCCTCTAAGCTGAAAAGGTCATGAACACAGTAACATCTACTAGCTGCCTTGCTTTCACTAGCGGGAAATATTGACCCCGATAATCGCCACTTTTCTGGGGTATCGGGGGAAGCGCCCAGAATCTGAGCTGCTTCCCCTGTCTTGACGACTAATCTTTTTGTCTTGACAAGACCCAGTTAAAAACGCCAACCTAGCTAGGTTGAACGAGATTATTTAAGCCATAAACCACTTTAGCGGTGATAATCTTATCCTTATCGGTAAGTTCTTCTAACACCTCTTTTCCCTCGACTAAATAGCCAAAAACCGAATAACGACCATCCATGAGATTAAACCCCGGAGGAGTTAATTCATTATCGAATTTAAAGAAAAAGAATTGCGAGGAACCTCCGTTAGGATTAGTATCCGGACGCGCTAGGGCCAATGCACCGAAAGCGTTAAAAGGTAAGGCGAGACTGGGTAAGTAAATCCCTAATTCTTCGAGAGTATTGCCATAAACTGGTTCTTCTTCCCCTTTAATCAAAATTTCTAAGGGAATAGAGCGATATTGCTTAGTTTTCGGGTCAAGAAAACCTTCTTCTGCACCGACGGGATCCCCGGTTTGCACAACGAAATTATCTTCGCTGCGAATGAAGGGTAAACCGTCATAAAAACCCCGTTGGACTAAATCCACAAAGTTACCCCCATTAACCGGAGCGCTGTAACCATCCACAACGATAGTTAAATCTCCTTTGGTGGTCTGCATCTCTACGGTGGCACGTCCTCGCAATTGCGGCAAGTTAGCGTATTCTGGGGGAACGTTAAAGGGAAAACCCACCACCATTAATTCTTCTAAAGTGGTGATATTATTGAGCAATTCCCGTCTGGTTGACCAAACTGCGTCTTTATCCTTCGCTTCTACGGCCGTATCGAGGGCTGCCACTCCCGTTTTGAGTTTTTCGATTAATTCCTCCCCTTGGCTTTTACTTGCTTCGGGAACACTATCTAAGATAGCCTTGCTTTTGGTCGAAAGGGTATAATTGGCATCTTTGACATCTTTTTTAATCGGACTCCAACGTTTGGCCCGCAGATGTTTGGCAATATCTTCGATCGATTGTTGCACTTGACGAATTGGTTTATTATCTATGGGTAAGGCATTGCGTAGAATAGCAGTGGGATCCGTTACCGCATCACCCTGAGCAAGCACAGCTAAAGCAGGAGCAGTCCCCTTAACCGTGAACAGACTTAAGATTAAAAATAGTGCTAGGGCAATACTAGCACCGCTTTTTAAGAAAAATTTGCCCCATTCCCGTAATCTTGTCGTTATTTTCATATTTTGGTCGGTTCCTCAATGGTCATACCTATCCAAAATACTTGTAGGCTTTTAGGGGAACCCTTGTCAATAGCTGAGAAAACCGAGCGAAGTCATCAGTCATCAGTCATCAGTTATCAGTTATCAGTTATCAGTTATCAGTTATCAGTTATCAGTTATCAGTTATCAGATGTGAGTTTTCAGTTCACTGTTTGCTCTTTACAGCAAAAAACGCTCCCCAATTCCCCACTTCCCCACTTCCCCATCACCCCCCGCAACGCGCACGCAGTGGTCTCCCCATCTCCCCAATTCATAATTTATAATTCATAATTCCCACTCCCCTTTTGATCTTTTATGACTATCATTGTCGATTATCGCTTTCCTCCCGCTATTAATGCCGAAAAACAGGCAAAAACGATCGCTATCGGTCAAACCGCCGGCACTTGGAGCGATCGCCACAGTCATCGTCAAAAGCAGCTGCAACAACACCTAGGGGAAGTGGTGGGGATCAGGGAGGAAGCCGACGGTTATAAGGTGGCTAGGGTGCGTTTTCCCCAGATAAACGTTGAAAATGACATCGCCAGTCTTTTAACCATGATTTTCGGCAAATATTCCATGGCTGGAGCAGGAAAAGTGGTGGGGGTGTACCTACCCGAAAGCTACGGCACGAAAGCCAAGGTGGGAATCACCGGAATTAGGCAACGTTTGGGGGTTTATGATCGACCTCTAGTAATGGCAATTTTTAAACCCGCTTTAGGACTATCGGCCCAAGATCACGCCGATATCCTGCGAGAAGTGGCTTTTGCTGGCTTAGACGTGATTAAAGATGATGAAATCATGGCTGATCTTCCCGTGGCTCCCACCCACGAGCGCCTAGATTGTTGTCGTCGGGTTTTGGAGGAAGTGCGGCAGCAAACCGGTAGAAATGTTCTCTATGCGGTCAATGTCACTGGAAAAGCAGACGAATTGCAGAGAAAAGCCCGTTTATTGGTGAAACATGGGGCTAATGCCCTATTATTAAACGTTCTTACCTACGGTTTTTCCGTTTTAGAAGCTTTAGCCAGTGATCCAGCGATCGATGTTCCTATTTTCGCCCATCCTGCCTTTGCTGGAGCGATGTGTGCCGGTAGCGATACGGGATTAGCCTATTCTGTGGTTTTGGGGACGATGATGGCCCACGCAGGAGCCGATGCGGTGCTATATCCCGCAGCTTATGGTAGTTTACCCTTCGATACCAACGAGGAAGGCAAAATTCGCGATATTTTGCGCGATAGAAACGTTTTTCCGGTTCCCTCGGCCGGCATTCGTCCAGGTATTGTTCCCCAGGTACTTGGGGACTACGGACGTAATGTTATCCTCAATGCGGGAACTGGAATTATGGACCACCCATGGGGACCGGCCAGTGGTGTGAGGGCTTTTTTTGAAGCTTTAGAGAGAATAGAAGCGGGTGAGTCTTTCGATACCGCGAATTTGCCAGAAGGAGCCTTAAAACAGGCAATTCTAGAGTGGGGTTAAGAGCAACTTTTTCAAATGCACTATACAAGTATTTTGTCAAGCATTTTTAGAAAAATTAACAAATAACTTCCCGTTTTAGATAGGGTTGCAGCACTTCCGGCACTTTTACCGTCCCGTCTGCCTGTTGATAATTTTCTAGGACAGCGGCCATAGTACGACCGATCGCTAATCCCGAACCGTTGAGGGTGTGGACAAAATTAGTGCCTTTTTGCCCTTTTTCTTTAAAGCGAATATTTGCCCGTCGTGCCTGGAAGTCTCTAAAATTAGAACAACTGGAAATTTCCCGATAGGTATTAGCCGAAGGTAGCCACACTTCTAAGTCATAACATTTAGCAGCCGAAAAACCCAAGTCACCGCTACACAATTCAATCACCCGATAGGGCAACTGTAAAGCTTGCAGGATTGCCTCCGCATTAGCGACTAAACTTTCATGTTCCTGAGCAGAAGCGTCAGGATGGACGATTTTGACCATTTCCACCTTATTAAATTGATGCAAACGGATCAAGCCCCTAGTATCTTTACCATAGCTGCCCGCTTCTCGACGAAAACAGGGGGTATAGGCACAGTGTTTTATTGGTAATTGCTCCGATGAGAGGATTTCATCGCGATAGAGGTTAGTTACGGGTACTTCTGCCGTTGGTGCTAACCAAAGCTCATCATCTCGACATTTAAAGCTTTCTTCCGCGAATTTTGGCAGTTGTCCTGTCCCGCGCAGGGAGTCACTATTAATTAAAATTGGCGGTAAAACTTCTGTATAACCGGCGACAATATGGCGATCGAGCATAAAATTAATTAAAGCTCTTTCTAGGGCTGCCCCGAGCGCGATAAGATTAACAAAACGACTCTGGGCGATCTTTACTGCCCGTTCAAAGTCTAAAATGCCCAATTTTTCCCCAATTTCCCAGTGAGGCAAAATATTCGGGTTAGTAGGTTTATATTCCTCTCCCCAGCGTCTGACTTCCACATTTTCCCGTTCATCCTTACCGATGGGAGTGGTTTCACTGGGTAAATTGGGTAAATCTAAGATTTTTTGGTCAATTGCCGCTTTAATGGCTTTTTCCTGCGGTTCTAATTGAGCTAGTTTACTTTTAATCTCGTTTCCTTCTGTTTTCATTGCCAAAATTTCGGGACTGTTGACATCGCTGCCACTTTTAACTTTTTGTCCCACCAGTTTACCGATTTCGTTACCCCGGGCCTGTAAACTGCTGCGTTCTAACTCTAAAGCCTTCTGTTGTTGATTTAACTGGAGAATAGGGGCAATATCATAACTCCCTCCCCGACTATCTAAGCGTTTCTGTACTTCCTCTGGATTTTCTCTAATTTGCTTTAGGTCTAACATGGTACGAGTCAGTAAAAAGTAAAAATTAAGTGGGGGAGTCGGGGAATTGGCAGTCTGAGGGGAAATGTTGTCAATCCCTAACCAATGCTCAATAATAACTCAAAACTTAACTAAAATATCGGTTAAAAGCCGCCGGTAAAATTAGCGGTATATTTAATTGTGGTGTTTGGAGTAAGTCTCATGCTCAAGTATCTGCCTGTTAAATTCCTGCGTTTTTTAGCGATTAGCTGTCTTGTCACGCTAATTTCTCTAGGATTTGACCGTTTACACCCCGTTAAAGCTAATCCCACCCTTATAGCTCAAAATGCTTGGGCCGGTGCCTCCTTCCCCGTGGAAAACTTTCAAACCTATACCTCCGGTTTCGGTTATCGTTCCTCTCCCATGGATGGCAGTCAACAATTTCATGCCGGGTTAGATATGGCCGCACCCTTAGGCAGTTATATTCGCAATTGGTGGACCGGCAGAATCGTCGAATTATCCGATCATACAGGCTGTGGCACCATGATTAAGATGCAATCCGGTCAATGGACACATATTTATTGTCATCTCATGGGTTCGGTTCAATCCGATAGCCGTGGTACTTTTTTAATTGACATGGAAGGAGGAATCGTCCTTACTCTCGGTCAGGATATACCGGCAGGAGCCCGCATGGCTAGAGTGGGAATGACCGGACGCACCACCGGACCACACCTGCACTGGGGACTGATGTACGGCAATCAATACGTTGACCCCGCTTTGGTTTTAAATGCTATGTACGGCTCTAATCCTTCGGGTAATAGTTAATATCTCCTGCAAAAATCAAAAATCTTCCCTTAGTGAGGAAACTCCGAGGCGGTCGAGAGGAGACTCCGAGCAGGAAAAAAGACAATAGACAAGTATTATATCAATAAAGCCCACAATTCTGACTACTGGCTACTGACTCCTAACTCTCAGGACAATTTGTGATTTTCACAAGAGGTTCAATGAATAACGAGGGACACTGCTAGAATTAAGCTGATCGATTCAGGTATATCCAGATAAAATGCGAATATTAACCCTTGTACCGGGAGGAATTAGCGATCAACTGCTGTTTTTTCCCACTCTAGAAACCCTCCAGCAAACTTACCCCCAAGGTACTATTGATGTTTTGGTCGAACCTAGGGCAAAGGCTGCCCATCGTCTCTGTCCCCAGGTTAGGGAAGTGCTTTTATTTGACTATCGAGATCAGTACGGATTAGCGGATTATTTAAATATTTTGGGAGTAATTCGGGACCGGGAGTACGAAATCGCCATTAGTCTCACCAATCGTCCTGCTATCAACCTTTTACTCTGGTTAAATGGTGTTCCTAACCGTATAGGCTATGAAAATAATGGCAGCTGGTTCTTATCGGAACAAGTACCCCAGCCAACGGAAGGCTATCTAGCGGATAATTATCACGCACTGGTCAAAGGGTTAAAGATTGCTCCACCCTGTCCACCTTTAAAAGTAACCTTGAATCGGGATGATATTGATTGGGCCCAAATGGAGCAGCAACGCCTCAATATCAAGGATAGCGGCTATATTCTCCTCTACGCCGGCGGTAGCGATCTCAGCATCAGCCAAGGACTGGAAACGCTTTATCCCCTAGAGAGTTGGCTAGAAATTATCCAAGGTATTCGCCATCAACAACCGGATTTGCCAATTGTCGCTATCCAGGGAGAACTGGATGAAGCTTGGGTTTTAGCCCTCAAAGCCATGGATAATAACTTAAAAGTGTCGAGAACGGCCGATATCGGTAAAATGGCGGCTATGATCGCCGGTGCTAATTTATTGTTAGCTACGGAAAGTGTCCCTTTACAGTTAGCCGTGGCCGTGGGAACCTATACCCTCTCTCTGTTGGTCCCTTCGTTGTCTAAGAGAGTTTTACCGAGTGGGGGAGAGCTGCATCGATATATTGAAGCTAATACGGGAAAAGTCGCCGATATTACCCCCGAAACTGTCCTGAAAAAGATTTGGGGCCATTAAAGAATCGGGTTTCGATCGCTTTTCTGGTGGATCGAAACCCGAAAAAAATCAGCATCAAAGCTCAATTTTGCGATTGAGATAACTGACTTTTCAAGGATTCTAGGGAGGCCCAACGACCATCGATAGCAGTCTTTTCCGGAAGAAAAAAATCGGGGGGTTGACAATTGGCTCCGCAGAGTTGACGGGGGGGCAAAGTTAGACATAACTGCTCGTATAACCACATTTGCGGGTCAAAATCCCCGTTAGGATCGAGGGTTTCCGAGAGGTCTTCGTAGGCTATTTCTCGCTCTAGAGGATAGGAGCTATCGTAGTCTTTATTTTTGTCTAGCCAGATTAATTCGGAAGTGTTTAATTGCAGACGATGATTATATTGTTGTAAACAGCGATCGCAGGTTAAGGTGACGATGGTTTCTGCTTTCACCGATACTTCCAAAAAATTCCCCCCATGTCTAACCAACAAGGTTCCCCGCACCGGTGTCAAGGTTTCTAGACCGGGGATAAAATTATCGATGATGATCACTCTTTGTCGATCAGGAGATTTGAGGAGGTGGGGGATAAAAATAGTTTCCATAGATAACTCCTGTATCATTTATCGGTTATCGGGTGTCCACTGCCTTAGCGAGTAACGCCACCATAATTGCTCGGTGACAATCTTTCTTTTATTAGCTTATCGCAGCCCTCGCCTCTAGAGACATAGACCAGTCCTAGGCTGTGGGGTGTAGGGTGTATTTTCAGTGAACAGTGAACAGTAAACAGTGAACTGAAAACTCACATCTGATAACTGATAACTGATAACTGATCACTGATAACTGTATTTGACAGGCTGTCTGTTGATCGATCGAGAAAGTTTCCTCAGAATTGGGAGTATTGTAAAGTTTCAATACAAATATGGTCAGATATAGTCATTCATGGTAATATGTACAAACAAAACTATCAGACTAGGCAAAAAAAACAAGAATAAGTTATCGAACGGCTTGGAGGTGGTGGAAACAAGGGAATTTAACAGGCTATCAATTGCCTTCTGGTACAATTATGACAACGGATGACAACCCTTCAAAACCCGACGCCGAGTTAAAAGACAACGGATAATAATGTTATTAGCAGAAAGACACATTATCAAGAGAGGACATCAATTTTGGGCTGAGATAGATAATTTATCTTGGCAGTCTAAAAATCTCTACAACTCAGCCAATTATTTAATCCGACAAAACTTCATTTATGGTCATGGCTATTTGACCTATAATCAGATGG
>SFBL01000223.1 GCA_007095785.1 Microcystis aeruginosa Ma_SC_T_19800800_S464
GTATGGAGAATTAATTGCTCTGACTGCAACAAAATCAGAGAATCAGCACGAATGGGGTCTAATTGTAATTCTGTCGGGTCGAGGACGGTTAAGGAGAGGGGAGAACCTAATAACCAAGTGGCTAAATCATCGGAGAAGTTTTCGGCAATAAATTTACAAATATTATCAAACATCTTCAGGGATTACTTTCCGTTTCTACTAGGATACCCTCGATCGCTGGTGTTGACATCCTGTATTTGCCGTAACTGTTGCCGAAGAGAATCGTAGTGCGGAATACATTATCGGCAAATTTGTCACATATTCCCAGAAATTTCTTGACAATTACTAGAGGAAGGGGTAGCTTACAATGAGTTGATTTTTATGAAGTTTTATGACATTAGCCAAACTTATCAATCATGGGGGGGGGGAGAAGCAAGGCTTATCAAAGGCTCTGCTGAAATCCTTTTCCCTAGTCACGGCCACTGCGATCGGTTGTATTAGTATCGCCACCAGTGCCACTGCGGCCAGTTTTTCCTTCGCTTTCGGTAGCCAAGGTTCGGGGAACGGTCAGTTCAGTTTCCCCAACGGTATCGCCGTCGGTAGCGGTGGTAATATCTATGTAACTGATACTGGCAACAATCGCGTACAAGTGTTCAACTCTGGTGGAGTCTTCCAGTCCACTTTCGGTAGCGCTGGTTCGGGGAACGGTCAGTTCATTTTTCCCTTCGGTATCGCGGTCGGTAGCGGTGGTAATATCTATGTAGCTGATCTTAACAACAATCGCGTACAGGTATTCAACTCTAGTGGTGCCTTCCAGTCCACTTTCGGTAGCTTAGGTTCGGGGAGCGGTCAGTTCGTTAGCCCCTACGGTATCGCCGTCGATAGCGGTGGTAATATCTATGTGACTGATCTTAACAACAATCGCGTACAGGTATTCAACTCTAGTGGTGGCTTCCAGTCCACTTTCGGTAGCTTAGGTTCGGGGAGCGGTCAGTTCGTTAGCCCCGGCGGTATCGCTGTCGATAGCGGTGGTAATATCTATGTAGCTGATACGGACAACGATCGCGTACAGGTATTCAACTCTAGTGGTGTCTTCCAGTCCACTTTCGGTAGCGCTGGTTCGGGGGACGGTCAGTTCGATTCCCCCGTCGGTATCGCGGTCGATAGCGGTGGTAATATCTATGTAGCTGATACGGACAACAATCGGGTACAGGTATTCAACCCCAGTGGTGTTTTCCAGTCCACTTTCGGTAGCGCTGGTTCGGGGGACGGTCAGTTCAATGTCCCCGTCGGTATCGCGGTCGATGGCGGTGGTAATATCTATGTGACTGATGCTAACAACAATCGCGTACAGGTATTCAGCCAAAGTCAGCCGCCGGTGTCCACTCCCGAACCTTCTGGTATTATTGGATTAGGGATACTAGGGGGGGGGTTAGTGGTGCGTCGCCTCGCTAAACGTCGTTAATCGCGCTTGGGGTGGGGAGATGAGCCTAAATTTCCTTAATTCTCCCCCCTTTGCGGTTAAAAGCTTCAATTGTGCTGCTGTCTTTGTAATTGCTCGATAGTTGCGGGGGATAAATCGGTAAATCGGGCAATTTCTGGGATAGAAAAACCAGCAGATAGCATTTTTAGGGCAATTTGTCGAGCTTTTTCTTCTTTGCCTTCTTCTTTGCCTTCCTCTTTGCCTTCCTCTAAAATATCTTGATAGATGACTGATTCTCTCATAATGTCACTCCGAAGGATTTTTTTAATCGTCTCTCGATTTAATACTAACCCGGCGAGAATACTGGTAGCGGCTGCGAGATTGCTTTGTACCTGTTTTTGGGAGATAGTTTCTAGAGAACGGGACACCAGACTTAACACCTGTTCGGGGTCATCGGTATTGCTGAGGACAGCAAAGGGTAATAAACCGGGATGATGGAAAAATTGTGGTGTCTTTTCTTCCCAAAGACGGATGACTTGGAAGGAGTGAAAGGTTTCCCCCAGACGGAAGGTATTTTCTTGTACTAGGGGAGAATCACTGCGTCGCAGATAAATTACCACTTGACGCATTTGTTTTTGGGGATGACGACGATAGACGCGAATGCGATAATCAAGCATTCGGAAAGGAATCTGGGAGTTGGGGTCGGTTTGAAATTCGGTATGGAGAATTAATTCCTCTGACTGCAACAAAATCAGAGAATCAGCACGAATGGGGTCTAATTGTAATTCCGTCGGGTCGAGGACGGTTAAGGAGAGGGGAGAACCCAATAACCAAGTGGCTAAATCATCGGAGAAGTTTTCGGCAATAAATTTACAAATATTATCAAACATCTTCAGGGATTACTTTCCGTTTCTCCTAGGATACTCTCGATCGCTGGTGTTGACATCCTGTATTTGTCGTAACTATTGCCGAAGAGAATCGTAGTGCGGGATACATTATCGGCAAAACTCAATTCTAATCATTGACTAATCCCATAGATATGGGCAAATTTATCACATCTTCCTAGAAATTTCTTGACAATTGCTAGAGGAAGGGGTAGCTTGCAATCACATCAATTTTCTGAAGCTTTATGTTATTAGTCAAGCTTATCAATCACGGGGGGGGGAAGCATAGCTTATCAAAGGCCCCGCTCAAATCCTTTTCCCTGGTCACGGCCACTGCGATCGGTTGTATTAGTATCGCCACCAGTGCCACTGCGGCCAGTTTTTCCTTCGCTTTCGGTAGCCAAGGTTCGGGGAACGGTCAGTTCAATAACCCCTTCGGTATCGCTGTCGGTGGCGGTGGTAATATCTATGTGGCCGATACTGCCAATGATCGCATACAGGTGTTTAACTCCAGTGGAGACGTCCTGTCCACTTTCGGTAGCTCCGGTTCGGGGAACGGTGAGTTCTTTTCACCCACCGATCGGGTACAGATATTCAACTCCAGTGGAGTCTTCCAGTCCACTGTCGGGGTCGGTGATTTGGGTGTCCCCTACGGCATCGCCGTCGGTAGCGGTGGTAATATCTATGTAGCCGATACGTTCAACGATCGCGTACAGGTGTTCGACTCCAGTGGAAATGTCCTGTCCACTTTCGGGGTCGGTAATTTGAGTTTACCCCAAGGTATCGCCGTCGGTAGCGGAGGTAATATCTATGTGGCCGATACTGCCAATGATCGCATACAGGTGTTTAACTCCAGTGGAGACGTCCTGTCCACTTTCGGTAGCTCCGGTTCGGGGAACGGTGAGTTCTTTTCACCCACACGAACAACAACCGCGTACAGGTATTCAACCCCAGTGGTGTCTTCCAGTACGCTTTCGGTAGCGTCGGTTCGGGGAACGGTCAGTTCAATACACCCTACGGTATCGCTGTCGGTGGCGGTGGTAAGATCTATGTAGCTGATACGTTCAACAATCGTGTACAGGTATTCAGAACGCCCGAACCTTCTAGTATTATCGGATTAGGCATACTAGGGGGCGGTTTAGTGGTGCTTCGCCTCGCTAAACGTCGTTAATCGCACTTGGGCGGGGGATATGGGTTAAAACTTCCCTAATTCCCCACCCTTGGCCGTTAAAAGCTTTAATTATCGTTCTGCCTTTGTAATTCTTCGAGCGCGTCGGGGGATAAATCAGTAAATCGGGCGATTTCTGGGATAGAAAAGCCTTTTGAAATAACTATAAAGTACCAAACAGACCCAACGTGATTTTCCCGGCACCGCCACCAACTAAAACCATCGGTAAATCGCAGGTGCTAATAATAGTAAAGAGAGCCGATAAAGCTTGTTTTTCTTGAAAACTAATCATTTTTTTCTGCTACTTATTTTAGCTCATGATTTAATCCTGTTTTAATTTCACCAACATAATTAACGGTAGCATGATCTGTCTGAATAGTTAACTTTCCATCAGCCAAGAATTTTATATATAGGGTTTATCTTGAATAGTTGCCTGAAAATTAGGTAAGGATTCTGGACAGTTAAAACATTTATAAAATAGGAGATTTTTGGGATACATAATACCATTTTTCTTTATTCTTGGCAGGTATCTTACCCCCCCTTGCCCCCTAGGGCTGTTTCATTCTCTCAAATGTCATTCTCTCAAATCCTTATCTGGCAACATTTTTAGTCGATTTCTCGGAATAAATATCTGAAAATTTTTAAAAACGTCGTGCTTTGCTTACCTCATAAGCGA
>SFBL01000224.1 GCA_007095785.1 Microcystis aeruginosa Ma_SC_T_19800800_S464
ATTAGTAGAGTTAAAGGAAAAATATGGCAGGAGTTTATAAGATAGAAATATCTGAAAGTGAAGCAGAACTCAAGCAACTGCTTAGACAAGAAAAAACTGGTTCAGGAAAAGAAAGAATACAAGTATTGTACTTATTAAAGACAAAAAAGGCAAAAACGGTGACAGAAGCTGCCGAAATGCTAGGGAGAAACAGAGTCACCGTACAAGATTGGTTAGGAAAATATCCTCAAGGAGGACTAGAAAAATTATTGTCTAAAAAAGTCAGTACAGGAAGACCAAGAAAAGTTCCTCGGTGGGCAGAAAAAGCCTTAGAACAAAGATTAAAAGAAAAGGAAAGATTTGATAGTTATGGACAGATTTGTGAATGGCTAGAGGAAAAATTAGGGATAGAAGCCAAGGCCAAAACTGTGCACAAATTAGTATATTATCGGCTAAAAGCGTCTCCAAAAATAGCTAGACCAAAAAGCCTGAGAAGATTTTAAGAAAAAACTCTTAGAAAATTTGGCAATGCTGAGTTGGGTAGCGATAACAATGATGAGTAATATAGGGAAAATTCGCTTTTTATGTGAAGAGGAAACTCGTCTGGGACTAAAAACAATCAGCGGGAGAAAAATAACAGCAAAAGGGGTAAAACCTTAGGGGAAAGTGCAGGGTCAATTTCAAGCAACGTATATCTATGGGGTGGTAGAGCCGAAGACAGGAGAGCATTTCTTTTATGAATTCACTCATTTAAACAGTCAATGTTTTCAAATATTTTTAGAATTAGTTTCTGAATATTTTGCCGATAGTATTTTGATAATACAGTTAGATAATGGCAGGTTTCATAAGGCAAAAAACCTCAAAATACCTGATAACATTATTCTCATGTTTCAGCCACCACATTGCCCAGAATCTAATCCAATTGAACAGATTTGGCAATATTTAAAAAAAGGATTGAGATGGAAACTACCTAGAGACTTAGAGGAATTACGTTTGTTAATTGGTCAACGACTCGAAGAAATGAACAAAGAGGTAATTGCTTCAATTGTTGGACGAGGTTATATCCTGGAGGCTCTATCTGTAGTTGGCATTTAGAGAATTGGTATTAACTGACTCCAATGGGGATAAAATTGATAACCCTCGGTTTCTTCGTCAAGCAGAAAGACGCTTGAAAAAAGCACAGCGTCAACTCTCAAAAAAGAAAAAGGGAAGCAAAAAAAGGTTAAAGCAGAAATCTAAAGTAGCGCGCCTTCATTTAAAAGTTTCTAGACAACGCAAAGATTTTGCCGTCAAGACAGCAAAAGCGTTAATCCAATCTAAGGATTTCGTAGTCTATGAGGACTTGAAGGTGTCCAATATGGTGAAAAATCCTAAGCTTGCTAAATCAATTTCCGATGCGAGTTGGTCAATGTTCACTGATTGGTTAGACTACTTTGGAAAAATACACGGGAAGTTTGTGATAGCAGTGAACTCACAATATACTAGCCAACAATGTTCTGATTGTGGCAATATTGTCAAGAAAACATTGTCTGTAAGAACTCATATTTGTTCTTGTGGTTGTGTCTTGGATAGAGACGAAAACGCCGCTATCAAAATTCTCGCACGCACCAATACTGTCGGGCGGACAGAAATTCAAGCCCGACTACAGACTACCCACTGTCTATTAAGTGAAAGCCTAATAGATAAGGTAACTGGATGAACAGGGAATCCCTCGCATGAGTGCGATGGGAGCGTCAATGAGCTTGACAGGAACGAGATTGGGTCATCTGTAGAACAATAGTATCGATCGCCTTCACCAGGGCCTGTCCGGAAACCCGTTGATTATTAACGATAATGCTAAATAACATCGGTCCTTGGTGGGGGTTTTCTAGATAACCCGATAGGGCCCGCACACCCGTAAGAGTGCCAGTTTTAGCGTAAACTGTGCCAGTGGCGGCTGTCTGACGCATTCGGTTTCTCAGGGTGCCACTAATTCCCGCCACCGGTAAGGAAGCATAGAAAGTATCGCGATTAGGAGAATAATACATCACCCGCAAAATTTCCACGATCGAGCGGGGAGTAGCAGTATTATGGCGGGATAATCCCGAACCATCGGCTAAACGAAAACCACTGGGATTGATGCCCAATTGTGCCAAGATGGCAGTAACATTTTTAGAGCCACCGATAAAGCGAAAAAGAGTGTCAGCGTAGAAATTATTACTTCTCTGATTAGTGACATTCACCCAATCGCGCAGGGATTTTTTCTGAATTGTCGTTTCTGGGTTCATCACCTGTAAAGCGGCAGCCGTGGTAAATAACTTTGTATTAGAAGCAGGGATAAAATAGCGATCAGCGTTATGACTATAAATAACCGTTTGGCGATCGATAGATTCGATTAATATACCCCACTGATTGGGAGCTTGACTAATAACTTTATCGATATTTGCCCCAATCAATTGAGTACAGGTATTATCGGTGTTATTGTTTTCTGGCGGGGGAACGTATAATTCTATGGATTCGTTCGACGAGGGGGGATAGGGATACACAGACAGATTAACTTGAGCCATGCTAGGGTAGGCCAAAGCTATAGTGGCTACACTGGCCACTGTCAGGGAATTGAGGCTATTGAGGAGTTGTTTCATGCTGTGTTTGTGTAAGAGTCTGGTTTCCATAAGCGTTCGCCCTATTGTACCAGTTGCCGCTCAAGTGTCAAAGTTGCCTGTCTAACAGATTTTAGCGGCTAATTTTCACCAATGCCAGGGAAGAAAGCTTGTCCTAGTCTGGAACTGCACTGATACCCCTTCTCAAGACCGGTTGGAATTTTTCTGGGTTCCAAAACCGGGCTATTTTGATACTGTTGACATTGCTGCTGACAATTTGGGGATAATAAAAGCAAAGTCTAGGAAAAGGGATGTCAGACCCATGTATTATGTCTCAGATGATTCCAAAACAATGACGAATACCAGCCGTCAAACTGTGCTAGAGACGTTAAACTTACAAAAAACTTATCGGACAGGATTCTGGTTGGATAAAAAAATCGAATCCTTGAAAAACTGTACTTTAATTGTCCATGAGGGCGAAACTTTTGGATTATTAGGCCCAAACGGGGCCGGCAAAACCACGCTCTTAAAAACCCTTTTGGGGATTGTCCGACCCACTTCCGGACGGGCCTTGATTCTCGGTCAACCAATTGGCGATCGCTCGGTCAGGCAACGCATCGGCTATCTTCCTGAAAATGCCTACTACTACGACTATCTCACTGGCTGGGAATTCCTACAATTAATCGCCAGCATTTTTCAAATTCCCTCTTCTGTGCAGAAAAAACGCATTCCTGAATTATTGGATTTAGTGGGATTAGACCGCAAAACTGCCCAGAAAAAGCAATTGCGTCAATATTCTAAGGGAATGATGCAACGGATCGGTATAGCTCAAGCATTAATCAATGATCCTGAATTAGTCTTTTTCGATGAACCGATGTCGGGACTGGACCCTATCGGTCGCTATCAGGTGCGAGAAATTATTCAATCCCTCAAACAACGGGGGAAAACCATCTTTTTTAACTCTCATATTCTCTCCGATGTGGAGCAAATTTGCGATCGCATTGCCCTGTTGGCCCGGGGAGAATTACTCTGTGTCGGTTCCCTTGATCAAATTCTCGGTCGTGCTGATGTCTATCAGGTGATTGTTCAAGGTGGTAGGGAGGAGCAACTACAGCAATGGATACTCGGTTTACATTGGCGCGATAATTGTTGGCAGGGACAATTACAGGGAGAACCCGATGCTTTTCTGGCTGCCCTGCCTAGTATGGATGCTCGCTTGATTAGTCTTAATTTAGCTCGTGCTTCCCTAGAGGAATTTTTTATCGACCAATTACGTCAACGCGGTATTACCTCTAGCCAATAATCACTCTCAGAGCAAATCCGTTTTTAGTAATATGATTAACTTCCAATCCCACTGTAAAAACCCAGTTATGGATTGTTTCTCGTCGCTCTGTCCCTCCGCTCCTCCCCGATACCTTTTAAACAGGATTTAGTATCAGAGGGGGTGAGGATTGAGTATCATCAATCCCCCTGGCTACGGTCGAATTATCTTAATCTGTAAGGGAAGTTGCCAAAAAGGAGACGATTGTGCGACGGGGAAGACATAAAATTTTTATCGGTATGGCCCCGGGAGTCGGGAAAACCTACAAGATGCTGGAGGAGGGGCATAGTCTCAGAAAGCAGGGAACCGACGTGGTGATTGGACTTCTCGAAACCCACGGCCGGAAAGAGACCGCCGAAAAAGCCGAGGGATTGGAAATCGTACCGAGAAAAATCCTAGAGAAAGAGGGATTCACTCTCTCGGAAATGGATACGGAAGCGATTATCGCTCGCTCGCCCCAGTTGTGTCTGATCGATGAATTGGCCCACACGAATGCACCCGGTTCGGAGCGAGAGAAACGCTTTCAGGACGTGGAGATAATTTTATCCCAGGGAATCGATGTTTACTCGACCGTGAATATCCAGCATATCGAGAGTTTAAACGATCTGGTCGCCCGAATCACTGGGGTGGTGGTGCGGGAGCGAATACCCGATCGAATTTTGGAGGAAGCTGATGAAGTGATCGTGGTAGATGTTACCGCCGAAACCCTAGAGGAAAGATTATTAGCGGGAAAAATCTACGCTCCCGAAAAGATCCAACCATCTTTAAATAATTTCTTTCGACGGCGTAATTTAATCGCCCTCCGGGAACTCGCCCTACGTGAAGTGGCCGATACAGTAGAAGAAGAAGCGAGTAATTCGACATTTATCGGTCAATTCTGTCCCGTTCACGAACGGGTATTAGTCTGTGTTTCCACCTATCCCAACTCTTTACGATTATTACGTCGAGGAGCGCGGATAGCGGGGTATATGAACGCGGAATTTTTTGTGATTTTCGTCGATAACCCCGATCGCTTTCTCACCAAAGAGGAGGCTTTACATATCGAAACCTGCGAACGTTTATGTCGGGAATTCGAGGGTAAATTCTTACGGGTTAAAAGCTATCAGGTGGCCGAAGCGATCGCAGAAGTGTCTGAACGAGAACGAATCACCCAGATTGTGATCGGGGAGAGCCGTCAATCGCGCTGGAAGCATTTCATCAAAGGTTCTTTCACCCAAAAACTCATGGGCCTGATCTGGCAGAAAAATATCGATCTTCACATCATCGCCACCGATCCAAAAGTACCAATTAGGGCTTGCTGAATAAATCTAAAAACTTTGTTGGATAAGGCTTTTAGGCTTTTTTTTACCCAAAAAGTGCTGACCATTGGAGTGATCGTGGGTAGAATTCAGGTACTTTTTCCCACTTCCCCACTTCCCAATTCATAATTCATAATTCATAATTCCCCATCTCCCACCTCCCCACTTCCCCACTTCCCCACTTCCCCACTTCCCACTTCCCCTCTCAAATCAGCAACGCCCTCTGGGATGATATTCTAGGAGTTAATCTTTAATCTAAATCCGTTGTCACTTAAGGGAGTTAACTCATGCAGGTAAATAATCTCGGCTTTATCGCTAGTATCCTATTCGTCCTAGTCCCCACCGTTTTCCTCTTGATTCTGTTTATCCAAACCAGAGAGGAAACCGAGGGTTAAATTCCTTCCCTATCCCTATTCTTCCTAAAAACCCCGGTGATTTCTTGAAGTCATGCGGGGTTTTTTCGCTTCAATTAGGGGAAAATGCTAGTTTCGTCACCTGATCCTAAATCGCCAAAAGTTAAAGTATTTAGGGCTTGCTGAATAAATGTGAAATGTAGGTAAGGTAAGGGTTTTGTGGCTTTTCTGGCGAAACAGGTGCAAGATTTTGAGAGAATCGTGCTTCCAAACCTTGCGTTTTCATCGGCCTGCGTCCTGTAGGGGCGAAGCATTCGGGCAATAACCTATCGGTGAAACCGGAGATTTTCTATCCGAATGCTTCGCCATTTAGTAGTACAGTCGATATTTAGTAGTACAATTGATCGGATTTGGCGGATCTGAGTTTTTGTCCCTTTTGAGTTTGTCGATTTCTCGTTGATTGGCTTTTGGGTCCGCAGCCACCCATAATTGTTTATCTTCATCCCACTTGCCCTGCGTGTATATTGCGCTTTCCCAAAAGCAGGCCGATTTAATTTGTTTTGGATCAACCTCGGCTCCCCAGAGGTTGGCTCCGTCGAGGTTGGCTCCGATGAGGTCGGCTCCGATGAGGTCGGCTCCGATGAGGTTGGCTCCGTCGAGGTTGGCTCCGTTGAGGTTGGCTCGGTTGAGGTTGGCTCGGTTGAGGTTGGCTCCGATGAGGTCGGCTCCGTAGAGGTTGGCTCCGTCGAGGTTGGCTAGGTTGAGGTTGGCTAGGTTGAGGTAGGCTCCGTTGAGGTTGGCTAGGTTGAGGTTGGCTAGGTTGAGGTAGGCTCCGTTGAGGTTGGCTAGGTTGAGGTTGGCTAGGTTGAGGTTGGCTTCGTTGAGGTAGGCTCGGTTGAGGTTGGCTAGGTTGAGGTTGGCTTCGTTGAGGTTGGCTCCGATGAGGCTGGCTCCGTTGAGGTTGGCTCCCCTCAAATTTGTCCGACTTAAATCAAGAATTTTAATTTTATTAGAGTCAGTTGTTTCAGCCAAATTATCCCCAGCTTGGTCATTCTCAACTTTACGCCGGCCGATTACCGTTAAAGCGGCCTGAACTGGAATACTCACGGAAGGGAGCTTTTCTAGGGACTTCTGTCTTGCCTCTGGCTTCAGTTGTTGAATATTCGAGGGAATGGGGGAATTTTTACGAATGTAGGAAGTCAGCACTTCCATAATTGTCCATTGATCCTTGGAAGAATCTTTGGCAATTCGCTCTAGGGAATAAATGCCGCCAATTACCACCTCCTCTTTATTATTACCGATTTGCTCGACAGCTTTCGAGAAGCGCTCGGTAATAAGACGTTCCTGAATCAGTTGTATTTCCGCTTGAGAATTGAGATAATTGACAAAAAGCCCAATTCCTGCGAAAAGGGTAGCAATTAATCCCAGGGCAGAAATAATCGTTTTGACCACATCAATGGCAAAGGTGCGGCTGTCTTTGTCTTCACGGGCAAAAAGTCCCGGTATTTGCTGAAATAGCCAGAAGGGAAAGATTAGCAGTTTCCAAGCAACTCTGACAAGAGACTGGAGCGATAGCAACAATCTTTTAATTAGGGTTTTTCCCCGGCGATAGGGCATCTTTAGATTCCAAGCAAGAATCGCTCTGGGATGTTGGCTAAAATATTCTTTCGCTTGCTGCCAGTCATCTATCTCATTGCCTTCTTTACCCGATGCCAGCCGTTTTTGATAAAACTCGTGAGCCTTGATCTGGTGCAATTCTAAAGGAATTCGTGGTGATTTTTTCGGAACCATGCAGCGTTTTCCCCGCCAATAGATGGATTTTGCCAAGGGACTGAGGAACTGACAAAACTGTTTTCGAGGTTGGTTGAAAAGAAGTAAAATCCAACCATTAAAGTTTGTCTGTTAATCGAGTAATCGGCTCTCTTGGCTGCTGTGTGATCAACAGGATCGATCATCGAGATTGCCGATATATCCCTCTTCTGTCAAAGTGGGAAAACCCTTGGGATTTGTGAATCCCAGAACCTTTACCTAGACGGCGATCACCCAATTATTTTCTATTAAGAAATCTATTTTGAGGTCAAATCGCCGGAATAACCATTTCATCAAGTGTTGGGGGATCGCCGTCTCCGAGAGTGACAAAAGAG
>SFBL01000225.1 GCA_007095785.1 Microcystis aeruginosa Ma_SC_T_19800800_S464
GAATAAAGCTTTTAGCCACGTCAAATCTCTGGGCTAGTCCTCGAATGGAAATTTTTTCTTTCTTCCAGACATCGATAATTTTTTGGCGAAAATCTACAGAATAGGGTCTCATAGGAAGCGGGTAAGTTCTATTATTTGTCTATTTGCTTTCCATTGTACCTCATAGCTCCAAGAATTGCTATATTCGTTTCAATCCCTAATAGGGTTTAAGATTAATTGAAACCAATAGAACTTGAAAACGCAGGCGGAATAAATGCCATTAATGTTTCAATCCCTAATAGGGTTTAAGATTAATTGGAACCTTAGACCTTTTTCGGATGCAAGTCCAAGAAAATCATGTTTCAATCCCTAATAGGGTTTAAGATTAATTGGAACTATTTTCACTTACCAGTCTATCAATGTGATTTTTGTTTCAATCCCTAATAGGGTTTAAGATTAATTGGAACTAATATGTGTATAAACCTATAATATCATAGGTATTGTTTCAATCCCTAATATAGCGGTTTTCAGTTGAATGAGGTACAAAGGGATGACTGGCAAACTCTTGATTAGGCTCTTTAAAAGGGGTATCGCAATAACAACAATGGCTAAACCACAGTAAATTTCAAATTGTTCTCGATTTCGCCACTGCAACCATCCTTGAAAAAGTTTCGCTACCGTGTGATGACGCAAGTGAGCAGAAATATAGCCAAGGCGAATTTTTCCCGTAGGTATGGTTAGGTTTTTTACCCAATTAGGAAAGTTAGCTGCGGTAATTTTATAAACTAATTCTCCATATTTTTTTTGTAGTTCTAAATCATTTTTAGCTTGATATTGAAGATAAAAATTAGTTCTTAATCCAATACTTTTCCAAGCCTCCTGTTGTTGATGAGTAGTGGTTAAATCAAGATTAGACAAGATATTATCTAACCGTTTCTCGTAGTTTGATCGATATTGCATAATATCTGCTTGATTTGTGTAAACTATCGGCATTAAACGCATTAATTCTAATTTCAAAGATAGGTGATCGGGAAGATACTCTAAAGCCGATTTAGTGGCTTGAATTGCCACCTCGATCGGATAATTATTTTGTAGTAACCAAATTAGGCGCAAATGTAAATCAATATTTTTGGGATGATAGCTAATGCCTTTTTTATACACATCCAAAGCTTGTTTTTCTTCTTTGAGAATGAGATAGCAATGGGCGCAATTTAAATAAAAGTTGCTATCTTCTACTTTAACTGCTAATAATTTTTGATAATAGTTTAGTGCTAATTGATAGAGTTTTCTTTGATAAAAATAATTACCTGAGTAAAGATCGGCTATTTGTTGGTCAGCTTGCAGGTTTTCCCAAAGTAAGCATTTTTTGCCTCTGTCCAAGCTTGTTTAACTAAATAGACATTGCCTAAATTGATATAAAAAGGATAAAAATCAGTCCGGCTATTAATTCCCTGCTGATAGAATTTTTCGGCTGACTCTAGCTGACCTAATTGATAAAATAAATTGCCCAGTTTATTATAAGCATCGACAAAATTGGGATTGAGATCAATCGCTTTTTGATAAGCTGATAAAGCTAGAGCTAAACGTGATTGTTTTTCTAGCACCATGGCCATAGTATAATGGTATAAGGCTTGATTTTCCTCTAATTCGATGGCTCTTGCTAAACAGTTAAAAGATTCTGTTAGTCGGTTAATTATATAGTATAAGTATCCTAAATCGTGCCAGATGTAAGCTAATTGTTCACGCCAAGATAAAATTCTTAAGTAAAAGTCCTCAGCTAAAGTATATTCTCGCCGATTAATTGCCTCTTGCACCTCTTGAAGACAGGAGTTGATCGCAGTCAGCGCATAATTTTCTATCTCTTCATCCCCTTCTATTTCTTCTAATTCTAGCCACTGAAGATAGATTAATTTAGCTTGGGCAAACTGCCAGCAATTGAGATTTCTAATTATCTCTTTTTTGAGCAGCATAATTAAATCCTGACTGGACTCTGATTGTAATAGCCAAAATAACCAAATTTCTTGCGCTGTTGCTTGCTGCCCTAGCAGCAGATAAGCTAATCCCAGATAGGGATAATAATCAGTCACTTCCGGATCAACCGCCAGCGCTTGCTGACAAAATAACAATAATTGATCATGGTCTCCCGATGCTAACATTAACTCGATCGCTTGTTGGTGATTACTGTTGATCATTATCTTGACTCTCGCTGCTCTCATTCCACAATACCCTCGATCGAGCTTAGGGTAACATCTTAGACTTATTGAACTTAACTAGCGATAGATTTGAGGATTTATTAGCCCCATCAACACAAGAACCCCTGATTTTACCTTGATTTTACCCCATCTAGCACCCTAGCCAGACAAGTAATTTCTCCCACAGATAAGAATTATTCTCAATAGCTGTACAATAGGAAAAGACAACTTTACCAAGAATCGAGCAATGAACGATAAAATAACTCGGAGAGTCTTTCTAGGCGCGGGAACAGCCACCTTAGCGGTAGCAGTGGGGCAATTAGGGAAAATAAACGAAGTTTCCGCCCAAACTAAACAATTAAACCTCTATTCCTCCCGTCACTACAACACCGACCGACGATTGTACGACAACTTCACCCGACAAACGGGAATAAAAATTAACCTCGTGGAAGGGGAAGCAGACCCATTAATCGAACGGATCAAAAGCGAAGGCAGCAATAGTCCTGCCGATATACTCCTAACGGTAGATGCAGGGAGACTATGGCGCGCCGACCAACAGGGAATTTTTGCCCCGGTCAATTCCCGCATTCTTACCCAAAGAATTCCCGCTAATTTGCGTCACCCCAAAGGTCACTGGTTTGGGTTTAGTAAACGCTTGCGGGTAATCATGTACAACAAAGACAGAGTTAACCCCAGAGAAATCGATTCCTATGCAGATTTAACCAATCCCAAATGGAAAGGAAAAGTCGTCACCCGGTCATCTAGTAACATCTATAGTCAATCTTTTACCGCTTGGTTAATCGACATCCAAGGGGAAGCGGCCGCAGAAAAATGGTGTCGGGGATTAGTGGCTAATTTTGCTCGTTCACCCCAGGGAAATGATAAGGCACAAATCGAAGCTGTCGCCGCAGGAATTGCCGATTTAGCCCTAGCTAACACCTATTACTTAGCTGGGTATGCCGAAGAAAAAGACCCCGCTAAACGGGCAATTTATGACCAAGTAGGCGTAATTTTCCCCGACCAAACAGGCCGCGGCGCTCACGTTAATATTAGCGGTGGTGGTTTAATTAAAACTGCCCCCAATCGAGAATCGGCCATTAAATTTTTAGAATATCTTTCTAGCAATGAAGCACAGAACTTTTTTGCTAAGGGTAATCAAGAATATCCCGTCGTTCGAGGGGTTGCTTTAGACCCTGTCCTAGCAAAACTCGGACGCGGGAAGGAAGATACCGTTAGTGTGGCTAATTATGGTCCTAATTTAGCCAAAGCGGTACAGGTAATGAATCGCGCGGGTTGGAAATAAGTTATCAGTTATCAGTGATCAGTTATCAGTTATCAGTTATCAGTGATCAGTTATCAGTTATCAGTGATCAGTTATCAGTGGGAAGTGGGAAGTGGGAAGTGGGGAGCTTTTTTCAGTGATCAGAACGTAGGTTGGGTTGAAGCATGAAACCCAACGCCCGATTATGTTACGCTACCGCTAACCCATCCTACAAATAATTGTGCCTCCCTACTTAATTGGTTAAGCTAAAAGCTTGGATGTACTTAGTTTATAACCTTCTTTTTAGGTAGGAGAATTGCCAGATTCTTTTTTTTGCCTTTTGCCTTTTGCCTTTAGAAGCTAATTACCGATTACTGTTCACTGATAATTGCTATGTTAAGGCAAATACAACCGAGAGATTATTAGCGGGCATAGGAATTACTTCTAACAATTGTAAACCTCGATCGCTCGCTTGTTGCACCACATCTTCTAAATTCCTAACTCCCCAAGCAGAGTTTTGAGAACGGAGAGAAAGATCAAAGCTTTCATTACTAGGAGAAGTATGTTTTCCCTGTCGTTTATAGGGACCATAAAGATAGAGAATTTCCCCTGGACTAAGAATGCGACTCGCTCCCGCCATTAAAGCTAAACAAGCAGACCAAGGAGCGATATGAATCATATTAATATTAACAATGGCATTAATAACGATATTTTCCGTCTCTACCGCCCAAATTGACTGATGAACATCGATAAATAGGGGGCGATCGAGATTAGAATTAGGATAATAATCGCACCAACTGCGAATACTATCTAGAGCCAGAGGGTTACAATCCGAGGGAATCCAACGACAAGGAGCAAGACGAGGGGCAAAAAAAACAGCGTGTTCACCCGTACCGCTAGATATTTCTAGGATATTGCCAGTCTTCGGTAAAAATTGGCTGAGAACTTCCAAAATCGGCTGACGATTGCGTTCTGTTGCTGGGGCGTATTGACGTAAATCAGACATAACTACAGCGTTTCTGATAAAGATGAAGCGTAACCTAATTTAGTATCGAGGACCATCTCCCTTCTTCTCAAACAGATTATATTACCCTTGGCGGTGCCTTGCTGTCCGATCGCTGCTCCAGAAAAACATTAAGTTTTATTAAGAAGTTAGTGACAAAACACCAGCTTTAATCTCTATTATCGTAGTAAGTGGCTTTTGACCCGAATCAAGCCGGTCAAGATAAATAGTAACTTTTGCCCATCATCAAACAACGATTGTCAGTCTAACTAAAACAGTCGCTGTGGCGATGCCCTCGTGATCAATTCCTATGTCAACCCTGGTTATTGTCGAATCCCCCACCAAAGCTCGGACGATCAGTAATTATCTGCCTAGCGGCTACCGAGTCCAAGCCTCCATGGGCCACATCCGCGATCTGCCCGCCTCTGCCGAAGAAATTCCCCCCGCCCACAAAGACAAATCCTGGGCCAATTTGGGCGTGGATGTGGACAACGATTTCGATCCCCTCTACGTCGTCCCCAAAACTAAAAGTAAAGTCGTCAAAGAATTAAAAGAAGCCCTCAAAGGCGCGAGCGAATTGATCCTCGCCACCGACGAAGATCGGGAAGGAGAAAGCATCAGTTGGCATCTCCTACAGGTACTCAACCCGAAAATACCCACCAAAAGGATGGTATTTCACGAAATCACCAAAGAAGCGATCCAAGCCGCCCTCAAAAATTGTCGCTCGATCGACGAAAATTTAGTTCACGCCCAAGAAACCCGCCGCATACTCGATCGCCTCTACGGTTATACCCTCTCCCCCCTACTCTGGAAAAAAATCTCTAAAGGTTTATCCGCCGGCCGGGTGCAATCCGTCGCCGTGCGTCTGCTCGTACAACGGGAACGAGAACGACGAGCCTTTAAAACCGCCAATTATTGGGATCTGAAAGCGACTTTAGAAAAGGACAAAAATCAATTCGACTCGAAATTAGTCACCTTAAACGGTCAAAAAGTAGCAAATGGGAGCGATTTCGATGCCGACACCGGCAGACTGCTCCCCGACCGCCAAGTCACCCTTTTAGATCAAGCCACCGCCACCGCCTTAAAAGAACGCATCCAAGACAAAATCTGGCGCGTTAGCCACACCGAAGAAAAACCCACCACTCGCAAACCATCCCCCCCCTTCACCACCTCCACCCTACAGCAAGAGGCTAACCGGAAACTGGGCATATCCGCCCGCGACACCATGCGAATCGCCCAAAATCTCTACGAACAGGGCTACATCACCTATATGCGAACCGATTCGGTGCATCTTTCCGATCAGGCCATCACCGCCGCTCGCAATTGTGTAGAACAAATGTATGGTAAAAATTATCTCAGTCCCCAACCCCGGCAGTACACCACCAAAAGCAAAGGCGCACAGGAGGCCCACGAAGCCATCCGGCCCGCCGGCAGTAGCTTTCGCCTACCCCGGGAAACCGGCCTGAGCGGACTAGAATTCGCCCTCTACGACCTAATCTGGAAACGCACCGTCGCCTCACAGATGGCCGATGCCCGTATTACCCAGATCGCCGTTAATATTCAGGTGGAAAATGCCGGATTTCGCTCCTCCGGCAAAAGAATCGACTTCCCCGGCTTTTTCCGCGCCTATGTGGAAGGTTCCGACGATCCGGAAGCGGCGATCGACGACCAAGAAATAATCCTACCCCCCCTCAGCGTCGGTGATACCCCCAATTGTCGCAAACTAGAGGCCATTAGCCACGATACCCAACCCCCCGCCCGTTATAGCGAAGCCTCACTGGTAAAAACCCTCGAAAGTGAAGGAATCGGGCGACCCAGCACCTACGCCACCATTCTCGGCACCATTATTGATCGCGGTTATGCCCAAATGCGGAACAAAACCCTCATTCCCACCTTCACCGCCTTCGCCGTCGTCGGTTTATTAGAAAATCATTTCCCCGACCTGGTAGATCCCAAATTTACCTCGAAAATGGAGGAAACCCTCGACGATATCGCCACCGGTTCCGCTCAATGGTTGCCCTATCTCGATCGCTTCTATCGCGGCGAAAAAGGGCTAGAAAGCCAAGTCAAAGAGCGCGAGAGTCAAATTAACTCTAGCACCGCTAAATCGGTGATTTTAGAGGATTTACAGGCAACCATCAAGATCGGCAAATACGGACCCTATCTGGAAGTCCCCCGAGGCGATGAAATCCTCACCGCTTCCATCCCGGCCGATTTAACCCCCGCCGACCTCAACCCCGAACAGGTAGAAACCCTGCTGCGACAAAAAACCGAAGGTCCGGATAAAATCGGTCTTCATCCCGACACCGGAGAGCCGATTTATCTGCTCGTTGGTAGTTACGGTCCCTACGTCCAGTTAGGAGATATCAGCGAGGACAATCCCAAACCGAAACGCGCCTCCCTACCCAAAGGAGTCAAACCCGAGGACATCACCCTTGAACAAGCGGTGGGTTTATTAGCACTGCCGCGACTGCTGGGAACCCATCCCCTCACCGGAGGCAAAATCAAAGCCAGTTTAGGGCGTTTCGGTCCCTATGTGGTTCAGGAAGAGGGCAAAGAAAAAGAATATCGTTCCCTGAAAGCCGGCGATGATGTCTTAACTATAACCCTCGATCGAGCCTTGGCCTTATTAGCCGAACCGAAAAAAGCTCGCGGCGCTCGTGGTTCTACCAAACCACCCTTAAAAGAATTGGGTAAACATCCCGACGATGGGGAATTGGTGGGATTGTACGAAGGTCCCTACGGAATTTATATCAAGCACGGTAAGACTAACGCTAAGATTCCGGAGGGAGAGACGGCCGAAACCCTGACTCTAGAACAAGCTTTAGTCGCCCTAGCGGCCAAGGCAACTACTGCCAAGAAAACCACCACCAAGAAAACGACTTCTAGCTCCAGCAAAAAAACTACTTCCCCGGGCAGTAAAACTGGCAAAAGTAAGACGGTTTAGCGGTTACTGGTGGGGCGATTTTCTCCCCGGTCAATTCCTCACCCCGATGCGAGGATAAATCTGGCTGGCTTTTTTGTCTTTTGCACCACTTTGACCGGGCTGCTCCCATACCCCAAATTCCCTACTGTAAAGCGATCGCCATCGCTTCTTGGGGAATTTGCCGGTAAATTGGTTTTAAAAATTGTTCTATGGCATCCGATTCGGGGGCAGCGAGGGGAAAATTGCCTAAAATGTCGAGAATGGTTTGATTTTCATTCCCCGGCGTAATCACAACGAGGGAGGGATCTAGCTCTTCATCGTACTGCCAAAAGCGATCGATAGCACTGTCGGGGGCAGTTTTTTCAACTACTGCCGGGGTTTCACTGACTGCTAAAGGTTGATTATCAGAGGAATAGGAGCGTTTTTCTCGTAAAGCTTCCAGAATTTGGCTTTTGCTTCGGCCGCGCAGTTGCAAAAGCAGGAAGGGATCGACAATAAAACGATCACCCAATTGATAATAGACTGCTCCTATATGTTTGCAGGGGTTGGCTTGATCGGGACAGGTGCAACGAGAGCGAATATCAGCTAGGGAAAAGGGAAATAAATTCACCCCACTATCGATAAAAACACGCTCAATATTATCGGGCATTTGTCCGGTGAGCAATTGAGCGGAATAAATGGCTTTTTTGGAGAGAAGCTTAATAATATAATCCCATTCTTCATCACTAAAAGCGACTAGGGATAAATCCACTATATAAGGCTCTGGTTCACTGCCTTGTACTCTAGCAATAACTTGCGAGTCTTCAAAGTCAATACTTAAAACATTGCCCTCTCTAGCGTAGAGTCTAGCTCGTTCTAAGCGTTTTTTAAAGCGATAGGAATCGAGTAGTTCTAGCCATTTTTGTACCCACCAAGCTTGTTCTGTCATTTTTTATTCACCCTACGGCTGATCAGCTTCGTTATCAAGAAAAACGTCAATTCAAAAAGGAAACATATTAGCCTAGAGGCTGAATGAGGAAAGGCTCATCAGGTATATTCTGATCTTTAACAACAACAAATCAGACCCAAAAACGAAGCCCTCAACATCATAACATAGAATCAAGAAACTTGCTCTATCAACTTGGTCAAGAGGTAAATTTATCTCAACAGTAAATAGTCGTCTTGCCCGGATGTGATCAAAGCACGACCAGAGCGAGAATTAATACTAAATCCTGTTTAGAAAGTATCGGAGAGCAGACAGCGGAAACGAGGAGAAGGAAGCGAAGAGCGAGTTTTTTAAAGTTGGATTGGAAGTGAATTATGCTATTATGCTGGGAGGGAAGAAAAAGAATCACCAAACTATTTAAGTAACTAAGTAGAATTAATTACACATATCTAACTGCCATTGCCTTTTGCCTGAGTGCCTATGCTAACCAAGAAGTTAATTTTCTCCTATTACTGAGCAAATGATCTATCAAAACTAAGCTAAGGTGAAATCAATCGAGTGTCTGAAAAACTTTTCCAAGAGATTCCCTTTGACAAAAGAAAAGCCGACCATTGTGACAAGATCAAAGAGTTTATTGGATATCAAGAGTTGAGTGAGAAACTAGGAGCAGATTTTTATTTTGCTACTCTTTATCATTCTTGGGAGAGCGGGATTAAACGAGCCGACTAATGGACTAAGCTAAGACGGATTTAAATCCCTTATTCTTAGATTAGCGGAATCTCCCCCAACCAGAAGTCGGAAAGTTGGGGGGAGTCTTGCCTCTTGTATAAAGACCTCATCTCAGCAGGCAATTTAAATTACGAAAAGCTTAACAATCGTCCTCGAAAATATCTTGACTATCCTAGCCCGAATGAGGTATGCTCTAATAGCCCAGACAGTGATGCAATTCAGACTTAAATTGGCGTATTATAGATGTCGAACTGGTTACGCCTAAAAGTCCTTATTGAAGAAGCTTTCACAAGATATACACAGAACCGAGGATTTTAGGCATGAGGACGGAAGATAAAAATCCAAAATTAAATTGTCAGAAATTGGCAGAAGTATTTTTATCAAATCCATTAATTGAAGATTGCTATTTTATGGTACGAGAGGGGGAATTAGTTGCCTATATCGTTTCCTCTGGAGCTTGGAATTCTGAACAATTGTCCTCCGATTTACAGTCTCAATTACCGGATAATCTTATACCTAATATCTATGTGCAAATTTCCAGTTTACCCTTCACCGATAGCGGTGATGTCGATGAAACTGCATTAAAAAATATTGAAATTATCGATAATCATCAAGTTCAGGAAACAGAAGAAAAACTACGCTCTTTGTCAGATATCGATCAAGTTGCTGTCGTCATGAGTTCTAAAAAGAACAAAATTTTACCCCTACATCTATCGGAATTATTGCCCTTAAAAATAGAGAAAAAAAATGATCATCAAAAATCTGAAACCCCGATTCATCTGGGGATTCACACTTCTAACACTCAAGCTGGAATCAGTCACGGACAGCTTTTAAAAAAATCTGAACTTCAACCGAAAACCTTGGCAGAAATCCTCCAAAAAGCTGCTGAAAATTATTCAAATAAAGGGATTATTTATATTCAATCTAATGGATCAGAAGTTTTTCAGTCTTATCAACAATTATGGGAAGACGCTCAACAAATACAAGCCGGATTACAAAACCATGGTTTACAAGCTCAAGATAAAGTGATTCTTCAGCTATCGGAAAACTATGATATCATTTCTGCGTTTTGGGGGTGTCTTTTAGGGGGATTTATTCCGGTTATTATTTCAGTACCACCCAGCTATAAAGATTTTAATAATGAAATTAATAAAATATCTCAAGTTTGGCAGTTGTTAGATGAACCTATTATTATCACAAATCAATCCCGTCAGCAAGAGATAAAACATTTAGAACAATGGTTGCCTAATCAAACCTTAAGCTTTAGTTTTATTGAAGAATTAAAAACTTATTCTCCCCATCAGACTCATATTAGTCAACCGGATGATATTGCGTTCTTTAATCTAACATCAGGCAGTACAGGAATACCGAAATGTATTTCATTAACCCATAAAAATGTGATCTCTCGTGCGCGAGGAACAAACATCATTTGTGAACATCAAAACGACGATATTATTCTTAATTGGCTTCCTTTTGATCATATTGGCAGTATTTCAGACTGGAATATTCGCTGTGTCGAGTTAGGATGTCAAATGGTTTATGTTCAAACTGAATATATATTAGGTCGTCCTTTGAATTGGTTAGATTTAATTGCTAAATATCGAATTACCCACAGTTGGGCTCCTAATTTTGCTTATAATTTGATCAATGAAGCTTTAAAAAAAGAACCCGATCAAAATTGGAATTTAGATTGTGTCAAATTCTTTTTAGCGGCGGGTGAAGCTGTTTCTGGTCAAGCAGTTGGAGAATTTATTAACACCCTTCATCTTCAATATAATCTGAAAAAAACGGCGATGCGTCCTGCTTTTGGGATGGCAGAAATGGGGTCAGGAATTACCTATTATCAGCCGACAGAACAACAGCCATTACTCTTTCATACGGTTGATAAATCCTCCTTGAATTCTTCCTTAAAACGAGTCCATCCTGAACATCCTAATGGTGCAACTTTTACGGATTTAGGATTACCCATTCCGGGAATATCGATTAGAATTGTTAATGCTGATAATTCCCTATTACCAGAAGAAACCATTGGTCATTTACAAGTTAAAGGACATCCAGTTTCACCGGGTTATTATAAAAACCCAGAAGCGAATCAAGACGCTTTCTTAAAAGATGGCTGGTTTAAGACAGGAGATTTAGCATTTATTAGTAACGGTCATTTAGTCATTACTGCAAGAAGTAAAGAAACCATTATTATTAATGGAGTGAATTATTACAGCCATGAAATTGAAACTGTAGTGGAAACTATTAAAGAAGTACAAGCGTCCTACACCGCCGCTTGTGCTGTTTATGATCCTAGAAATAGTACCGATCAATTAGCTTTATTTTTTAGTGCAGAAACCTTTGATCAACAGCATCTAGCAGAACTTCTGAAAAAGATTAGACGAAAAGTAATTAACAGTTTTGGCGTTAATCCTGAATATTTAATCCCCGTCAATAAAAACGAAATTCCTAAAACTTCCATTGGCAAAATTCAGCGATCGCAATTAACAAAACGGTTTGCGAACGGAGAATTTAATTCTATTTTAAAAGAAATCGATATTCTATTAGAAAATGCTAATACCCTTCCTGATTGGTTTTATCGGAAAGTTTGGAAACCTCGATCTCCAGTTAACTTAAAACCCGAACTTTCCAAGTGTTGTACTTTAATTTTTCTGGATTCCTTGGGTTTAGGATCATCTTTAGCAGAAAAAATCGAAGGTCAAAACTTACCCTGTATCACGGTTTTAGCAGCGGAAGAATTTTCTCAAATTAGTCAAAATTGCTATACCCTCAGACCAGGGACAGCCAACCATTATCAACAGTTAATGGCATCTTTATCCGAGCGAAAAATTATCCTTAGCAATATTATTCATCTGGGGACTTATCAAGACTATCAGGGAGAAATTTCAACAATTGAACAGTTAGAAAAAGCACAAGAGCGAGGAATTTATGATTTATTATTCCTAGTTCAAGCTTTAGCTAAAATTCATGATTTTAACTCAAAAATTCAATTGCTATTTGTTTCCAGTTATAGTCAATTTGTCATAGAAACCGATAAAATTGCCTATGAAAAATCTCCAGTTTTAGGACTGATCAAAACCCTAGCTAAAGAACTTCCTTGGTTAAATACTCGTCATGTTGATTTACCCCTAGATAACCCTGAAATTAATGTCAGTTATCTGCTGCAAGAACTATCTGTTTTATCCAAGGAAAGAGAAATTGCCTATCGCAACGGGAAACGTTTAATTGCAGGTTTAGAAAAAGTCAATTTACTGCAACACAACCAACAGGAATTACCCTTTAAATCAGGGGGTATTTATCTGATTACCGGAGGACTAGGAGGGATTGGCAGACAAATTGCTCAGTATTTGCTCAAAAATTATCAAGCTCGTTTACTATTAATTGGAAAAACACCTTTACCAGAAAAACACCTCTGGAGTGAGTACCTCAAAACCGAAGATCAATTATCCTTAAAAATCAAAAATCTCCAAGCTTTAGAAAATCTTGGGGGACAAGTAATTTATCAAGCGGTAGATGTGGCTAATTTCACTGAAGTTAAACAGGCTGTAGAACAGGTGAAAAAACAATGGCAAGGAGAACTTAATGGGGTGATTCATCTGGCTGGAATTTACAAAGATTGTTTACTTCTGGAGGAAACTCAAGAAGGTTTAGCGACAATTATTCGCCCTAAAGTAATAGGAACTTGGGTTTTACATCAACTCCTCAAAGAATCTCAGGGAATTTTTATTAGTTTTTCCTCCTTAGCTAGTTTTTTTGGAGGAGCGGCTTTGGGTTCCTATGCGGCGGCTAATAGTTTCCTCGAATCTCTGAATAGCTATCAAAAATCTAAGAATTTGTTCCCCAGTTATTGTTATAGTTGGACAACTTGGCAAGAAACCGGGATGAGCCAAGGTTATCAGATGCAATATATAACCCGTTCTCAAGGGTATTATGATATGACGGTGCAGCAAGGTTTAGACTCATTTCTAACGAGTTTATATCACAATCAAGGACAATTACTGATCGGTTTAGATGGGAGTAATAGCAAGATTAACCGTTTTACCTCTTTGTCTGAAGGATGCCAAAAGTTAACCGCTTATTACACCCGTAAACCTACAGTTCAATCGGTCAATCTACCTAATTATGTGAGTCTAAAAGATAGATTTGGAACGTCCTATCAATGTCCCCTGGTTCAGCGACAATCTCTACCTATCAAGGACAATGGAGACATTGATAAGTGGCAATTACTCAAGGAACTCCAAGGCAAAGAAAATAGCGAATTGATAGCACCCAGAACGGAAAAGGAACGTGAAGTTGCTAACATTTGGCAAAAGGTGTTAAATCTATCTCAAATTGGAGTTAATGACAATTTCTTTGAACTAGGAGGACATTCTTTGCTGGCAAGTCAAGTAATCTCTCGTTTACGCGATGTTTTCTCGGTAGAATTGTCGTTGCACAGCTTATTAGAATACCCAACCGTTGCCAGTTTAGCTCAAACGATTGAGGTGCTTAATGTCGCCAAAAATACCAAAGCTGCATCCAAAGGTGGTACAGTCATGACAACAGCCTCAGAAAATTATGAAGAAGGAGAATTATGAAAATAGCTTAACTAAAATTTAAGCTTTTCAGAACCATTTTTGGGAAAAAATGTAAAAAATTGTATCCATCACTAAAATTTATCATCCAGAATATGATATAAATAGCTTCGGTTTAAAATAGTCTTTTTATGGAGTATGTAAGCGGTTGCTCCCAGGGCAACTGATTTTAACAATAACCACCGACTCCCCGCCATTGATAATTTTTGTTTGGTCTATAGTGTTTATTCTTTGAGGATACTTAAATTTATGAGAACCGTTGATTATATCTCTAACAGTAGCTCAAGCTAGAGCTACTGAACTCAGCCAAACATCACCCCCTTTCCAAAAATACCAGAACATTAATTAGGAAAAGGATACTATTAATGAAAGTCGCAGAATTTTTATCTTACTTAAATAGTTTAGAAATCAAGCTTTGGCTGGAGGAAGAAAAGTTAAAATATCAAGCTCCCCAGGGAGCGATGACACCGGAAATCAAGCAAGAAATCGGCACAAGAAAACCAGAAATTATTGCCTTTTTAAGAAGTGCAATAACCCCGTCTAAAACGGTTGAATCTGTTATATCTACCGTTGCCAGAACTGAAGCGTTACCCCTATCTTTTGCTCAACAGAGAATGTGGTTTCTCTATCAGATGGATCAGCAAAATTCGGCTTATAATGAAGCTCTAACCATCCGTTTAACGGGACGCTTAAACATTGATATTTTAGAACAAACGATCAATGCTATTATTCAACGCCATGAGAGCTTACGCACAACCTTTCCAATGGTTGAAGGAAAACCTATTCAAAAAATTGCTCCCTCTCTGAAGATTAAATTATTAGTTATTAATTTAAAAGATATACCCCAAGAGCAAATTGACAAACTGATTATTGAAGAACTACAAAAACCCTTTGATTTAACTCAATCTCCCCTATTACGATGTACTCTTTTTGATTTGGGATATGAAAATTATATTTTAGTCAACGTTTTCCATCATATTATTATCGATGGTTGGTCAAAAGGCATTTTATTTAAAGAATTATCTGAATTTTATCAAGCATTTTTATCCAATTCAACCGTAGATTTACCCGAATTAACCATACAATATGCCGATTTTGCGGTATGGCAAAGACAATGGTTACAAGGTGAAATCTTAGAAAACCAATTAAATTATTGGAAAAAACAATTAACGGCTGCTCCTCTTTTATTAGAACTTCCCACTGATAAACCTCGTCCAGCTAATCCCAATTTTCGAGGTCATAGTATCTCGTTTCAAATTAACTCAGAACTCACCGAAAAACTAAAACTTCTGAGTCAAAAGTCAGGGGCGACTTTATTTATGACCTTACTGGCTGCTTTAAACACTTTACTGTTTCGTTATAGTGGTCAGGATGATATTTTAATCGGGACACCCACCGCCAACCGAAATCGACAAGAAATTGAACCTTTGATTGGTTTTTTCGTCAATACTTTAGTGCTGCGGAATTCCCTAGAAGGAAATCCAGCTTTTTCAGGATTATTACAGCAAGCTCGCAATGTTGTTTTAGAAGCGTATGCTAATCAAGATGTACCCTTTGAGCAGGTGGTTGATGGGTTAGAAATCGAACGAAGTTTAAGTTATAATCCCTTATTTCAGGTCATGTTTGCGCTGCAAAATGCCCCCCTCAATTCTTTAGAGTTACCCCATTTAAAAGCTCAATATCTAGCCGTTGAACACCAGAGAATTAAATTTGATCTCAGCTTAATTTTAGAGGAAATTGAGACGGAACAAGGGTCTTATTTAGAAGGTTTTTGGGAATATGATAGCCACCTATTTACCGACGAAAGAATTACTCGCATGGTGGGTCATTTCCAAACCTTATTAAAGGGAATTGTAGCCAATCCTCAGCAAACCGTCGGGGAATTACCGTTACTAACTGAATCGGAAAAACAGCAATTATTAGTAGAATGGAATCAAACTCAAAAAGACTATCTTCAAGATCTATGTATTCATCAACTATTTGAAGCGTGGGTAGAACAAACACCAGATGCCATAGCACTAATTTTTAAAGGTGAACAGCTAACCTACCGAGAACTAAACAGCAAGGCGAACCAATTAGCAAACTATTTACAAACCTTGGGGGTAAAACCAGAAACACTGGTGGGCATCTGTATCGAACCTTCCCTTGAAATGATAGTAGGGATTTTAGGTATCCTGAAAGCAGCTGGTGCTTATGTTCCCATAGACCCTACTTATCCATCTGAGCGGATCGCTTATATGCTCGATGATTCGCAACTAGCAGTTCTATTGACTCAGGAAAAACTGGTCGCCTCGTTACCACAGCATCAAGCACAAGTAATTTGCTTAGATTCCGATTGGAAAGAAATCTCTACCGAAAGTAAAAGTTCCCCTATCACTAGCCTAACACCAGAGAACTTAGCTTATGTCATTTACACCTCTGGCTCAACCGGAAAGCCGAAAGGAGTTCTCGTTGCTCATCGAGGATTGTGTAATCTATCCCAAGCACAAATCAAGCTATTTAACGTGCAGCCAGATAGTTGTGTCCTTCAGTTTGCATCCATTAGCTTTGATGCTTCTATTTGGGAAATTGTCATGGCTCTTTGTGCGGGGGCAAGGCTTTATCTGGGAACGCGGGAAGAACTACAACCAGGACAACCTTTACTGGAACTGTTACAAGAGCAGGAGATTACCCATTTGACTCTTGTGCCATCAGCACTCGCAGCTCTGTGCAGTGAGAACTTGCCAGCATTGCAGAATATCATTGTTGCGGGAGAACCCTGCCCTCCTTCTTTGGTTATTCAATGGGCTAATGGACGGCGTTTTTTTAATGCTTACGGGCCAACGGAATCCACTGTCTGTGCTACAGTTGCACAATGCTTTGAAGACATGGATATGCTGCCCATTGGTCGTCCGATCGCAAACACCAAAATCTATATTCTTGATCGCTATCTCCAACCCGTTCCTATTGGTGTTCCTGGGGAATTACATCTTGCCAGCGTTGGATTAGCTAAAGGATATCTCAACCGTCCAGAGTTAACCGATTCTAAATTTATTACTAATCCTTTTAGTGAAAAAAGCAGTGATCGCCTTTATAAAACCGGTGATTTAGTTCGTTATGGAAACGATGGACAAATTGAATTTGTGGGTCGCATTGATGATCAAGTTAAGATTAGAGGTTTTAGAATTGAATTAGGGGAAATTGAAAGCGTTCTCAATCAATATCCCCAAGTTAAAGATGCTATTGTAATTGTCAGACAAGATGAGTTAAAAACCAAGCGTTTATATGGTTATTTTATTCCTAAAACGGAAGCCTTAACGTCCCAAGAATTACGACAATTTATACAAGATAGACTGCCAGATTATATGATACCAGCTTTCTTAATTCCCTTGGAATCTTTTCCCCTGACTCCTAATGGAAAAGTAGATCGCCGCGCTTTACCTCTACCCAAAATTAACCCAAATGAATTAGAAAATTATGCAACTCCTAGTACAAAAAATGAACAAATTCTCGCTCAAATTTGGCAAGAGGTTTTAGGACTTAAAACTATTAGTATTAACGATAACTTTTTTGAATTGGGAGGAGATTCTATCTTAGCCATTCAAATCATTGCTAAAGCGAATCAAGAGGGATTAGAAATTACTCCTAAACAACTATTTGGCTATCAGACAATCGCTCAATTAGCCATCCTAGCGGAGACGACTGCTGCCACTGAAATTGACCAAGGATTAGTCACAGGTGAAGTTCCCTTAACTCCGATTCAACAGTGGTTTTTTGAACAAAACTGGCCCGAACGTCATCATTTTAATCAATCTATCTTGTTAGAAGTTCCCAATAATCTACAACCAGATTTATTGAAACAAACTATTTCTAAATTACTCTATCACCATGATGCTTTGCGGTTACGCTTCATTCAAAAAGGGGAAAAATGGCAACAAAATCACAGCGACGATTGCAATAGTTTTGCCTTTGAATTGGTGGATTTATCTCATCTGTATTGCGATGAACAAGTAACCACCCTAGCTGAAATTTCAGAAGTTCAACAACGGACACTCAAGATAGATCAAGGCCCCTTAATGGCGGTGGTTTTCTTCAAATTGGGTGATAGTGGACGATTGTTAATTGTGATTCATCATTTAGCAGTAGATGGAGTTTCTTGGCGGATTATTCTGGAAGATTTAGCCACGATTTACCAACAATTAGAAAGCCAAGATTCTCAGGAACTTCCCCAAAAAACCAGTTCCTTTAAAACTTGGGCTGAAGAATTGCAAAACTATGCTCAAACCCCAGAATTTAACACGCAATTCAAGTATTGGTTAAACCGTGATTTTTCATCCGTTTCTCCTCTTCCTGTAGATGTTCAGGGGGATGCCCAATCTAACATTGTTGCCCATGCCAAAACGGTCTCTTTCACCTTAACCGAAGAACAAACCCGCTTACTCTTACAGGAGGTTCCCCAAGCTTATAACACCCAAATTAATGATATTTTATTGACCGCTTTAGTCCAAGCTTTTGGCCGTTGGACAGGAAGTTATAAGCTTTTGCTTGACATGGAAGGTCATGGAAGAGAGAATGTAATCGAATCCTTGAATTTATCTCGAACTGTGGGTTGGTTTACCAGTATTTATCCCGTCTTTTTGACCTTAGAAAATCTTGACCATCTGGGAGAATGTCTTAAGTCCATTAAAGAGCAATTGCGACAAATTCCGAATCGGGGATTTGATTATGGAATTGGATATTATCTCAACTCGGATTTAACGGTTCAATCCCAGCTAAAAAATTATCCAAAAGCTCAAGTTAGCTTTAATTATTTAGGTCAATTTACCAGCCATCAAATCGGCGAGATAGGCTGGAAATTATCTCAAGAGTCCAGTGGTTCCATTCATAGTCCTTTGGGACAACGTTCCCATTTAATTGCGATTCATGGAATTGTGGTTGATGGGCAACTTGATGTAGAATGGCAGTATAGCGAAAATTTTCATCAAAAAACAACGATAGAAAATTTAGCAGCTGCTTATCGAGATTCTTTAGGAAGCCTGATTAACCATTGTTTATCAGCAGAAGGAGGCTATACTCCATCGGATTTTCCCGATGCGGATCTTAATCAGGTAGAACTAGATGAACTGCTTTCAGAACTCGATTTTTAACCTCAACTTAATGTTTAACCCTCATACTTGATAACAACTATGTCACAGCCTAATCTTCCCAGTGAAATTGAAAATCGTAAAAGCGAACATCTGCGAGTTTGTATCGAAGAAGATGTAGAGTTTCAACAACTTACAAACGGTTTAGAAAAATATCGCTTTACCCATTGTTGTCTTCCTGAACTTGACCGTAGCGACATTGAACTGGGGACAACCTTTTTGGGGAAATCTTTAAAAGCTCCAATTCTCATCTCTTCCATGACCGGAGGAACAGAATTAGCCCATTTAGTCAATACTCGATTGGCAACGGTCGCTCAACGTTATGGTTTAGCGATGGGGGTGGGTTCTCAACGCATTGCACTCGAACAACCGGAATTAGCGCCGACCTTTGCAGTCCGTTCTCTGGCGCCAGATATTCTCCTGTTAGCGAATTTAGGGGCTGTACAGTTAAATTACGGCTGCGGTTTAGAAGACTGTTTAAAATTGGTGGAATTATTAGAAGCTGATGCCTTAATTCTGCATCTCAATCCTTTACAAGAATGGGTGCAATCGGGAGGCGATTCTAATTTTAAAGGGTTACTCGCTAAAATTCAGCAAATTTGCGCTCAATTACCCGTTCCTGTCATCGCCAAAGAAGTCGGAAATGGCATCTCTGCGGTGATGGCCAAACAATTAATTGAAGCCGGAGTCGCCGCGATTGATGTGGCGGGAGCCGGAGGCACGTCCTGGGCCAAAGTCGAAAGCCAAAGAGCCAAAGACAACAGACAAAGGCATCTCGGACAAGTTTTTGCCGATTGGGGTTTACCTACGGCTGAATGTATTACCGCCATTCGGTCGATGAATTCAACCATTCCTTTAATTGCTTCTGGGGGCTTAAAAAATGGCTTAGATCTTGCCAAATCTATCGCTCTAGGAGCCGATTTAGGAGGGTTGGCTCGTCCGTTTCTCGTAGCAGCGATTGAATCAGAAGCCGCCGTTGATGAGTTGGTAAAATTTTTAATTGCTGAACTTGAAATTGTTTTATTTTGTACCGGAAATCCTAATTTATCCACCCTTAAAAATTCAGGAGCCTTAAAACCATGTTAAAGTTTTCAATGGAATTGTGTTATCCCCAGCTTGATGTCAAAACTTTAAGCGTTGGCACTTTGGGTCCCAAAGAAACCAGTAGTGAACAAACCTTAAATTATCTAATTTCTCAATGGAAATTACAACAGATTTCGGTTAATAGTTATTTATTTGATAGCTTTACAGATTTAAAAGAATCTTTACTCGAAAATCAGATAGATTTGGCGTTAGTCCCCCATGCCTATGAAAAAATTAATGATTTCTATATGGAACCGAGGTTTAAACTAGGTTTTATCTTCACCTATCCCACACCCGTTTACGGATTAGCCAAGCGAAAAAATGAAGAAATCGTTTTAGAAAATTGTACCCTGGTTACTCATCCCGCTCCTCTTCCTTTACTTCCCTATTTATTACCTGGCGACCTGAATCAAAATAAGATTAAAATCAAATTTGTCAATTCTACCAGTGTGGCCGCTATTCAAGTTAAACAAGGGTTGGCAGATTTAGCCATTACCAATGAAAATGCCCTCCGAGAATATGATTTAGAATTTATTTCACAATATGGTAAAATTGAGATGAGTTGGTCTTTATTTCACAAAAAGGAAAACACCATGATTCAAAGTATTTATTTACCAGTGCATACCTAAAAAAGCTACCTATCCGCTCAAAATAGTTGCCTTCATCACATAAAAATAATTGAGATTTAACCTCTCAATTTCATTTTGAACCTGTACCCTAAAATCATGTCTGAATTTTTCCCAATTCCCGATCCTCTTAAACTCAATCCTCATGTAGAATTAGAGGTTTTTCAATGCCAAGATACCATTTTTCAATTATACGTTATAGCTCCTAATGCTAAACTTGAATCCCACCAACATCCTGAAAGTCAAATTGGCATGGTATTCTCAGCAGAACTAGAACTGTATATTAAAGATTTGATTAAACCCTTAAGACCTTTGCAAGATGTTTATATAGCTGATGGCAATATTCCTCATGGTGCTTTTAATCCTTTATCAGAACCGATGATTGGATTTGATCTTAAACGGATTACCTCTGCTTTACCGTCAGAAGATGTTTTATTAACACTATCCAACAACCAAGATAAAATCACTCATTTACCTTGTCAATCTGTTAAGGGTTCTTGGTTTGAAATTGTCATGATGAAAATCCCTTCTGGTTATTCCATTCCCCCACATCAAGGTGAGCAAGAAGAAATCGGATTTATTTTGAATGGAAAATTAGAAATCTCCATAGAAAATGAAGGACAGTTTTTAGAATATGGTCAAATTTATTATGCTCCTTCAAAAGTTTTAAAAAAGGGATATAATTCATCGAAACAAGATATTAATTTGATTAAAATTTTAATTTAGTTCGTTTTATGATTTTAAGTTTAACCTCAAAATGCTAGGACAAAGTTTATGGATTTAGGATTAAAAGATAAAGTGGCTTTGATTACGGGAAGTAGTGCGGGAATTGGGTTTACCATTGCTGAAAAATTAGCAGAAGAAGGCTGTCACTTAATTATTTGCGGTCGCAATTCCCAACGCTTAGAACAAGCTTATCAATCTCTGGCTCAAGCTTATCCTGCCCAAGAAATTCTGCGTTTAGTGGCGGATGTTCATCAAGCTCAAGATTCTGAACAATTAATACAGGACTCTTTAAATCAATATGGCAAAATTGACATTTTAGTCAATAATTCTGAAGGAGCTAACTTTGCTGATAATTTAATTGAAAACCTTTCCGATGAAGATTGGTTAAACGTTTTTCAAGGAAAATTAATGGGTTATATTCGCTTAACCAATTTAGTGTTACCGATTATGAAAAAACAACATTGGGGAAGAATTGTTAATATCATTGGGACATCGGGAAAAGAGCCATCTCCTCGTTTAGTTAAATCGGGTGTTGTCAATGCAGCTTTAATGAATTTTACCAAATCAGTAGCTAGACAAACCGCCCCCTATAATGTTTTAATTAATAGTGTTAACCCCGGCGTTATTGACACCCCTAGACATCGAGAATATTTAGAAATTTATGCCAAAAAGGAGGGAACGACCCCAGATTTAATCCGAGAAAGAATTCTAAAAACAATTCCCATGAATCGAATTGGTATGACTGAAGAATTTGCTAATCTCGTTGTATTTTTAGCTTCAGAATGTGCGAGTTATATAACGGGAATTACGATTCCGATAGATGGGGGTTTATCCTCGTCAGCATTTTAAATTGATCTGTCAAGCCAAAATCAACAACCACAAGTGTTATGAATAGCGAATCTAAATCTCAAATGTTAGACAAATTTGTTCCCTATTATCCGACTAAAGATACTCGTAACTTTCCCATTTTTTCCTATCTTATCAATAATTTTAATATTTGGAGGCTGAAACACAAATTTAAACAAGAGCTTGAACAACCTTCGGTGATCCTGGTTTATCAAATGGGTAAAGTTGGTTCTGCTAATCTTTATCTGGCTATTAAAAGAACCTTTCCAGAAAAAGCGGTGTATCATGTTCATAATTTAAACCCAGAAATTGTTGCCAAAATTTGGGATAAAATTCATCTTACTCAACCTTATTATTTGAGTACGATAGAACATTCTTTGACCACCAAATATTTAAGTGATCATCTCGAAACAATTAAGGATAAGGATAAGATCAGAATTATTGCGGGAGTAAGAGATCCCATCGCTCGTAATATTTCTTGGTTTTTCCAAATTATCGATTGTGAGTCTGCTTTTCCCCAATTTTTCCGAAAATTTAAGGAAGGATTAATTACAATTGACGATATGGTAAATTGTTTTTGGTCACAAAAATTTGTTTTTAGCAAACAGTTTGATTGGTTTGAATTAGAGTTAAAATCTGTTTTTGGAATTGATATCAGTGAGATTGATTTTCCCAAAGAAAAAGGTTATACAATTGTTGAATTTCCTGACAAAAAAATTGAGTTATTATTATTCAAATTAGAAAAACTTGACTCTTGTTTACAAGAAATGACACAAGCTTTCTTTGGAATTGAGAAATTAGATTACCAAAAATTGAAATTGATTGACGTAGATTTGGAGTATCATCGTATCTATGAAAATTTTAAAAATAGTCTCACCTTTAGTGATGAATATTTAGAAGAAATTTATGATCAACCATTAGTGAGTCATTTTTACACCGATGAAGAAATTAACAAATTTAAACTCAAGTGGTCTAGTCAACGTTAAAGGTAATTCGTTCTAAGTTTATCGTATTTATTGAATAAAATTTGATTCAATAAACTCACGCACATTTTTATTTAATCTATTGGGAAAAATAATGGTAACACCTCAACAATCTAGGGTTAGTAAAAAAGATATTGAATCCATTTATCCCCTTTCTCCCATGCAGCAGGGGATGCTGTTTCATTCTTTATATAATCCAGAATCAAAGACGTATTTATCACAAATTCAAATCACCTTGCAAGGCAATTTAGATATTAATGCGTTCCAACAAGCTTGGCAAAAAGTAGTAGATAGACATAGTATTTTACGGACTTGTTTTGCTTGGAAAAAAACCAAACAGCCTTTACAAGTGGTTAGAAAAAATGTCACCTTGCCTTGGTTTAATCAGGATTGGCGATCACATTCTCCCGCCGAACAAGAAACTAAATTTCAGGAATTATTAACCTCTGATAAAGAGCAATATTTTGAATTAGATAAAGTCCCCTTACTTCGATGTCATTTAATTCAAGTCGAAGATCAAAAATATGAATTTATCCATACTGGACATCATATTTTATTAGATGGTTGGGCAACAGCAATTCTGTTGAAAGAAGTTTTCGATTTTTACGCTGGACTCATCAACTATCAACCCGTCAATTTACCCACACCCCGCCCTTATCAAGACTATATTAATTGGCTACAACAGCAAGATCAAACTGAAGCCGAACGATTTTGGCGAAAAAATCTTCAAGGTTTTACCTCTCCAACTCCATTAGTCGTTGATAAACCGTTAAATCCTCTTGTTACTCAAAGTAAAAATTATCTTGATCAAAAATTAAAACTTTCTCCAGAAATTACCAGTCGTCTGAAATTACTCGCCCAAGAATATCGCCTTACTCTTTCTACCCTAATTCAAGGAGCTTGGGCTTTATTATTGCATCATTATAGTAGTGAATCTGATATTGTATTTGGGGCAACCGTTTCGGGACGACCGCCCAATTTTACTGGGATTGAATCGATGGTGGGGATGTTTTTAAATACCTTACCCGTTCGCATCCAAATTGAGTCTCAACTTGAATTATTAACTTGGTTTCAACAATTACAACAAGAGCATTTAGAACGAGAGCAATATAGTTATAGTTCTCTAATTGATATTCAAAAATGGAGTGAAATTCCTGCCCCTCATTCAGTTTTTGAAAGTTTTGTTGTCTTTGAAAATTTACCCTTTAGCGAAAATGATAGTGATAATTTAGGCGGTTTACAAGTCGGTGAAATGCAAGATTATGGCAATGCTGATTATCCCTTAACGGTTATTGTCACCCCTGGAGAAGCCTTAAGTATCAAAATTATTTATCCTCAAGAACGATTTGAAAATGACACCATTGAACGGATATTAGATCATTTTAAAACCTTATTAGAAGGAATCGCTATTAATCCCCATCGTCGGATTCAAGACTTACCTTTATTAACGGAAGCTGAACGTCAATTATTATTAATTGAATGGAATCAAACTGCACCCGAAAAACTCCTAAAACAGTGCGTTCATGAATTATTTGAGCAACAAACTCTCAAAACTACTTCAGCCATTGCCGTTGTTTTTCAAGAGCAACAATTAACCTACCAAGAACTGAATGAATCTGCTAATCAATTAGCTCATTATTTACAAAAAATTGGGGTGAGTTTTCAATCCTTAGTCGGGATTTGTTTAGAACGATCTCTTAATATGGTGATTGCCGTTTTAGCGGTGTTAAAAGTAGGCGGTGTTTGTGTTCCCCTAGACCCAACCTATCCTCAAGAAAGACTTTCTTACATCCTGCAAGACACCCAACTTAAATTCTTATTAACTCAAAAAGAGTGTCAATCCCTGTTAAACAGTGAAACCATTTCTCAACGGATTTTATTGGATGAACACGAGTCAGAAATCGCCTTAGAACCCAAGACTAATATTAATATCCCAGTGGGTTTAAACGATTTAGTTTATATTATTTATAGTTCTGGTTCTACAGGTGTGCCCAAAGGGATTATGATCCTGCATCAATCCTTAACCAATATTATTGAGCATCATCAGGCGAAAATGTCACCGGAGAGAAATTTCTTACAATTTGCTCCCTTCAATTTCGATGTTAGCTATCACGAAATGTTTGCAGCCTGGTGTTTAGGAGGAACCTTATTTATTGTTCCAGAAGATGCCCGCTTAGACCTTGCTAAAATAAGTCAATTATTGGCAAATAACCCCATTCATAAAGCGATTTTGCCCGTTACTTTGTTACAACAATTAATTGAAACCTATAGTGAGGAAACCTACTTATTTGCTAACTTGCGTGAAATTATTTCAGCTGGAGAGCAATTACAAATTACTCCAGCGATGATTTCTGCATTCAAGAAACTCGAACATTGTACGCTTTACAATTTTTATGGCCCGACAGAAGCGGATATCGTTACCAGTTATACCTTTGACCCTAATCCTGAGCTTTGGCCGAAGTATATTCCCATTGGTAAACCCGCGATTAATGTGCAAGTTTATATTTTAAATTCTCATCTTCAACCTGTACCCATCGGAGTCACTGGGGAGTTATATGTTGCGGGTGGCGGTTTAGCGCGGGGTTATTTCAATAATCCCCAATTAACCCAAGAAAAATTCATTCCTAATCCCTTTAGCGATAATTCATTGCTGTATAAAACTGGGGATTTAGCGCGTTATTTACCCAATGGAGATATCGAGTATCTAGGAAGAATTGATGATGTGGTGAAAGTTAGAGGTTACAGAATTGAATTAGGGGAAGTGGAAACTATTTTAAATCAACATCCTCAAATTGCTCAAGCTGTTGCTACAGTTCAGGGAGAAACTGCCAGAGAAAAATATTTAGCCGCTTATTTTATTCCCCGTCTAGGTGAAACCATAAACCCAGTTGAATTACGTCATTTCCTCGAAAACTGGCTACCCGATTATATGATTCCCTCTGCTTTTATGGCGATGGAATCTTTTCAACTCAGTCCTAATGGTAAGGTTGATCGAAAAGTATTACCAATACCCGATAAAAACTCCTTATCATTAACTCAAAATTATGTCGCTCCTCGAACTGCAATTGAAGAAGTTTTAGCGGAAATTTGGGCAGAAATTTTAGAAGTCGAACGAGTTGGGATTGAAGACGATTTCTTTGTGTTAGGCGGACATTCTTTAAAAGCGATTCAACTGATTAGTAAAATCCGTCAAACCTTAGAAATAGAAATTTCTGTGCGTCAACTTTTTAATCACTCAACCATCAGCCAATTAATTCAAGTCATGATTGAATTAGTCGGGAATGAAGAGTTTCTGAATGAAATTGCTGTAACCGTTCAAGAAATTTCCCAACTTTCACCAGAAGAAGTTCAAGCTTTATTATCTCAAAACAAAAAAAAATAAGTCAACCACTCCTGAATTATTAATTACAAATGAAAAACAACTCTCAAGATCAACAAAAATTACTCAAGCTCCTGCTTCAAAAAAAAGGTATTAGTTTTAAAAAAGTAAATACTATACCTAAACGCCAATCATCCAACTCTGAATTAATTCCTATCTCTTTAACTCAGTTAGAACTTTGGTTTTTTGCTCAATTTTATCCAGAAAATTGTATTTATAACTTGCCTTGTATTTATCGCATTGAAGGCTTGCTTAATGTTCCTGCACTAGAGGAAAGCTTAAGGGAAATTGTCAAACGTCATGAAAGTTTACGGACAACTTTTACCTGTATAGACGGGCAAGTGTTTCAAAAAATTACGCCTGATCCAGTTTTTGATTTTTCAATTCTTGACCGACAAAGACTGAGTGAATCAGAGCAAGAAAAAGAAACTAAAAGATTATTCTCGGCAGAAATTGACCGACCTTTTAATTTAGAAAAAGATTCATTATTTCGCAGTAAAATTATAAAATTTGCTGAAAATAACTATCTGTTAATAATGACAATACATCATATTATTGCTGATGGTTGGTCTTTGAATATTTTGAGTAAAGAGTTAGGCATTCTTTATGAAGCTTTTTGTCTGAATAAACCTTCACCTTTGCCTGAATTACCGATTCAATATGGTGACTTTTCTCTGTGGCAATGGCAATCAATAAAAGATAATTCATGGCAATCTCATCTAGATTTTTGGAAGAAACATATAGGGATTAACCCACCCATTTTAAAACTTCCTACTGATTACCCGCGCACAACGGCTCAACCTGTTGAAGCGGCTATTCATCATTTCCTCATTTCTCAAAACTTAACAGACGCATTAAAGTTATTAAGTCATCAAGAAAAAGCGACTTTGTATATGACTTTATTAGCCGCCTTAAAAATATTACTCTTTTACTATACACAACAGACAGAAATTATTATTGGTGGAGTTGCGGCTAATCGTAACCAACCCGAAACACAAGATTTAATTGGACTTATGGTTCAGTTTCTCCCCTTATATACCCATGTAGAAGGTCAAGCCAATTTTCGAGACTTGCTGCAGCAAGTAAAAGAGATGAGTTTAGAGTTTGATGCTTATCAAGAAATTCCTTTTATCACGTTAGTGGAAAAATTAAAACCCATTAGGGATCCTCAATATGCTTTGTTTCATCAAGTCATTTTCCTTTTCCAGAATGCTCCTAAACAAGATTTAAAATTCATCAATCTGACAGTCACAGACGAGTTATTAAAAATGGATATAGAACCCCATAGTGCCGAAAATGATTTAACTATATCCCTTGAAGAAACTGAGCAAGGTATGAAAGGTGCTTTCGTGTATAAAGCTGATTTATTTACGGCTGAAACTATTACTCAAATGGAACAATATTTTCAGCAGTTATTGAAGAATATTGTCACTGATCCTGATAAAACCATTTCTGATCTATGTCCTTTATCTGAATCCGTCTCCTTCTCCGGCAATACTTCCCCCTTGTCTTCATCAATCAATGAAATTAAATCTAATGACTTACCCCATAATTTAACTAGAGAAACCGTGGTCAATATCTGGCAAGAAGTTTTAGAATTAGAAGAAATTAGTGTTAATGATAACTTTTTTGACCTTGGGGGGGATTCTCAAAAAGTTATTCAGGTAATTGATAAAATCGGTAAAATTCTTAAAATTAATTGTACTTTGCGTGATTTTTTTGAAAATCCCACTGTAGCCCGTCTAATCACAACCTTAAAAAATAAATGAATTTAAGCGTATTTCCCTAGCTTTAAAAATGGTATGATTACAAAAAAAATACAGAAAAAAAATGACAAATCATCTCTTTGATTTAACAGGTAAAATTGCAATTATCACGGGTGCTGCCCGAGGCATTGGTCGGGTATTAGCGCAAGGATTAGCACAAGCTGGAGCTAAGGTAGTAATTGGTGATATTAATCAAGTTGGTGCTGAACAAACGGTTCAACTGATTCAAGAAGCAGGAGGCGAGGCCATCGCAATCCAGACCGATGTTCGTCAACGTCAAGCTTGTCAGAATTTAATTAACCAGACGGTTGCTAATTATGGTCAACTCGATATTATGGTCTGTAATGCAGGGGTTGAAATTCTCAAAAACACTGATGAATTAGAGGAATTTGAATGGGATCAGGTTATTAATGTTGACTTAAAAGGTTATTTTAATTGCGCTCAACTCGCAACCAAACAAATGATCAAACAAGGAACAAAGGGATCAATTATTATGAATTCTTCTATCTGTGCTTTCGTTGCTGTTCCCAAATCTTCAGGAGCATATAGCGCCGCAAAAGGTGGTGTCAATCAATTAGTAAAATCCCTAGCGGTCGAATTAGCTAGTCACAAAATTCGAGTCAATGCTTTTGCACCGGGGTATATGAATAATATGATGGAAGGAACAGAAGGTTTACGTTCAACTTCCGATGAAATGGACGAATTATATACTAGAATTCCCATGAAACGAACCGGAGATTTAGAAGAGTTAATTGGCCCTGTCGTGTTTTTAGCGTCCGAAGCTTCCTCTTATGTAACTGGAGCAATTTTAATGGTAGATGGAGGTTATACCGCTATTTAGCATCAATAATTAAACAATTTTTAGGTTGATTTGTATCCATCAAACCAACCTAAAATCACTGAATTAATCCTATTTAACCCATGTCAAAAATGAACCATAACTCTCAAGACAAACAGAAATTACTCAAGCTGTTACTACAAAAAAAAGGAATCGGTGTAAAAACAAATACGATACCTCCTAGGAATCCGTCTCAACTTGTACCGCTTTCTTTTTCTCAAGAACGACTTTGGTTTTTGTACCAATTAGAAGCTAACGGCTATACCTATAATATGCCGTTTCGCTTTCAAATTGACGGCAATTTGGACGTTAATATCTTTAGAAAAGCTTTGGAAACTATTATGCAACGTCATGAATTGTTGCGAACTTGTTTTCAAGAAGTTGACAAAACTCCTCGACAAATTATTAAACTAAAAATTCAGTTAAATTTGCCTTTATTGGATTTACTACAAGAACTTTCTCATTTATATGAAGCTTTTGACAAAAATAATCTAATCCTTGATCAAATTTCCCTATTCAATACGGTGATTTTCCCGTTTGGCAAAGACAACAGTTATTTTGCATATTTTACTAAAAGTGGGTTTTTAACACAATAAATGTCGATTTAATCATACCCGATAAGCTGAATTGCACCAGCTTATCTCATCCATTCATTAATTTCACGAGTAAAATCTTATGTTTAATTTAAAACATCAATTATATTTATTAATTTCAAAATTTTTAGAAAAACAAAAACGGATCGAAAAACATAAAAAACTTTCCGACAATGCTACATTTCACAGTTCCGTCAAATTTATCGGAAAGTGTATAAACTATAGGGAGGATAAAACTCTAATTCAAATTGGAGAGAATACAGTAATTATCGGAGAATTAGTTATATTTCCTTATGGTGGAAAAATAGAAATTGGTAAAAATTGTTATATTGGTGAGAAAACTCGAATTAGATCAGCCAATTCTATCAAAATTGACAACGAAGTTATAATTTCTGATGATGTCAATATTTATGATACCGATGCTCATTCATTAAATTATGTTTTAAGACATAAAGAATTTGTGGAAGTCGTGATTTTAAATAATCTGATTAAGGATGCTAAGGATGTTGATATACAATCTGCACCCGTGGTGATATAAGATCATGTTTGGATTGGATTTAATCTGGCAATTCTTAAAGGAGTTACGATGGGGAAAGGAGCAATTATTGGAGCAGGTTCGGTAGTGACAAAAGATGTAGAACCTTTTACAATAGTTGCTGGTAATCCTGCCAAAATTATCAAACGATTATGAATCTGATTCAATTCGGTTAGTATTCATTCCTGAACTGTAGAAAATCCCGAAAATAGTAATAATATAATTTCTGATAATAATGCAGATTTTTATGGTATGCTGAATTAGTGTCTAACTCAAGAGATAGACATTCAAAGTTATAATGTCACCATTTTAGCGCAAGGAGAATCCCATGAGTGTTGCAGAAAAAACCTCAGATAGTATAAATCTCAAAGAAGATGTCCGAACTTTCAATCAATCTCTTCAAGAATTTTTAAGATTTATTCAAGTTTATTGGTATCCTAAAGAACACCAGGATAGAGCCTTTTCACAGATTATTCGTTCCTGGGGAATGCTCGTTTTATTGTTTTTATTATTAGTGGGATTAGTAGGTCTTAATGCGTTTAATAGTTTTGTTTTTAGAGACTTAATTACCTTCACAGAAGCTAGGAATGTAGAAAAATTAACTCATCTTGTCATTATTTATGGGATTACCCTAGGCAGCATGACGTTTTTCGGAGGATTGTCCAAGTTTCTTAAAAAACTAATTGCGCTGGATTGGTATCAATGGATCAATAGTAGTATCTTGCAAAAATATTTTAAAAATCGTGCTTATTATCAAATCAATTTTAAAGGCGATATAGAAAATCCTGATCAACGTTTATCCCAAGAAATTCAACCCATCACCAGAACAACGATGGACTTTTTAACAACCTGCGTCGAAAAACTCATGGAGATGCTGGTTTTTATTGTCATCCTTTGGTCAATTTCTAAAACCATTTCTATAGTGCTTCTGGTTTATACGATTATTGGAAATATTCTTGCTACCTATATTACTCAACAATTAAATAAAGTCAGTAAACAACAATTAGAAACCGAAGGAAACTATAAATACGCCATTACTCATGTTCGGACTCACGCCGAATCAATTGCATTTTTTAGAGGAGAAGAAAAAGAGTTAAATATTATTCAAAGGAAGTTCAATCAGTTGATTAAAATTATCATTGAAAAAATTAATTGGGAAAGAAACCAAGAATTTTTTAACCGCGGCTATGAATCCATAGTTCAAATTTTCCCTTTTTTAATTGTTTCCCCATTATATATTAGTGGTGAAATTGAGTTTGGACAAGTTAATCAAGCCAGCTATTGTTGCTATTTCTTTTCCACAGCTTTATCCGTGTTAGTCGATGAATTTGGACGCTCCGGTGAGTTTATTAATTATATTGAACGTTTAGAAGATTTTTCCCAAGCTTTAGATACTGTAAGCGAACAAACCAACCAGGTTAATACCATTAAAGTCATTGAAGATAACAATCTAACTTTTGAGGATGTCACCTTACAAACTCCCGATGCTGCTAAAGTGATTGTCGAACATTTATCCCTGTCCGTTGAACCAGGGGAAGGTTTATTAATTGTTGGTCCAAGTGGTCGAGGAAAAAGTTCTCTTTTACGCGCTATTTCTGGGTTATGGAATACAGGTACAGGTCATTTGGTGCGACCTCCCCTCGACGATTTATTATTTTTACCCCAACGTCCTTATATCATTTTAGGAAACCTGCGCGAACAGCTAATTTATCCTCAAACGACAACGGAGATGAGTGAATCCCAATTAAAAGAAATCTTACAAGAAGTTAACCTGCAAGATGTTCTTAATCGCATCAAAAATTTTGATGAGGAAGTGGATTGGGAAAATATTTTATCTTTAGGAGAACAACAGCGTCTAGCCTTTGCGCGACTATTCGTTAATCAGCCAGATTTTGTGATTTTAGATGAAGCCACCAGTGCTTTAGATTTAAAAAATGAAGATCATTTATATAAACAGTTACAACAAACTGGCAAGACCTTTATTAGTGTCGGACATCGAGAAAGTTTGTTTAACTATCATCAAAGGGTTTTGGAACTTTCCGAGGATTCTACTTGGCGTTTAATGAGAATGGCAGACTATCATCCATCAGCAGCGATTGCAACTCATACCAACAATGAGCAAACCGTTGATGAAACGATAGAAATTGTCTCTGAAATAAACAATCAAGACAATTTTACCCATCAAGAAATGCAAAAACTGACTAACTATAGCTTAAGTACAATCAAAAATAAAGCCAGTCGAGATCAAACGATTATTGCCAATGATGGCATGAGCTATCGTTATGACAAAACCCTTGATATTGCCAAATGGGTGAGAGTATAGCTTCTCAGGTGGATTAAAATCCGCCGGGGCTTAAATAACTGGGATTTTCCTGTAGGGAAGTATCGAAGGGATTGGGTAAATCTTGGGTGCGAATTAAGGGGCCAGACTGTTGCTGTTGCATGACATCATAGTATAAAGTTTCGGTTAATTTGGCATCCCGGGTAATCAGATTATCGAAATAGGAACCTTGGGGAAAAGTACGCCAACCCAAAAGAGAGTTGAACTGTCCTAAAATGTTGGTATAGTCGTAGAAACGACCCGTATTGTTATTAACAGCGCGGTTAAACAAACCAGGGATATTATTAAATCCTACCGCCGTATCAGGAGAGGGGACAATTTGCAATTGTTGGGTTTTTACCGGTGGGGGATTGGTGGCGGGTGGAGTTTCGGCGATCGCATTAGACGAACTCAACCAGACTAAACCGGTTAAACAAAACAGGGAAGGAAGTAAAAACTTAGCGCGCATGGGTAAAAATCTCCTCACAGGGGTAGGGTTAATTAAAAAATTGGTTCAATGGGATGAGAAAGAAATCAATACTAGCGATCGAGTCAATATATAATGACTTTTGGCTTAATTGTAACTGAAATTTTGGAGTCGGTTAGGCTCCCAATCCTGAAAATATGGCTAATTCCTCGGTAGCGACTCTCGATACTGCTTCCCTGCGTCAATTTATCCTTGATGCTCTTGTGCTTCTTGCCTATCGAGAGGGAGATTTCACCCTGTCTTCAGGACAAAAAAGCAGCTACTATATCAACGGTAAACAAGTTACTCTCACTGGGGAGGGAGCTTTAGCCGTGGGGCGTTTATTGCTGTCTCTACTGCCTCCAGATACCCAAGCGGTGGCAGGATTAACCCTAGGGGCGGATCCGATTGTCAGCGCCGTTAGTGTGGTATCTGCCTACGAAAATCGCCCGATTCCAGCTTTAATCGTCCGTAAAGAGGCAAAAGGTCACGGTACTATGGCTTATATCGAGGGGCCAACTTTAAAACCTGGGGCTGCGGTGGTTGTCCTCGAAGATGTGGTGACAACGGGGAAAAGTGCCATGGTAGCGGTAGAAAGATTACGCGATGCGGGTTATCAAGTAGATTTAATCATTGCTTTGGTGGATAGAGAGCAAGGAGGGGCGGAATTTTACCAATCTCAGGGAATACAGTTTCAAGCTTTGTTTTCGATTCGGGACCTACAGGCGGCTTATCAGAAAAAATAGCGGCGATTGGCGAGAAACGCTCGATAACTGGGTTTTAAAAGTCGGATTGGCTCTGGGGATAAACCACAAAGGCACAAAGAACACAAAGAGGAAGACAGATTCGAGCGGGCTGCTTTCATTGCCTAAACGATAAGTTAAGTAGGTAGGCGTTAAAAATGATCAGATATCCCCCCTTATCAAGGGGGGACTAAGGGGGGCAGGGGGGATCGAATTTAAAATCCATTTTAAATTTAATTATAACCAGCTACTTAACTAGATTTTTTTCCTGTGAATAATTGATAACTAGCTGAGGTTGTCGGCGCTAAGAAACAGTGGGGAACATTGATAGATTCAGAGTCTAACTATTGACTAATACCTATTCTCGCACGGGGAATCAAGATTGCTTGACTCTCTTGGCTGCTAATGAGTTGAAGCCTTTGTCACTTTACTGACAACCCTCAGACCGACTAACTGTATACTAGGCTATAAGATTTGCTTAAAAATCTTCAGACCATGCCGAACTATCGACAGTACAGCGATCGCCAAATATGAATCAAGGCATAGATTTACAAGAAAGTTTCATTAAATCCCTAACAGACTTGGGATTAAGTGGAGGACTGGCTAAAGCGATTTGGATGCCTTTACCCATGTTCCTGATGATTATAGCCGCCACGGTGGGGGTTTTAGTCTGCGTCTGGTTAGAAAGGAAAATTTCCGCCGCCGTCCAACAGCGTATCGGGCCCGAATACGCAGGACCATTAGGCGTTTTACAACCGGTCGCCGACGGCCTGAAATTAGTCTTTAAAGAAGATGTCGTCCCCGCTAAGGCTGACCCTTGGTTATTCCTCTTTGGGCCAATTTTGGTGGTGATGCCGGTGTTTGTCTCCTATCTCATCGTCCCCTTCGGTCAAAATCTGCTGATTACCGACCTAAACGTGGGGATCTTTTTATGGATTTCCTTGTCCAGTATTGCCCCCATTGGCTTATTAATGGCGGGTTATGCCTCAAATAATAAGTATTCCTTACTGGGAGGCCTGCGGGCGGCGGCGCAATCGATTAGTTATGAAATTCCCTTGGCTTTATCGGTATTAGCGATCGCGATGATGTCTAATAGTCTCAGTACCATTGATATTGTCGAACAACAATCCGGTTATGGCATTTTAGGCTGGAATATCTGGCGCCAACCGGTGGGTTTTCTGATTTTCTGGATTGCCGCTTTAGCTGAGTGTGAACGTCTGCCTTTCGATTTACCAGAAGCGGAGGAGGAATTAGTCGCCGGTTATCAAACCGAATACGCAGGGATGAAATTCGCTCTCTTTTATGTGGGTTCCTACGTTAACCTCGTGCTGTCGGCCCTAGTTTTCGCGGTCCTCTATCTTGGCGGTTGGGAATTTCCTATCCCCGTCAATGCTTTAGCTGGCTGGTTGGGAGTCAGTGAAACCAATCCCTGGCTACAAATTATCACCGCGTCCCTAGGGATTACGATGACAGTATTAAAGGCCTATTTCCTCATCTTCATCGCTATTCTCTTGCGTTGGACCGTACCCCGGGTTCGCATTGACCAATTACTCGATTTAGGCTGGAAATTCCTCCTACCGGTATCTTTAGTTAACCTACTACTTACCGCCGCCCTAAAACTAGCTTTTCCCTTTGCTTTTGGCGGTTAATTTCCTTTTTTGCCCTTTTAACCCACTACCCCTCTGACCATCATGTTTAACATCCTCAAACAAGTCAGCGATTACGCCAAAGGTAGCATTCAAGCGGCGAAATACATCGGCGAAGGTTTATCCGTTACCTTCGATCATATGCGTCGTCGTCCGATTACCGTCCAGTATCCCTACGAAAAGTTAATTCCCTCGGAACGTTATCGGGGTAGAATTCACTTTGAGTTCGATAAATGTATCGCTTGTGAAGTTTGTGTGCGAGTTTGTCCGATTAATTTACCTGTAGTGGATTGGACTTTTAACAAGGAAATTAAAAAGAAAGAACTCAAACACTACAGTATCGATTTTGGGGTCTGTATTTTCTGCGGTAATTGTGTGGAATACTGTCCGACTAATTGCCTATCGATGACCGAAGAATACGAACTAGCGACCTATGATCGTCATGAATTAAACTATGATAACGTCGCCCTAGGCCGTTTACCCTACAAAGTCACCCAAGACCCGATGGTGACACCTCTGAGGGAATTAGGTTATCTACCTAAAGGTGTCATCGAACCCCACGATTTACCCGCCGGTAGTCAACGCGCCGGTAAACGTCCCGAAGAAATCACTGATTAATTAGCAGTTAGGAGACTCCGAGACAGCTTTTTCTCCCCAATCCCCCCCGCAACGCGCACGCAGTGACCACTCCATCACCTAATCCCTGACTGATAACTAATAATTAATAACTCTCAAACATAAAAGGAGATGAAACTACTGTGAATTTAGCCGAGGGCGTTCAAATAGTATCTTTTGGCATTTTAGCAGCCCTGGTAATTGGGACTGCTTTAGGCGTGGTACTATTATCTAATATCGTTTATTCCGCCTTTTTATTGGGTGGTGTTTTTATCAGCATTTCGGGTTTATATCTCTTACTAAATGCTGACTTTGTAGCGGCGGCACAAATTCTAATTTATGTGGGCGCGATTAACGTTTTAATTCTCTTTGCTATTATGCTTGTTAACAAGCAAGAGGACTTTTCTGATATTCCTAAACGTTGGATTCGTCAGGCATCTACTGCTTTAGTTTGTGTGGGTTTATTTGTGCTGTTATCGACCATGGTTTTAATCACACCTTGGTCAATTTCTAGCACTTCTCCCGCCGTAGTGACTAATACTTTAGTAGCAATCGGTAAGCATTTCTTTAGTGATTTCTTGCTACCCTTTGAATTAGCTTCCGTGCTATTATTAATGGCCATGGTCGGAGCAATTATTTTAGCTCGTCGTGACCTTATCCCCACCCTAAAAGCTGAAGAACCTACGGCCACAGCTTTAACATTACCCGAACGACCTAGAGAATTAACCGCCCCTAAATAAGACAAAAGAAAGAGGTATCATGCAGATTCAGTTAGAGTATTATTTGTTATTAGCGGCGGCTTTATTTTGTATCGGAATTTATGGTTTAGTCACCAGTCGCAATGCCGTCCGGGTTTTAATGTCGATCGAATTGATGCTCAATTCTGTTAACATTAACCTAATGGGTTTTTCCAACTATCTTGACCCCGCTAATATCCGAGGCCAAATTTTTACTATTTTCGTGATTACCGTAGCGGCAGCCGAAGCAGCCGTGGGTTTAGCGATTATCCTGACTATCTATCGTAACCGCGACACGATCGATATGGAACAGTTTAATCTGCTCAAATGGTAAGCTTTTAAATATTTACCCCCCCTCTCTCCCTTTTCTGGGGAGAGTTTTTTTTGGCTAATTTTCCCTGTTAACGGGGATAAATCTCGGTGACAACTCGATCGGGGGAGCTACTGGTAACAACAATGTTATTATCTTCTAAAGTGCCGATCGCTTTATCGCCGGTAAGATTAAATTTTGGTTCCTGTTGTTTATAGATAATATTCCCCTCGGCCTCGACAATTTTTTCCGACATTTTCCAAGTTAAGATCTGACTATACAATTGCGCTCCAGTTTTCTGATTAATCCCCTTAACCCCATCCTTGAGATAAGCGATACGATTGCCTAATTCCACCACCACACGATTACCGGTAATAGTGATTTGATCTTGATATTGAAAAATTTCCGTGGGGCGATCGGAAGTTAGGGTACGATTTTGATAGTTCCAAATTGCCTGAGAACCAGAAATCTGTAAAGGTGGTTCTAAAGAGCGATATTCGAGGTTTTCTTGCAGGATAACCTGATTATTTTTTCTTTCCCAACGACCACCGATAGCAGTAAGGCGATCGATAATAGTTTTACTAATATAGCGATCAAAAGCGACTTTTTGATCGGTACTAATGACCTGTTGCGGAATTTCCCAGTACAGGCGCTCGGTTTGCAGGACAACACGGGATTCCTTGGCGGTAGCCACCACTTGACCTTGTAATTCTAGTTTTTCTTGGCGCGTGTCGTAGCGTCCTTGGCGCGCCTTGGCTTCTAGTTGTAGATGACTACCTTTGATCCCTTTGGGGGAGATTAAAATACCTTCCTTGGGTAGCCAACGCAATTCAGGCGCGTTAATAATGGCCTTATTGCGGGGATCCACAGCCACAATATTATCTTTGAGGAGAATTTCCTGGCCTTCCTTGTAAACTTCACCGCGGTCAGCACTAACCTGTAAAACTACTTTCCCATCTTGATAGATATTACCTTTGATATTTTCCAGACGGGCAATTTTTTGGTCTTGGGTGTAGGTAGCTTTTTTGACTTGAATTTTCCAGAGGGGTTGTCCCGAGGGGTTAGCCTGTTCTAAGGTGGCATTATTGAGAATTAACCGGCCAGTTTCCTCGATTTTAGGCGATTCTGTTGGCGAAATTTTCGGCGGATCGGGGGGTTGACAGGCCGTTAATCCCAGCAAACCGATTAGAAGGGCAGCCCCGCGCCCAATTGATAATTTTAATTGTAACCGCTGCCTCAATTTCGATCGCTCCGCTGCTATTTTCTCTCCTCCCAGTTTAGGGTAAGGAGTCGCCCCTTGACCGGTTGAAAGTAGTTCACTCGCTAGTTTTGCTAGGAAAAACCCCCGGTTGAACGGTGAGAGTTTGTTGTTTACCCCTGCGGTTAATCTCGATTTCCAGATTACCACCGATCGCACTGGTTTCTACACCTTGCTGCACATCGGAAGCGGTTTTAACGGGGTTTCCTGCCACAGTTTCGATGATATCACCCGCTTGCATTCCGGCTTTTTGAGCGGGGGAATTTTCCACCACTCGCAGGACGATTACCCCCTCATTTTGGTCAATATTAAAGTTTAATTCTTTAGTTTCATTCAATTGCTGCCGTAATTCTGGGGTTAGCGTCACCATGTGGATACCGATGTAGGGATGTTCCGCTTTACCCTTACTAGATAGCTGTCCCGCCACTTTTTGGGCGGTTTCGATGGGAATAGCAAACCCTAAACCCTGAGCATCGGCCCGAATTGCCGTATTAATACCGATAACTTCCCCCTTGGCGTTCAGCAACGGGCCGCCGGAATTGCCGGGGTTAATAGCGGCATCGGTTTGAATAAAACGAACTCGTTTATCGGGAACCCCCACTTCGCTGCTAGTCCGGCCCAAGGCACTAATAATGCCCACCGTAACCGTATTATCTAAGCCTAGGGGATTGCCAATAGCGATCGCCCACTCTCCTGGTATTAAAGTTTCGGCCTTGCCAAAAGTCACCGTCGGTAAATTTTCCGCCTCAATTTTCACCAGGGCCACATCGGTCATATTGTCAACCCCTAGGACTTTACCCTGATAGGTTTGACCGTTTTTCAGAGTCACTTTTACTTGGGTTGTCCCTTCCACCACATGGGCATTAGTCAAAAGTAGTCCTTCTGTACTAATTATAAACCCAGAACCGGTTCCTCGTTCCAAATGCTCCTTGGGAATCGGCACTTCATTACCAAAAAAGCGCCGAAAAAAGGGCTGTTTAAATTCTTCGGGAATTTGGTCGGCCACTTCCCGGGCCGAGTCAATCCGCACCACCGCCGGCCCAACTTTCTGCACGGCCTGGGCGATAAAATTAACATTACCGTCGGTTTGGGGAATAACAGGGAGAGAGAGGGAAGCGGGGAGGATTGCCGGCGGTTTATTTACCTCTAGGGGTGCTTTTCTGCTTAAATACTGATTTCCTAGCACACCCACAGTACCACCTAGGGCGAGTAATCCCAGTGAAATCCCCAATCTTGTCAATAAACCCATAAGCTCTAGCCCTAAAATGTCGTGTGCGGTAGAATCGGCCCCAAACTTACCTATATTATAGGCTGTCTTTTTTGTCGGTAGGAAAGAATCAATGGGAACTTACCCCGTTTACGGGTCTTCTTTTAGCGGTAAAATCACGAAACAGTTATGAGAATCTCAGTTCATGCAATTGTTTGATCGCATCCGTTTAGGGATAGCCGTAGCGGTGGCTAAAACCGTTACTGCTGTGGTTAAAGGACTCCGTTTAGGGGCTGCCAGCGTCTTGCCGGGGGAAATTGCCCGTCGTCTCCATCCCCGTTTGTTACCGCTACTTTGTGGGCAAGTGCGACGGGGGGTAATCTTGGTGGTTGGCACGAATGGAAAAACTACCACTTCCCTACTCCTAAGAACTATTCTAGAGCGTCAAGGGGCAAAAGTCACCCATAATACCACTGGGGCGAATTTAATTAATGGTTTAATCACTGCTTTATTAGCCGATGCCAATTTATTCGGCACTTTAAAGGCTGATTATGCCATTTTAGAAGTGGATGAAAATATTCTCCCTTTGGTTTTAAAAGATTGTCGTCCTCGCGCTATTTTAGCTCTCAATTTGTTTCGCGATCAACTCGATCGCTATGGGGAAGTAGATACAATTAGTCGCCGTTGGCAAGGAGCCATATCTCCCCTACCCACCAATACTTTAGTGATTCTCAATGCTGATGATCCGACTCTTTCCCATTTGGGTCAACAACTGCCCCAAAGAGTTGTATATTTTGGCTTAAGTGAGCCAGAATTATATCTAGAAGAAATTCCCCACGCTGTCGATTCTATTTACTGTCCTAAATGTGGCGCTTCTTTGGATTATCGCGGAGTTTATCTCTCCCATTTAGGGGATTTTAGTTGTCCTAGTTGCGGCTTTAAAAAGAGTAGTCCTGCTTTTCATAGTCACGATTGGCCACAGATTTTAATCGGTGTTTATAATAAATATAATACTTTAGCGGCGGGTTTAGTAGCCCAGGAATTGGGGATTAAAGATCGAGAAATTTTTGAGACAGTACAGGGTTTTAAAGCGGCTTTTGGTCGAGCGGAAGAATTAGAAATTGAGGGTAAAAAAGTTAGAATTTTACTGTCTAAAAATCCCGTGGGTATGAATGAAACAATTCGCGCAGTGGCTGATATTTTACAGAAAGAAAAGTCTTCTACTACTCTCTTGGTTCTCAATGATCGCATCCCCGACGGTACGGATGTTTCTTGGATTTGGGATGTGGATACGGAAAAATTAACCCGTTTGGGAACAACTTTAGTGGTGACAGGCGATCGACTTTATGACATGGCTTTGCGCTTACAATATAGTCAGGATAGTCTTGCTTCTCCAGTTAATTTAATTGTTGAATCCGATCTAAAAAAAGCGATCCAAATTGCGATTAATAACACCAAAAATGAGGAAACTTTACATATTTTACCTACCTATTCTGCTATGTTAGAAGTACGAGAGATTCTCACGGGTCGAAAGATTTTGTAGAAATTAGAAAAGAGTAAAGATTAGTCTTAGGTTTTGGGTTGTTAGGGTTTTAGTTGTTGGGGTGTTAGGGTTTTAGGGTTTTAGTTGAAATTCCCCATTGCCCCATTCCCCCATTCCCCCTATCCCCCATCCCCTATCCCCTATCCCCTATCCCCCATCTCCCATCCCCTATCCCCCATCCCCTAATCCCCGAAAAAATTATGCAAGAACTAGAACTAAAAATCGGCTGGTTATATCCGACATTAATGAGTACCTACGGCGATCGAGGTAATGTTATTACTATCCAAAGAAGATGTCAATGGCGTGATATTGCTGTGACAATTATTCCCCTAGATGCTCAAACAGAAGCCGAGACATTTTATCAAGTAGATATAATTGTTGGGGGTGGAGCGCAGGATCGGCAACAGGAGATCGTTATGCGCGATTTACAGGGTAGAAAAGCAGCGGCGATGAAAGAACAATTATCGGCAGGAATACCGGGGGTTTTTACCTGTGGTTCCCCACAATTATTAGGCCATTATTATGAACCAGCTTTCGGTCAAAGAATCGAAGGATTAGGATTATTAGACCTAGTAAGTAAACATCCCGGCCCCAATGCAAAACGCTGTATCGGTAACGTGGTTTTTGAAATTACGGCCTCTCCCTTAGGGGAGGAAATAAAAGCTATGACTGGGGAAAAACCGCTAGTAATTGGCTTTGAAAATCACGGGGGTCGTACCTATTTACAGACCGTTTCTCCCTTGGGAAAGGTGATTACCGGTTACGGAAATAACGGAGAGGACGGTTATGAAGGAGCATTTTACCACAATGCGATCGCTACCTATGCTCACGGTCCCCTACTACCCAAAAATCCCTTTTTAGCCGATTGGTTAATCACAAAAGCTTTAGAACAAAAGTATCAAAAACCGATTTTTTTAACAAAACTTGATGATTCTCTGGCCCTGAAAGCAAGATTTGCCATGTTTGAACGACTAGAACTAACCGGCGTGACCAATAAAGCCTAAACTGGTCATATACACTTATGGCAGGAGATAGTCAAACTAGCCATTAAGAATTTTAATTGTGGCAGCTTATGAAATTATGACTGGAAAAATTATCGATCGTCAAACGGCGGGGTTTCTCGTCCTCATCATTCCCCTAGCGGTGCTAATCATCCTTGTTTTTACCGCTTGGCCATTGATCCTACTTGTCTTCCTCTTAACTCTGGCAGTCAAGGTGTGGCAAGACTATCGCTGGTCAAAATTATCGACGGTGATTAACCCCTATTTCAATCAACTTTTACAGGACAATCAAGGTTGTCTCACCCCGATTGACCTATCGGCAAAAGCCAATCTCACGGCCAAATTAGCCAGACAATTTTTAGACAGAAAAGCTGAGGAATTTGGAGCGCAAAAAAAAGCTGTAGGCGATAAGGGTATGGCCTATTACTTTATCACCGCCAGTACCTTGGGTAGTATTTTTGATGAGAGTGACCCCTCTTTAGAAGAAATAGGGGAAAAACAAGTTCCTGCGATTACTGCCTCGAGATCACCTCTGACCAATTTAGAGCAATCCCAGGAGGCTAAATCCCCCCTGATTGTCGCCGAAAAGAGCGAAAATTCTGTCCCGGAGGTTCCTGTTATTTCTTCCTCCCAACCTCTGACTAATTTAGGTAAATTATTTGAGGAAAAAGAGGAAGAAAATACCGCAGCTATCTCTGTTCAAGAAACGGTAATTCAAGAACCAGAGGAGATAATTAATCCTAGTTTAAACAGTTCTGCCAGTTCTTTATCCCAATCAGAATCAGAAGTTAAGGAAGAATCTCTAACCACTGTATCTGAAACCATCTCATCGATGATTTTGGCGGATTTGGCTAAACGTTTAGGAGTTACCCCGGCCGTTTTGGGTAGAAACAAGAAAAATAAATCGGAAGCAGAATTTGCCGATTGGAGTCGCATCAGAGATCCCGATGGTATTGCTTGGAAATTTGACGCAAAAAACTCCCTATTTGTGGCCAACTGATAGGTAATTTGTTTGGTTTTTTAGACAGGCTCAATGCCTGTCTTTTTTGGCTCTAGGTGTGGGGTTATAAATACTTGAAATTTCAATAGTTTGTAACCCCACAGTGAACTTTTTGGGGTTTCCACAGAGATTGAGCAGTCATCTTTCCTGAATTTTTTTGGCTCTCCCAGACTGGTTATAGCAAATTAGTAGTTTAAATGAACCTAACCCCTTAAATAGCCTGGAATCCAACAAAGCAAAAAGCTTTTTTTATTAAAATTGCTTTTTTTAATTCTGGTGAGCCTTGCTTGGCAAGGCTTGCGTGGATTATTTTCTACTAATATATCATAACTACTCTAGAAGAGCCAAAGTTGCTCGGAAGCTGTGAGGCTATCTTTTGCTAATTCAAAAGCACCTGTTCCGATTACCGTGGCTAAAGGACAAGCTACAGTGGTCAGTGTCTGAAAGTGTCGGTAAGCAATCTATTCTTGTGCCAGAAATTGTTAAACCAGGCTCTGTTTACTGGCGGGAATACATGAGCAAGGTGCGTTCCCCAAAATCGATCGGTGCAGTGGTAGGACTGACCTTAGGGAACGCACCCTACAGCTAATCAATTAAATCTCTTGCCAGATAAGGATTTAGTCGATTTATGCCCCCCTATCCAACCATAACAAGTAACGAAAAGCCACAATAATTAGTCAGGGCGAAGTCGAATCCCGCTAGGACTTATCAACTCTCCACCTCGACCTTCTTGATAGATAATCTGGCCTGATAAATTCTCAGGACTAACTATAATCACACGAACTCTTGAGCCATCGCTTTCCCAGTAACCAGAAGCACTCGATGTTCTCGTTCTAGGTGTCGTGTATCCACTGTTTATAAATGAAGAACAGGTCTGTTTAAAATCGCCCCCATCATAGAAAAAATATCTACACCTTTGATTAATGCCCGTTCCCGAATCACTACGTTCTGAGGAGAAAGTTGTAACGCCTCTCTGAGAAATCAACTGTGCTTGTACTTGCTGATAGTTTGGGATATCTAATATCTGAATGACTGAGAAGATACTGAGTATTAAAGTGAGAATTCTAGGTTTTGTCATTTTGGACACCTTAAATCGCAATTTGATCTAGATGGTCTAACTATGGATTATACGGAAAGTTTCCCTATATCACACCAAATACACATTTTTTTAAAAATCTTTCTATATGTTAACGGAGCGATCGCAAAAAACTTTCCCCATAACAGGACAATAAGCCTTTTATGGGGAAATTCAACTAAACTCCCAACACCTAAAGCTCAACAGCCAAACCCTAACAGCTAACGCACCGATCGAGCGATCAATTATCATAGAGACAGTAACAAATATTTATGAAACTTCATGCTTATTAATCGCCTTGGCATCGATCGCGGGAAAAAATTCCTTAAAGAGAGTATCTTGTTCGGAAATGACCCTAATCCTGAATTAATTGGCATTTTAGGGGTTTATTTCGTGCAGGGCATTCTCGGACTCTCCCGATTAGCGGTTAGCTTCTTTTTAAAAGACGATTTGGCCTTGAGTCCCTCCCAGATGGGGGCATTAATCGGAGTGGCGGCGATTCCTTGGGTGATTAAACCAGCTTTTGGCTTTCTTTCGGATGGTTTGCCTATTTTCGGCTATCGTCGTCGGCCCTACCTCATTTTATCGGGAATTCTCGGGGTTTTAGCTTGGTTGGCCCTAGCCACTGTGGTGGAGAATGCTTGGCAAGCGACGGCGGCGATCCTGCTTGGTTCCCTTTCTGTCACCATTAGTGATGTCATCGTCGATTCTTTGGTGGTAGAAAGAGCGCGCAAAGAGTCCTTAACTCAATCTGGTTCTCTACAGTCCTTAACTTGGGGAATATCGGCGCTAGGCGGCTTAATTACGGCTTATCTGGGGGGTTGGTTACTGGCACACCTCGGCACTCGTCCTGTCTTCGCTCTCACGGCTATTTTTCCCCTGATTGCCTCAGCCATGGCGTTTTTAATTACAGAGGAAAAAATCAAGAATAATAGTGATTATCCACAATCCACGCCGAAAGTCAAGGAGCAAATCGGGCAATTATGGTCAGCAATTAGACAAAAATCAATTTTATTACCCACTGCCTTTATTTTTCTCTGGCAGGCTACTCCTAGCGCCGATTCTGCCTTTTTTTACTTCACCACCAACGAGTTAGGATTTGAACCGGAATTTTTAGGACGAGTGCGCTTAGTCACCAGTTTAGCCTCGATCCTGGGCATCTGGGTATATCAAAGGTTTTTAAAAGCGATTTCCTTTCGTTTAATTTTGGGTTGGAGTACGGTGATTTCTGCGCTTTTAGGAATGACTACCCTACTCTTAGTTACCCATACTAATCGAGCGCTCGGTATTGACGATCATTGGTTTAGTTTGGGGGATAGTCTCATCCTCACCGTCATGGGACAAATTGCCTTTTTACCCGTCTTAATTTTATCGGCCCGTCTTTGTCCCGTGGGCATTGAAGCATCTCTATTCGCTTTATTAATGTCTATCTGGAATATGTCGGGATTAGTTTCCCAAGAAATCGGCGCTTTATTAACCCATTGGTTGGGAGTCACCGAAACTAATTTTGATAACCTTTGGTTATTGGTAGTGATTACTAATCTCTCCACTCTCCTACCTTTACCCCTAATTAAATGGCTACCTTCTACGGATCCGCAATCTCAGGAAGTCAAGAAAACTTTTCCCCCCGCAGAAGTCTTTGAACATCATGTTACTGGTTCTTTAGCCGAACCAGGTTTTATTCCCGAACTTGTCCCCGAATTAATCGACACAAGAGATTGACAGTCCAGAAAACGGGTTTCTTTGAGAAACCCGTTTTCTAAGGGAATGGTTAAGAAGACTATTTAAACAGACGGAATGAGTCCCAGTCCGAACGAGTGTTAAGCTTTCATCATCTCGCTCAATCTTGTAGAGTAACAACCAATCCGGCTCGATATGGCACTCACCATAACCCGACCAATCTCCAACGAGATTATGATCTCGGTATCGCTCTGGTAGTATTTGTTCTTGCACCAGGAGTTCCACTACAGTTTTTAACTTTTCCAAGTCTTTACCCCGTTTTTTCATCCGCCTCAAATCGCGTCGAAAGCGGGTGCTTTCCTGTGGCGTTAACATTCCCCTGTATCCTTGTTCCAATCCTCGAACATCTGCCCGACGCTACTATAACGCTTAAGACGCTCAGGATGTTTTTCTACTTCTTCAATGGCGGCGAGCGTTTCTGTATTAGGAATTTGAACATCAAAGGGAAAACCTTGATGAAAATCGACATCAGATAAGGCTGGATGCTGGATTTTTTGTAGCAGAAGCTGTTGTTCTTCGTCAGTTAAGGAAAGGATAATTTGAGCAAGAGAATCAATTAGTTTAGTATTGATTGCAGCAGCAGATTGACTCATGATTAAAAAAGTTATGGAGATCGATACAGTTGCCTGAATCTAATCTAGCGCGAGTTGGCAACCCCCAAACAAAAACAGGGCAGGCAAGACACCTACCCCGCTTAGGATGAGTTAGCAACCAATCCTACTAATATTTCTAATTCAAATGGCGCTTGAGTGCCGCTCCCGCACCCAACAAGCCCAATGCCAGTAAACCCAAGCCCGAACTTGGCTCAGGAATCGGAGTACCCTGCAAGTTCAGAGTCCAACCATTACCGAGAGAGCCACCAGAGAACATAGCATTATCCGAAATCGTCAGCCGCCAAGTGCCGCTGGATAGTTGGCCACCCAAAGAAGCCAGCATGGGAACCGCAGTGCCGCTGTTCGCACCGGTGGGGAAGTAGTCGCCGCCGGGGATGACAAAAGCATCACCCCCTGAAGCCGCCACCGCCCAGAGGTCGCCAGTAAAGGCATCATTAAAGCTGTAGTTGTTGCCCCCGGCGAAGTTGCTGTCATCGCCAGGCCCAGAGCCAACGCGACCGATCCGGTTGAACAGGCTCACCGTCGTCGCGGTATCGACGTGAGTGAGGGTGGCAATCAGATCGCCGATCCGGCTGTGGATCAGGTTATTGAGGGTGACGGTGATGTTGGTGATCGAGAAGTTGGAACTGGTGGGAACGGTAATAGTGCTGGAAGCACCTGTGGCGTTGTTGTCGGGGATGATGAAAGCAGTACCAGTTCCAGTAAAGGTGACGGCGCTGGCGGGGAGGACAGTCATTCCAGCGATCGCGCTAACTGTGCCAGCGAGGACAACACCAGAGAGAGAGAGAGATTTGAAGGTAGTTGTAGAATTCATGAACAATTTTGGATAAATTCCCCCAGGATTCTACCCCCCCCCCGATTTTGTCAAGTATCGCTTTTTTATCGATTGCATAGATGTATAGAGTTTTATCTCCAGAAAACGGGTTTCTCAAAGAAACCCGTTTTCTCAGTTCCCCTGCATGGGTCAAGAGGGAGTGAGGTGCGATCGCTTGGGGAAGATCGGGTTTGGGATATTTGTAATGTTTGATACAAAGATCTGGATTATCTGTTCTTAAGATGAAGGCTGGTGTTGCTAATTGATCGGGAAAGAGGCGGGCGCAAGCAGATAAAAACCGCACAGAAGCTTGTGCCGTGGGATCGAAATTATTAAGCGGAGAATAGCCTCTGACCGAAATTCAACATCAAAGTTAGGAGGAAACTTGTCATCGCCTAAGTAAAGTAACCATTCATCCACGACACAACACAATAGGAAAAATACTTATGAGTTATGGAACGCGTGTTCAAGCTATCTCTCAAGTAACGGATCGTAAACCCCTACCGAGCAAAATTCCGCAACGTTTAGAGGCCCTGTGGGCAACCGATGTTTTTACCCTGAGCAAAATGCAGGCCAGTCTCCCCAAAGACGTATTCAAATCGGTCAAAAACACGATTTTAACCGGGGGAAAATTAGACGTTTCCATCGCCGGTGCGGTAGCGGCTGCGATGAAAGATTGGGCCACGTCCAAAGGGGCGCTGTACTATGCTCACGTCTTCTATCCGATGACTAACGCCACCGCCGAAAAACATGATGGTTTTATCTCCGTGCAGAGCGACGGTTCGGTGATCACAGAATTTACGGGCAAAGTCTTAGTACAGGGTGAACCGGACGGCTCCTCCTTTCCTAACGGCGGACTTCGCTCCACCTTTGAAGCGCGGGGTTACACCGCTTGGGATGTCACCAGTCCAGCCTACGTCATGGAGACGGATAATGGTGTAACCCTGTGTATCCCCACGGTGTTCATCTCTTGGACAGGAGAGGCCCTCGACAAAAAAACGCCGCTTTTACGCTCGATTTCATCGATGAGTAAAGCCGCCACCAGGGTGCTGAAGCTCTTAGGACATACAGAAGTCGCCCCCGTTAACTCCAGCTGCGGTGCTGAACAGGAATATTTCCTCGTAGATGCTCATTTTGCCCATAGTCGCCCCGATTTACTGCTCACCGGTCGCACCCTATTTGGTAAACCCGCCGCCAAGGGTCAACAGTTCGACGATCATTATTTTGGCGCGATTCCCGAACGGGTTCAGGTGTTTATGCAGGAAGTCGAGGAAAGAATGTATCGCCTCGGCATTCCGGCTAAAACCCGCCATAATGAAGTCGCCCCCGGACAGTTCGAGATTGCCCCCTTTTTCGAGGCGGCCAACGTGGCCAGTGACCATCAGCAGTTAATTATGACCTTGCTGAAAAGTACGGCTAAAAAACACGGTTTTGTTTGCCTACTGCACGAAAAACCCTTTGCGGGAATTAATGGTTCGGGAAAACACGTTAACTGGTCCGTCGGCAACGCTACCCAGGGCAATCTGTTGGATCCGGGCGATACTCCCCACGCTAATATGCAGTTTTTGTTATTCTGTGGGGCGGTTATTCGTGGCGTTCACAAGTACGGGCCGCTTTTACGCGCAGTGGTGGCTACCGCCAGCAATGATCACCGTTTGGGGGCAAATGAAGCCCCCCCCGCCATTATTTCGGTATATTTGGGCAGCCAGTTAGAAAAGGTATTCGACCAAATTAGCCAAGGACAAATTGAGGGTTCTGATGCCCCGGGGTTGATGGATCTGGGTGTCGATACCCTGCCGGTATTCCCCAAGGATCCTGGTGATCGCAATCGTACCTCTCCTTTTGCTTTTACGGGCAATCGCTTTGAATTCCGCGCCGTGGGTTCTAATCAGTCAGTTTCTGGGCCGCTGGTGGCGATGAACACGATTCTAGCGGATTCCCTGACTTGGGTGGCGGATAACTTAGAAAGCCGGATGAAAGCAGGGGAAGACCTCAAGACTGCTGCCCAGGGTGTTCTCAAGGAGATCATGGACAAACACAGAAATGTGATCTTCGGAGGTAACGGATATTCCCCAGAATGGCACAAAATGGCGGTAGAAGAGCGCGGTTTGGCTAATCTCCGCACCACTGCCGATGCTTTACCCGTGCTGAAGGCTGATTATATCGAAGAACTGTTTGCCCGCATGGGTGTGCTTACCCCCGTTGAACTGGAAAGTCGTTTCGATGTCTATGCAGAACAGTATTTACTGGCCATCGAGGTGGAGGCGAAACTGGTGGTAAGTATGGCTAAAACGATTATTTATCCCGCTGCCGTTCGCTACTTGTCGGAATTGTCTTTGGCGATCGCTAATGCGGCGGCGATCGGCATCGAGATGGATAAGGAAAGGGCCCAAACCGTCTCGAATTTAATTAAATTACTGATGGATGGCGTTAGCAAACTGAGTGCGGCCATGGCTAAAGACGATTTTGACTCGATCGAGGAACATATGCAGTATTCTGCTCAAACGATCCGTCCCTTGATGGATCAGGTGCGCGAATATGCTGACACACTGGAAGGGGAAGTGGCCGACAATTTCTGGCCTCTACCTACCTATCAAGAAATGTTGTTTGTTAAATAACAAGACGACAAGGAGGGGGTGAAAAATTAGACTTCTTGCAGAAGTCGGGCAAGGGGGAAGGGAGAAAGGGGGAGAAGATAATTTTCCCTTTAACCTTTCCTCTTTTCGCTACATTTGAACGAATCCGCGTTGGACTTATCCTGATGGTGCTGGTTGGTCAATTGATTCTTCTGGTCATCATGGTTTTTTAACTCTGTCTAACTTAGATAAGATTAAAATCCGAGGAAAAGCAAGAGATTGGGGAATCCCCAAGACCTGTACAATTATGTTCAAACAGGGAAAATGGTAAGCCTCAATCACAGTCGAATGTACTCCTACTCGACAACAAACCGATGGCTCCCCTATCGGTTTAGACTTTGGAGTTTTGCACGCCATAGCTGATAGTAATGGCCATGTAATCGAGAATCCCAGATTTCTTAAATCTGCTCAGGAAAAGATTAAAAAGATTGCCAAAAAATCTAGACGCAAGCGCAACCCCAAAAAGAGAGTTAAAGCATCTAGAAGATCTAGAAAATCGGCTAGGGCAGTTGGGAAAATTCAAAGCAAGGTAGCTAGACAAAGACAAAATTGGCATCATCAAGTAGCAGTAGAGATAGTTCGCTGTAATAGCCTCATTGCTACGGAGAAATTAAACCTTAAAGGGATGACCAAACAATCTAAGGGCAGTAGAAAAAGGGTCTATTCTTGATGTAGGGATAGGGGGTGCATCTCACATTTGCAGAAATATCGACAATCAGCAATTATCAGTGACTCTGAAATTGGTACAAATATATGAACAACTGCGTGTAAGCATCCCACCGAAAAGCTAATGCGCTCCGGGGTTTGGGGGGTAGAACCCCCCAAAAGCTGGGATTGAGTGATCAAATCGCAAGTAAGGCCCGATTTTATCGGAAAGTTTCCCTTTAAAAATCCCAACTTGGTAGATTTACAAAAATGAGATGCACCCCAAATCGACCTTAGAGCAGACAATGGAAATTAACCCATGCCATTCCAGCAGTGATTTAAATAGGGTCTGCTGAAAAAGTTTTTCGGTGGGGGTTGGGGGTTGGGGTGTGGGGTTTTACCCATTTTCAGGTGGTCAATTACCTAATTTTCAGGGAAAAAGTCCCTGAATTTTCCCCCCAATCTAGATTTATTCAGCAAACCCTAAATAGGGACAAAAAGCCAGATAGAACAGACAAAAAGCCTGTTCTATCCCTTAGGAGAAAAAAACTTAAACGGTCATGATATCCTTTTCTTTTGTCGTTAATAAATCCTCGATTTTGGCGATAAATTTATCGGTAGATTTCTGGACTTGATCCTGTAAATCCCTGGATTCATCCTCAGAAATTTCGTGACTTTTCTCCTGTTTACGGATAGCATCGATCGCATCCCGGCGAATATTGCGGATCGCGACCTTTCCTTCTTCGGCCAATTTCGCCGCCAATTTGACCAATTCCTTGCGGCGATCGCTGGTGAGGGGAGGGATATTTAAACGAATGGTCTGACCGTCATTACTGGGAGTTAAACCCACGTCCGAGAGAGAAATCGCCTTTTCGATCGCCCCCATACTGGTACGATCAAAGGGTTGAATGGCGATCGTGGTTGCGTCGGGAGTGCTAATGGTCGCTAGGGACTTGAGGGGAGTTTCCATCCCATAATACTCCACCACGATCCGATCTAAAAGAGAAGCATTTGCGCGGCCGGTACGAATCGTATTAAAAGCTCTTTGGGTTGATTCGACGGTTTTCTGCATATGGTCTTGAACTTCAGCTAACTTCACAGAATCCTCCTACCAATGTTCCAACGGGTTCACCTTTGACAGCGCGAACAATATTACCTGCTACCGACAGATCGAAAACGACTATCGGGATATTATTTTCCTTGCACAGAGCGATCGCAGTTCCGTCCATCACCCGCAGATCATGGGTCAGCACATGACCGTAGGTGAGACTTTGAAAGCGTCGTGCGTTAGGATTGTGAGAGGGATCGGAATCATAAACTCCATCCACTTTCGTCGCTTTAAACACCACTTCCGCATCGATTTCGGCAGCGCGCAGGGCTGCCGTGGTATCGGTGGTAAAGAAAGGATTACCCGATCCCGCACCAAAAACCACCACCCGACCTTTTTCCAGATGACGGATTGCCCGCCGGCGGATGTAGGGTTCGGCTAATTCCTGCATCGCAATCGCTGTTAATACCCTAGTCGGTACTTGCGCTCGTTCTAGGGCATCCTGCAAGGTCATAGCGTTCATGACTGTTGCTATCATACCAATATAATCGGCCGTAGCCCGATCCATGCCGGCCGAGGCGGCTTTCACCCCGCGAAAAATATTGCCCCCACCGACCACGATCGCCAATTGGATGCCTTGGTCAACCACTTCGGAGATTTCCTGAGCGATAGCGGAAACCACCATCGGGTCGATCCCATAGCCGAGATTGCCCATCAGGGCCTCCCCACTCAGTTTTAATAATACCCGCTTGTACGCCATGCCCTTACTACCACTCGCTAAAACAAGATCTAGATAATTTTTGTCTCCCCATAAGATAGCAGGTTTTGGCCTTGATTTAAGTTGACCAGTTCACTCTCCCCCGGGGCCGACAAGTTAAGATTAATAAATCTTTTCCTTGGGGAATTTGTATTTAGTGATACCTTTGTTATTAAAGGGAGCTTAGTTTTATTGAGAATTAATAACCGTGGTCAGCGATCGATTACTATTGGTCAACAAAAGCAATCAAGGAGCCGCTAACATCGATACCTTTGATTGGGTGTATGGGTTTCAGGATGGAACTCGTCTGATGGGAAGGGTTTGCGGTTACTTAGATCCCGATAGTAATCGTCTTCTCGATCCTGAAAACTGCGGCGCTATCTACCAGAATGCCCAGGGACAAGTCCTGAGTCGTTGGCAAGCTGGAGATTTTATCGCTTTTGAACTAACCACCACTGGGGAAGATCTCCTGATCGTGGCTTCTAATGACAATTGTGTCAGTAATAGTCTCTGTTTGGTTTCGGGGATTAGTCGCAGCTGCGCCCAAGTTAGCGATGAAGGAAAATCCCTCGTCCGGGAGGTTTTTCAATACCCAGCTTGGTCTTTGCAGGGCGATCATAGCACTTCTAAGCCGGCTTTCAGTTGGAATTGTTCCGTGTCTCCCTTTTTCCCCTTTGTTTCCCTGCGTTTTAATCTCCAGTCCACCAGCAGCAAAAAATTCTATCGGTGGACGGTTTCCCCCTATTTTCCCTTTTGTCCCCTCTTAGAAGTGGGAGAATCCCTTGCCTAATTAGGGTTTGCGGCAAAAAGTTTTTCGGTGGGGGTTGGGGGTTGGGGGTTGGGGGTTGGGGGTTGGGGGTTGGGGGTTGGGGGTTGGGGTTTGACCAGTTTTGAGGTGGCCAATTACCTAATTTTCAGGGAAAAAGTGCCTAAATTTCCCCCCGATCACTCCCATATCCAGTACTTTTTGATTGACAAAAGGTCTAAAAGTCTTACCTAACAAGGTTTTTAGATTTATTCAGCAAACCCTAATTAGCCTTCTCTATCCTTTTGCAAATAATCAACTAAGGCCCATAATCCTAGGCGATAGCTTTCGGCCCCAAAACCGCTAATCTGTCCGATGGCTATATCGGCAATGTAGGAATGATGACGGAAAGACTCGCGTTTGTAAATATTGCTTAAGTGTACTTCCACACAGGCCATTTTTGTGCCTAAGAGTGCGTCACGGATGGCGATACTGGTATGAGTATAAGCTCCCGCATTAATCAAAATACCGTGCTGCTGACCCCATGCTTGCTGAATCCAGTCCACTAATTGCCCTTCCTGATTGGACTGGTGCGCGGTTAAATTCACCCCTAAACGGGTAGCTTCTTCGTTTAAAAACTGGTTAATCGTCTCTAAATTAACGTTACCGTAGAGATTCGGCTCTCTTTTTCCCAATAGGTTTAAATTCGGCCCGTGCAGAACCAGAATGCTTAGTTTATTCACAAATCTCCCCCATCTAGACCACGAGAATTAATCTTATCTCGATCAGGGACTATTGCCGATCAATAACATTTTTGCTGCTACGGTAATCACCGCACCAATAGTAGCACTGAGCGCACCGACAATGATCGGCAAAATTAGACCGCGGAATCCCTGTAAGTCGGAAATAGCTTTAATCATGGTAGCCTGTTCATTTTCCACCTTTTCGAGTCGTTTATCCATCCCTCCCACTTTCTCGGTGAGGGTAACTAATCCTATCTGTTTAGCTTGTTCATTTTCCACCTTTTCGAGTCGTTTATCCATCCCTCCCACTTTCTCGGTGAGGGTAACTAATCCTATCTCTACTTTATTTAACCGTTCATCGATTCTGTCAAAGCGCTCATCAATCTTGTCAAATTTCTGATTAACGTCCCTTTGTAGAGAGTCCATTTTTTGACTAACATCCTTAACGCTGTCTTTGATATCCTTTAAGACAGTTTCTAGGGAATAAGTGACGGTTTCTCCGGACATTCTGGTAAACTCCCCTTAGTTTTATCTTGATATTTCTCCCATTCTCGCTTTATCCATGGGAGACTACCCTTTAATTATCACCCCAAATATAGCGCCGGTGGTTGTTTCCCCAGCAGATACCGGCATCTGTCCCCTTTTGTCGATTAAATTTGTTAGATTTTGGAGGAGAAATGTTAACTTATTTTAAAATTTATGCTGACCAGCACTGCTACCTATCCCGTCGGGGGAACCGATATCGATCGCTTTGATTGTCGTCAAGTTTGGTATCCTATCTACTACGTCAAAGATTTAGACAAAAAGCAGCCCCAACGCTTTACCCTACTAGAAGAGGATTTAGTGATTTGGTGGGACAAAAATCAGCAAGAATGGCGGGTTTTCGAGGATAAATGTCCCCATCGCTTGGCTCCTCTCTCAGAAGGTCGTGTTAACGAAAGCGGACATCTAGAATGTCCCTATCACGGTTGGTCTTTTTCGGGAGGGGGAAACTGTGAATTTATTCCCCAACAACCGGAAAATAGCCAAGCTAACACCTCTCGACGCGCTTGTGTGCGGTCTTTTCCCACGGCTATCCGTCAGGGATTATTATTCGTTTATGCGGGTAATCCCGAAAATGCTCCCCTGACTGCGATTCCAATTATTGAACCCCTGGAGGAGGATGCTGATGCTTGGATTTGTTTGGATACCTTCCGAGATCTACCCTACTCGGCCGTCACTTTAATGGAAAATATTATTGATTCTAGTCATATTCCCTATACCCATCATCTCACCATCGGTAATCGGGCTAATGCCGCTCCTCTGGAATTAGAAATTATCGAGTCCAATCGTCAGGGATTTAAGGGAATTTGGCCCGAAGGACCGCGTAAAGGTCAATTAGGTCAGCAATACAGCAATTTTATCGCCCCCGGATTCATTTACCACGATCTCACCTCGGAAAAGTTCGGACGGACTTTAACCGCGGTCTATGCAACTCCCATCCGTCAGGGAGAATGTCGTCTCTTTGCTCGTTTTCCCTTTAAATTTAACTCTAAGCTGCCGAAATTCTTCATTAAGCTTACCCCCACTTGGTATTCCCACATCAATCAAAATGCTATTCTCGAAGATGATCAGATTTTTCTCTACTATCAAGAGCGTTATCTGCAAGCTCGGGGGGATAGTAAGAATTTTAGTCAAGCTTGTTATCTCCCCACCAAAGCGGATTTATTCGTGTTTGAGTATCGCAATTGGGTTAATCAATACCAAGCTGATCCTTTTGCCGGTCAACCTTTTCCTCCCCGACAATCAAAAGAGATTCTCCTCGAACGTTATCACTCCCATACCAAAAATTGTGCTGTTTGTCAAGGGGCATTAAAAAATATTAATCGTCTCCGGGGGTTAACATTAGCGATCGCTATTATTCTTGGTCTATCTTTACCACTTTTAGCCCTAATTTGCGGTCAATCGGCCCTCATTGCCGTGACAGTGCTGACAGCGTTAACTGTTATTATGGTGGCAGCTTATTGGCGCTTGGGAGAACTGAAAAAACAGTTTTATCAAGGACGGGAATTATTGCCGAGAAATACCGTTGACACTCCCGTCGCTGAAAGCGAGGGATTCTTGGTTCACTGACTCAAGTTGTCTTGACAGGTATTGCTACCAACCAAAATAGAGCTTAAATCTCCCCAAGCGTTTAGGTCTGATGAC
>SFBL01000226.1 GCA_007095785.1 Microcystis aeruginosa Ma_SC_T_19800800_S464
GGGGAGATGGGGAGATGGGGAGATGGGGAGATGGGGAGATGGGGAGATGGGGAGATGGGGAGATGGGGAGATGGGGAGATGGGGAGATGGGGAGACCACTTCGTGCGCGTTGCGGGGGGAGATGGGGAGCTTTTTTCAGTGAACTGATGACTGATAACTGATAACTGATAACTGATAACTGATAACTGATAACTGATAACTGATAACTGACGACTGGCTCCCCAAAACGAAAACTTCGTACCTCACCATTAAGATAACTGCTATAAATAGACTTTTAATAACCAAAGAAAGAAAGGAATAGTCAGAAAACTAGCAAGGGTAGTGACAACAACTGTGCGGGCCATCAAAGCGGCCGAACCACCGAATTCTGTGACTAAAATGACGGTATTAACGGCGGTGGGCATGGCACTTTGTAGGATAAGAATTTTTAGATCCATACCGGTTAATCCTAAACTATTGCCGATCGCAAATGCCAAAAGAGGAGCGACTAAAAGACGCAAACAGGCCGCTAATAATTCTAATTTACCGATCGCTAATTTTTGCTGAGATAATTGGATACCTAAGATAATTAAAGCCAAAGGAATTGCCGCTTGTCCTAGATAGCTAATACTTTTATCTAATTGCAGGGGAAGATGAAAAGAGAAAGTTTGAAAGCTAATGCCGATAAAAATTGACCAGACTAAGGGCAATTGAAAAACTAAGCGAAATCCGGAAAGAAAGCTTTTTCCTCGCAAATAAGCGGGACTAATACCAAATAAAAGAATACTAGAGCCAATCATATAGATTATCGCTCTTTCCAGTCCAGCCGCACCCAGGGCAAAACTAGCCACAGGTAAACCCATATTACCGTTATTGGGCATCACAGCGGCAGCCATGAGGCTTTTGCGGGTATCAACATCGAGACTAAGACAAGAGGCGATAATTTCGACGACAATCGCCATTACCAGTGAAATAAGAGCAAAGCCTAGGAGAATTAAACCGATATTGCTGCCGGATAAAGTGGTGCGATACAGTCCATCAATCACCAAAGCGGGAGCAAGAATATACACCGTGATTTGGGAAAGGGAATGCACTTCAACAGTGAGAATTTTTCCTGCTATCACACCGATGAGGATGATAAAACCCACTGGAATAATAGCGGAGAGGATGACAAGCATTAATCAGGTAAAAAGTAAATAGTAAACGGAAAAAACTGATCTGATTTTTTAACAGATTTCTGTTAGATCTTCGTATAAAGATTTGATCGCACAGTGAAAATAGATACTAGCTAGATAAATATCTGCTCCTTTGCTGTAGGGATAAAGAACCCAAAATCCTTCATCATTGCGACGAAAACAATCTACACTGATGCGTTCTTGACTGATAAGAACGTATTCTTCTAAAGTTTCGATCGAACGATAGTCGGCAAATTTATCGCCCCAGTCAAAGGCAGCAGTAGTGGGGGATAATACTTCTACAACCAAGCGCGGATAACGGATAAAATCTTCTGAGAAAGACCGATTATCTCGCGAGTCGCAAGTAACTACAAGATCGGGATAAAAATAACTATTAGCTATTTCTAGACGAACTTTCATAGCTGTGGTATAAGCAAGACAACCACTACCCCGCAGATGGTTTTTTAAAAGCGTAGCTAAGTTGATAATAATAATACCATGAGCTTTACTTGCACCAGCCATGGCGTAGGTTTGACCGCGAATATATTCGTGTTTATCCTTGGCTATTCTCTCCGTTGCTAAATAATCTTCCGGGGAAAGATAGTTATGGTCAAAGTTAGCAATCATTTGGTTAAATCACCTTTATTGTCTCTAAAATCAATTCTAACTCTCGATCGATGAGCGGTACATTTTCAAAAATTGTCTGACAAACACCTGCAAATTTTGCTGGCTGATTGGCAAATTGTTGAGCTAATTGACCGGCTCGGACAATATCTAGTAAAAAAGCCTTATCCCGCCACATAAATCACTTGCGCTGTCTCTAAAATCTCTCGTTGACGAATCCAATTATGACTCTGCTCGATCGATTTTTTCGTTAGCAAATCAACTTTCCGTCCCAATAAATTCTCTAATTCCCGTTTCATCCTCGAAAACTCCAGAAGTCCCCAAGAAACACTATCTTGGAAACTGACCAGTATATCAATATCGCTGTCTGGACGAAAATCTTCCCGCAAAACCGATCCGAATAAACACATTTCAGATATCTGCCATTTCTGACAAAATTCGCTGATTATTTGCTGGGGTAGTTCTATTTTCAATTTTTTCACCTCCCTGTCACCGGTAATCAGTGATCGGTTTTTAGATTTAAGGGGAATTATCGCTAACCACACGAAAACCGATATCATAGAGTCCAGCAGTAGCGAGAAATTTAACTCGGTAGGCCGAGCGACATTTGTTGGGGCCATCATTCCAGGAACCCCCGCGTAAAAGTCGTCTGTCCCTATCTTCTATTGTGGCTGCTTCGTAGTTATCGCGCCAGTAATCTGCACACCATTCCCTGACATTTCCGTGCAAATCGTAGAGTCCGAAAGGGTTAGCGACGGCAAACATTCCCACTGGTGTGGTTTCTCTGCGATCGCATCCTAGTGAACCTTCCCCATAACGACCAGAACTGCACACTTTCCCCCCATAATCCCAGTCCACCCCGGAATAGTTGGCTAAATCAGTGGAAATTGTCGGGCCAAAGTGGAAGGGGGTGGATGTACCTCCCCGACAAGCGTATTCCCATTCTTTTTCTGCGGGTAAACGATAATTCAGTCCGGTGAGACGGGATAGGCGATCGCAAAATTCCACTGCTTCCCACCAGTTAATTTGTTCTACGGGGCGATCATAACCTTCAAAATGGGCCGGATAGGGATTAAGTTCAATATTTACTGGTTCTAATTTTGCCACCTCGCGCCATTGTCGTTGGGTAATTGGGTAGCGACTCAGGCAAAAAGCCTGAATATTAACCAGAGATTGGGGACTTTGACTCAATTTCCAGCCTAACTCGCTTTTGGGCGCACCGATGAGGTATTGACCGCTAGGGATAGAAATCATTTCTAAAAAGGTTTTTTTGCTTAAAAAATATTTATAACCTCGATTAGTGACTTTTTCCCGTTTAATTTCCTCACCTTTGCCATTAACAGTGACCACCTCATCGGTAAAATCTAACCATTCTCCCATTCTGCACCCCTCTATCGGTTATCGGTTGATCGGGTTAAGCTGCGAGTCTAGAAAAATCTCGCAACCCACCAGTTACAAGAATAACAAGACTTCGATCGCTTATACCCCGATGAGTTTTAATTTTAATTAATTTTTTGCTTTGACAGCAAATCGGTTTTTAACAGATGGATTGTTTCCCCTCACTTCCCACCTTCCCACTCCCCATATTAATCGCTGGAGTAATTAACAACTTCTGGGACAGTCTCTAATTCTTGTTCACCAATTACAGGTAAATGATTTTTCTGTAAACCCATAGCAGTTAAACAAGTATTGAGAGAGTTGATCGCTTGGTTATAATCATCAATTTTTTGGTTAATTTCTTCTTGTTTATGGGCATTATTAGCAATTTTTTCCGCCGCTTCCTGTTCTAAGGTTTGTTCTAGATAAGAACGAGCTTGATTGAACTGTTGTAGAATAGTATCGGCTTGTTTTTTTGCCATTGGTATCAATTGATTTTTTAAAGTATTATTAATAGTTTGACGGAAGTTTTTATGAATTGTTGCTGATACTTTTGGCTCAAAATCTAACTTAAGTAATTGACGGATAGCAGGTTCAGCATCAAGAATACTTTCACAGTCATAACCTTGGGCAGTTTGTTGGACAGTTTGCCGAAATTGAAAGATCGAAAAAGTGCCTTCGTTGTAAAAATTATGATTTTCTCTTACATAGCGATCGCACTCTGTTCTCGCTTGGGAAACTAAGGCATGAATTAACTGCTCTTCTAGCTGTTTTAGCTGATTTTCTATGCCACTATCGTTACCCAATAAACGATAAATTTGCCGATAATAATCACCTTGTCTTACCGCATCTAAAAGACGCTGACAGAAGCGACTAATTAAACTGGTTGACTCCTCAATTAACACATCTTCTAGCTGGTTAGACAGATAATAAAAAGCTTCTACCAATACTGCTAATAAAGGTGCTGTAGCATTGCGGGGATGGTTTAAAGTCGCTTGCGAGTAAGCATTTCTGACAGAAAAAGTATTTAATAACTCATCTAATCTTGATACCATTCTCGCTTTTAGTTTCTTAAAGTCTTCCTCGAAGTTTTCATCGCTATTAACTACGATAGCATTGACATAACCATCGATATGTTTAGTTAATTTCTCTCCCACTTCCTTTAACTCTTGATTGAGGTGATTTAACTCCAGAGCTTTCATCGCCTCAATTTCTCGTGGTTGACTTTCTAAATCACGATAAATCCCTTGATAGTGATTTTTGAGAGTAATGCAGAGAGATTGTAAATCATCAGCTAAAGTTGCAAACAATTGCGGACGCTTTTCCTCCGTGAGATAACGAGTAATTGCCCTGCGAAATTCTTCGATACCGCTATCAGCAATTAACTGCTCTAGTAAAGGAGTTCCCCATTCGCTTAAAACTCGGAAATAATTTTTATTAGGAGTTTCATAACCGTGGATGGAAACTTTAAAGGGAGTTGCCAGTAATTTACCGGAGTTGGCACAATAGTTATTAAACTCGCTGACAAATTGCGGTGTTTCTTCTTGTCCTCCTAAATTTTTCACACTTTCGGCAAAGATAGAATCTAAACCATAACGCTGATTAATATTGGTTTGATTTTTCACCTGATACCCATAAAACCCTAAAAGTCCGCTGGTTTTGTAAATGCGGGAAGTATCACGAAATTGCGTTTGAATCAGGTTTTCTAAACGCTGTTTTAGTTGGGCTGAGTACCAGGTTTCATCAATGCGGTTAAAAACATAAAAAACTCGATCACGAATACCAGCATTAGAGCGAATTTTTTCGAGTAATTCCGTTTCTTCTGTGGCTAATTCTCCCGCAGAAGCAGCCTTTAAAACACAAACCACTGCCGAAGTATCAGGATGCTCTATTTTACGATAGGCTAAGGCGGCATCTTTTTTGACTGGGGCATCAATACCGGGCAAATCTACCAAAACGTTACCATCTTTAAGGAGAGGATGATGACAGTAATATTCTAGACGTTTTAAGACGGCGCTATTGCTACCACGACGGGCAAAACTTGCCGCTTCTGCTAAATTAGAAAAGTGAAATTGTTCCATGGAATAGGTGGCATTATGCAGCGTATGGATCCGCTCACGATTTTGGGTAAATCCTTCAATTAATAATTTTAAACCCTGAGCTTGTTTAGCTCGCTCGGATTTGCCTTCTCCCCCTTCCTGTTCGATAATTTTTTGACAGTATTGGTTTAACTGACTACAGTATTCCGGGGAATTAATGTTACTGGGATTGGTTAATTGCAGATTTTGACAAACGGTATCGACTAAAGTACGAATTTCTACTTCGCTGAGAAAGGTTAAAACCACTCTTTCCTCATCAGCTTCTGCGTACTCAATATAACATTCTGTACCCGTTGCGTGTCCTTCGGCACTATACAGCAATTCTCGCTCTAAAAGTGCATTGATTAACATTGATTTCCCAGCACTAAAAGCACCGGCAAAAACGATTTCAAATTTGGGAGAAATGGCTTTTTGTAGGGCAATTTCTATCTTGCTGGTATCCTGTTGATTGCGGAGAGAGGATTCGCCTTTGAATAGTTCAATTATACTGTTAACATTACCAGCCAGATTACTGCATTGGGGTAAAAGTTCAGTCATGGTAAAACCCAAATCTAGAAGAACAGTGCTATTGTTCCCCAGATTATAACAAAATTCCCTAACTAGATGTCACATCTTGGGTCAGCGATTTAAGCAATCAAGGACAAAGCCATCTTCTTCAATCTAGAATCAGGATTGATTATAATCAATTTGGTACATAGCGATTACTGAGAACCTGATTAGGTAAAAAAAATTCCCTCCTGACTCCTGATTACTGTATCCTGAATCTTAGGGTAATGATAATTATGTAGGCAAAAATGGCAATGGATAGATTGAGATTAAAAAAAATCTGGTCTAGGGGACAGTTAGGATTTTTGTTTTTGTTAGGGACAGTTTTTCTTTTGGGTGGCTGTCATTCTCTCAATGTTATCCAAAATCGTCCCCAACCCTTGCCCCAAGATCAATATATTCAGGTCTATTTTAATTATAATCAAGCCCAGGGTTCAAATTATACCGATCCCTATCGCCAAATTACTCGCCCGGGGGATAATTTAGAACAGGTTATTATTGATAATATCAACTCGGCCAAAAGTTCGATCGATCTAGCGGTGCAAGAGTTACGTTTACCTGCCATCGCTCAAGCTTTAGTTGCTCGTCAGCAGCAGGGAATTAAAGTTAGGGTTATTCTCGAAAATATTTACAATAAACCTATTAATATTTTAGCCAAAAACCAAGAACAATCAAGCGATCGAGAACAGGAACGTTATCAAAACCTTTTTGATTTAGTTGATCTAACTCGAGATGGTAAATTAAGTACAGAAGAAATCGCCCAAAGAGATGCAATTACTATCCTCAGAAAAGCTGGTATTCCCCTAATTGATGATAGGGCAGATCGCTCCAAAGGTAGTGGTTTAATGCACCATAAATTCATGGTTATTGATAATTACACTACTTTAATCAGTTCAGCTAACTATACCTTAAGTGATATTCATGGAGACTTTTCTAATCCCAAAACAGTCGGTAATGCTAATCACTTATTAGTGATTAATAATCCCCAACTAGCTAGAGTTTTTCAAAGAGAATTTAATCTGATGTGGGGAAGGGAAGATCGGCCTAAGTTTGGGTTAGATAAACCCCAGAGAAAACCGCAAACAATTACTATCGGTAATAGTAGTCTGACGGTCAAATTTTCCCCCGATTCTACCGCTTATCCTTGGGCAATTACTAGCAATGGTCTGATCGGTGAAACTTTAAATAAAGCTGAAAAATCCGTGAATTTAGCCCTGTTTGTCTTTACGGAACAGCCTTTAGCTAATATTCTCGCCCAACGACATCAAAAAGGCATAGAAATTAAAGCTTTAATTGATCCTAGTTTTGCCTTCCGATACTATAGCGAAGGATTAGATTTATTAGGAGTTGCTCTCAGTAATAAATGTCGTTATGAACTAGATAATCAGCCTTGGCAAAACCCAATTAATACCCTAGGAGTTCCCGATCTAGCCCCGGGAGATAAATTACACCATAAATTCGGTTTAATTGATGATAAAATCGTGATTACTGGTTCTCATAATTGGTCAAAAGCTGCTAACCACCAAAACGATGAAGCTTTAGTTATTATCGATAATCCCACTGTTGCCGCTCATTTCGATCGAGAATTTCAATATCTTTACCGTACCGCTAAATTAGGACTGCCGGAAACTATTAAAAATCGGATCGAACAGGATAGAAAAAACTGCCCCCAATCTGTAACAATTAAAAACGATCGCTTAATTAATTTAAACACTGCCACAAAAGAAGAATTAGATACTTTACCCGGTATCAGTGGCAAATTAGCCGAAAAAATTATCGCAGCCCGGCAAGAAAAACCCTTTACTTCCCTAGAAGATTTGGATAGAGTATCGGGAATCGGTAAGGGAAAAATTAACAAGCTCAAAGGCAAAGTTAGCTGGTGATGATTGCCTCGTCTGTATTTTTGGCCCCAGTCCAAAAGGGTTATTTTAACGGTTCGGGAATAGTATCGGAAGGAGCTTCAAACTGTCCGGTAATAACGTATTCTAGACGCAATTTTAGCCAAGTAATAAACTGTTGGTTGAGCGAAACAATCGCCGCTGCTGGTTGGGGAGTTTTCTTTTTGATATCGGCAAAAGCGGGAGTATCTAAAAAAGCTGGATTGGGAATTAACCAAAAATCAATTTCTTGACCTTTTTCTTGATAATTCCTGATTCTTTCCTTCAAAACTTCCTTTTCGATCGCTTCTTCTTCTAAAAACTTTTGACTGGCTACCAAATAATAATAAGTTGTCATCATCTTTCCTTTAATTTTTCACTGTAATTGTTCCCTAGTCGGGAGATTAGCTGATAGCTGATAGCCTTTACAATTGCCCACGCATAGCCAATTTCATTTCCCTAACAGCCCGTTCTAACCCAACTAAAACCGCACGACTGATAATTGTGTGACCAATGTTCAATTCTTCCATATTGGGCAAACAGGCGACGGCATAAACATTCCAATAGGTCAAACCGTGACCAGCATTCACCCGCAAACCGAGAGAGGAAGCGTATTCACAACCTTCTTTAAGAATTGTTAATTCTGCTTGACGATCGCTCTCCTGTTGTGCTTCGGCGTATTGACCGGTATGGAGTTCGATAAATTTCGCCCCCGTATTAGCGGCCGCTTGAATTTGGGCAAAATCGGCATCAATAAACCAACTAACGGGGATATTAGCCGATTGCAGGCCCTCGACAACCCGACAAAAACGGTCAAAATTGCCCAGCATATCGATCCCCCCTTCCGTGGTCACTTCCTCGCGCTTTTCGGGGACAAGGGTGACATAATCGGGTTTAATATCGAGAGCAATGGCGATCATTTCCTCCGTCGGGGCCATTTCCAGATTCAGATGAGTCCGCACCGTTTGCCGGAGAATCCGCACATCGCGATCCTGGATATGACGACGATCCTCGCGCAAGTGAACGGTAATGCCATCAGCGCCGCCGATTTCGGCCAAAACTGCCGCCGCCACGGGATCTGGTTCCACGGTACGGCGCGCTTGGCGAATTGTGGCCACATGGTCGATATTGACACCCAAAGTCAGCAAAGTTGAACCTCCTTCTTGTTTGTTAGTCCAACTTTCCATCTTACCATTGCGGTCAAAAGCGATTACATACTGGGGATATTTAAACCACTGGTCAGTTCTTCCATTTTGGCGCGCATGGTTTCCGTGGAGGCACTATAGGCGGCTTTCATGGCTTCTAGAATAGACCCAGTCACAATCTCCAGATCTTGGGAGAGGAGAGAAGGGTCGATTTCAACACCCCGGGGTTCTTGGTTGCCACTGAGATAGACTGTCACCAAGCCATTTTCACTCTGGCCAGGAATTTCCATAGTTTCCAGTTCTTCTTGCAGAACTTTAGCCCCTTGTTGCACCTGTTGCGCTTTTTGGAAAGCGTCTTGTAGTTCTTTAATCTTACCGAGGCCGAATCCGAATCCTTGTCCTTGTGCCATGATGTTTTTTTTGTTTAAGGGGTCATTCAAGGTTTTTATTGTACTGCTTAAGGTGAACCGGGGTCAACTTTTGGCCATTGGAGGACGATCAAACCTCTGCAATCGGGGGACGACCATCGGCTTTTGCCTCTGATAGAATCAAGGCAAGGGAAGGAGTCGAGGAATGGGAAAAGGTCTTTTTCTGTCCTTTATACTAGGCCACCGGGCAACCGCCCCAAGCCATAATAGAATTGTTGCTTTGACGAGGAGAATAGCAATTTTGAACGCCAAAAAAACGGGAATTTTCTTGACAATTGCCCTAAGTTGTGCTTTAGCGGGGAAAGCGGCGATCGCTAATACTTCCCCTTTGGAGGGGACTCGATGGAAACTAAGGGGGTGGACAGCCGGAAGTTTGGTGAAAGAAACGGAAATTACTGCCGCTTTCCAGAAAAATATCCTCAGTGGTTCGGCCGGATGCAACCAGTATAATACTGGCTATCAAGTCAATGATGACACGCTTCAGATCAATCAAGCGATCGCTACTACCAAAAAAGCTTGTCCGGAACCGCAGATGAAACAAGAAAATCAATATCTTGCTGCCTTGCAAGGAGTGGAACAATTCCAAGTGACAGCTAAAGGCGATTTACAGTTATTTTATCGTACTCCCGAAGGTTTAGGAATACTCACTTTTACCCCCGCACCAACCACCACGCGCACGGAAAGGACAATTTATATCAATTCTAGGAAACAACCCTGTGGCCAAGGCACAACCAAAGACTGTTTACAGATGCGAGAAAAACCCGAGGAAAACTGGAGATTGTTCGCTAATACTATCGAGGGATTTGATTATAAACCAGGATTTTTATATCAAATTAAAGTTAGCATTGAAACCGTCTCCAATCCATCTACTAATCAAAATTCGGAAACATGGAAGCTATTAGAAGTTATTAGTCAAACCCCAGAAAAAGAAACTCCGCGAGCTTGGTTTGATCGACCATTAACTAATTGGAATAAAGCCAAGGCACCTATACCCAAATCTCCCGTAAAAACCGTGATCGATAACCAGTGTCGTGAACAGGTTCGTCCGGCAATTACTGCCAATGATCAAGCGCTTAATAAAGCGGGATGGTTACTGTACGGGGCCGTGCAAACCTATGGCAAAACTAGCGTTATTTCGGCCATGAGTGGAGTGGATGGAATGTGCCGACCGATGGGTTATCAAGACTTTGTTTTTGTCGATGGTAAATTCGCTGGCACTCTTTCCCCACGACCGATGGATTCCCGCACTGATGGTGCATCTCAGAGAATTGTTTTACAAAATAGCGATCGAATTATTGTGGTTTTTAATCGCTATAAAGATACGGATCCTCTCTGTTGTCCTTCCCAATTAAGTCGTGTTATTTATCAAATCGAAACAGTCAGCGGAGTGCCAGTTGTTGTTCCCAAAGAAGCGGAAACAGAAGCAGTAAGAAACTAATTCAGTTATCAGTTATCAGTTATCAGTTATCAGTGAGATAGGGAGAAAAGGACTGGCAGCTAATAGCTTCCTTTTTAATTATATCTCCCGCAAAAGTGAGTTTTTAATCGCATTTTCCAGAAAAATATCGCTTTTCTACTGCCAGAAAATAATCTATTTCTTTCTGCTTCTCCTGACTCGGAGAATACTGGATCGGGGACTCCTCACTTAACGGAAGATTTTTGATTTATGCAGCAGGTTTAGTGATTAGGCGCTGATACTAGATAAGTAGTTATAGAATTCTAATAACTCCTCATTAGTTAGCAGTAAACGGGACTTTTTGCCATAGGTAGAAATCAGGTATTCCCGACCTTTTTCTGTAGTCCAAGCTAATCGTTTCATCTCCACATCAATTTTAGTTTTAAGCACTGAATAATCGATTTCTTCGGGAATAACAACAACTGGTTCTGGTGCCGGGGGTTCTTCTTCAGTTAAACTCGCTTCTTCTGGCAATTCTGATAATAAGGAGTAATTATCGGTTTCCGTTTCTAATAATAAAGGCTCTGGTTCCGGTAAAGGAATATCCTGAACTTGAGGTAATTCCGGTTCAATTTTAGCTGGGGGAATATCCTTAACTTGGGGTAATTCTGGTTCAATTTTAGCCGGGGGAATATCCTTAACTTGGGGTAATTCCGGCTCAATTTTAGCTTCAGGACGAGGTATTTCAGTGACTTTAGCCGTTTTGGTCGATTTTTTGGCACTAGCGACGGGTTTAGGTAAATCTTCTGGTAGAGAAATATTATTGGGGCTGATTTTTTCCACAGGCTGGAGATCGGGGGTGTTTTCAGCCTCTAAAAGCAGTAAAGCCCGTTCTCTGGCTCTATCTTCGGCGATTTCCACCGTATCTGCCGCAGCTAAACCTGTAACGACCGTTTTTCCCTCAATTTCGATGATCGCTCTCACAATATACTTACCGTGATCGATTTGAACTAACTCGCTAATCAGGGCAACTTGGGGGTAACGTTGGCGTAACTTTTGCAACATGGTGACTTTTTCGAGTTCTTTTGTACTTATATGAGAATACTCTATCGCAATTATGGAAAAATGTAGCAAGTTCTTGCTAAGATCAAAGGTTAGATAAAATTTTCAGTCCTAGGATTAGCCTTGCCCACAGTAACAAGATTCTACTAGGCTGAAGCTTCTGCCAGCAAGACTAGCGATCGCCAAAAAGTTTGCCAGTGTTCGCTATTGGCTTATCCTAAGGAAGGATTCGATAATTCTCAAGGTAGGTTCGGGTGTTCGATGCTTGCTCAGTTTACCTTCACTGTCACCTACAGCGATCGCAATTAGCCCGATAGAGATAATCTCTCGAGTCAATGGTTTAAATCAATCTTCTCATTATTAAGTATTTAAACTTAATTATTCACGATTCCGTCAGTGTCTTGTAAGTAAGGATTATTGTCAGATGGACTTCTCGATCGCCACACTCCTCTCTCATCTTAGTGATGATAAATTAGCTACGGGTAAAATTCTCGAAAAAAAACTAGGCTGCGAAGACGATCCCGAAAGCTGCGAAAAATTGCAAGTGATTCTCGATGCTTTGGAACGTCTGGGAATGGTTGTTAAAGAACGCGGGCGCTATCGTCGTGTGATCGAGGAAAATGTCGTAGAAGCAAAGCTGCGCTGTTCCAGTAAAGAATTTTGCTTTGCTATCCAAGATATCGAAGATGCTGATGACATCTACGTCTCGAAAAATCATCTCAGTAACGCTTGGAATGGCGATCGAGTTTTAGTCAAAATCATCCGTGAGGGAACCCGTCGTCGTTCCCCGGAAGGAGAGGTGAGATTAATTCTCGAACGAGCTAATCCTTCGCTTCTAGCGCAAGTAAAACAGGAAAATGAGCAGTTTGTGGCGGTTCCCCTCGATGATCGCCTGAAATTTACGCTTAATCTCCTCGAAAATGGTCAAAATCTCCAAGAAAACATCGATCACCTCGTTCATGTTTCCGTCCTCCGTTATCCCCTAGGGGAAATGCCTCCCATCGGTAAAGTTACTCGCATTCTCGGTTCCACGGCCGAGGCCGCTGCCGACACGGATATCGTCTCCTGTAAACACGATCTACCCCATAATTTTCCGCCAGAAGCCCTCGAAATTGCCGATAATTTAGCGGATTTCTTCGATAGTGGCGAAAAAGAACAACTGCGAGATTTAACCCCACTCTTCACCTTTACCATCGAAGATGACACCCCCCTGGATTATCCCCCGATCATTGAAAATGCCTTTTCTTTAGAGAAAATCAACCAAAATCGCCAGCGAGTTGCCATTCATATCAGCGATGTAGTCCGTTACATTGAACGGGGCGGATTATTGGATAAAGTTGCCAAAAAACGGGGAACTGCCGTCTATTTAGGCGAAAAAGTGCTGCCATTAGTCCCAGCTGCCCTTACCAGTCGTTGTTCCCTGTCACCCCAAGAACAGCGCCCCGCTATTTCTATCCTCGTCACCCTCGATGACAAGGGGGAGCTAGTGGAGTACGAAATCACCCGCAGCCTCATCCAAGTGGATCAACATTTTACCTATCAACAGGTGCGCGATCTGCTCAGTGAAGAAGATAGCGAAGCTGCCACCACCGATACCGTTGAAACCCTGAAAGATTTATTTTTTAGCGTTTGCCCCACCCTAAAATCCCAACGTCTGCAGCGGGGTAGTTTTGATATTCAATTAGACAAAATCTCTCCCTACAAAGACGAAGGACGCGGGGGGACTGTTCTCGCTTCTAATAATTTACCGGCCCGTTCTTTACTGACAGAAGTGGCAATTTTAGCCGGCAAAGTTGTCGCTGAACATTTGCAAGCTTTAAACTTGCCCTGTATCTACTGTGGACAATCGGAACCAGATTGGGATGAATTGGAGGATTTACTCAAATTAGCCAATAATTTAGGGGCAGAATTAAATTTAACTGCCGAGGAGGAGATTAAACCCAATGACTATCAAAATCTCACCCGCACTTTTGCCGCTTCCTCATCGGTGAAAGTCCTCAATTATCTCCTGCAAGAAACTCTCAAATTAGTTAGATATAGCAGCCATCCTCTACCCCATTTTGGTTTGGCCTATCCTAGCAATTATACCCACTGTCTCTCCCCCCTACAAAGATATGCCGATCTTTGGGTACAACGGGTGTTAAAAATCCTATTAACAGAGGGGAAAGATCGCCGCAGCAAAATCGTCAAAGTCGGGGTTAATTTGGGCAGTAATAGCTGTCATGGACAGATTAATTGGAATATTCTCCCAAGTCAAATTCAGGAGGAGTTAGAAGAAGAAAGCCATCTAATTGTTTCCCATCTCAATGATCGCTCAAAAATTGCTGAAGATGCGGAAAAAGACCTAGAAGGATTGAAAAAAGCCGAGAAAATGAAAGAAAAAATGGGTCAAGTTTTTCGCGGCTTAATTACCGGTGTACAATCCTATGGTTTCTTCGTGGAAATTTCCGATTTATTAGTGGAAGGGTTGGTCCATGTTTCTTCTCTCAAGGATGATTGGTACGAATATCGCGCCCGTCATAGCTGTTTGGTAGGACGGAAAAATCGCGTTGCCTATCGTCTCGGTGATGAGGTAGAAGTGGAGGTAAAAGATGTAGACTATTATCGTCAGCAAATCGATCTAGTTACGGTTAGCGGTGGCAGTTCAGCAAGTTATGACGACTTAGAAGAAGATTAATTATGAATCAACCAACCACCGAAAAAATCGGAAAAACCCGCTTTATTCTGCCCTTTTTATGCGGTATTTTTCTCTTTTTAACTGGCTGTGTCCGTTACGATGTGGGCATTAATTTTCCCCACCAACACCACGGGGAAATTATTCAACATATCACCCTCGGACAACGTTTAACCAGTCTTAGTCAAACCGAAGCCACTAAATGGTTAAATAGTATCGAACAGAGGGCAAAATTACTTAAGGGGAAAACCGATCATATTTCCGAACGAGAAATAATTGTCACTATTCCCTTTAGTAATAGTCAGGAATTAGAGGAAAAATTCAATCAATTTTTTGATCCTAGTTCTTCCTTTAAAATCAAAAATTCCCTTGATACCGATGATATAAAGTTACTGCAACTAGATTCAAAACTGGCAGTGACAGAACAAGATTGGTTCTTTTTGAACCAGAAAAACTTGAACTTAACCGTTGATTTGCGGGCTTTGGGTGTACTTTCCGAACAGGGAAATATTATCATTAGCCCCGGTTCCTTAGTCGCTATCGACTTCGCTTTAAATACTCCCTTAGCTGGTCAAAATATTGAAGATGACTCAGGATTAAATCCCCCGGTAGAACAAGTTAACAATCAGTTAATTTGGCATTTAAAACCGGGAGAAATTAACACCATTGCGGCAGCTTTTTGGATTCCTAACTATTTAGGTATCGGCACAATAGTTATTGTTTTAATAACAGGTTTTGCCTATTACTTGAAATATAAACGCTTGCCCGGTGTATCCCCATCCACTTAAATTGAGAGGGCAACTATTGACCGAGATTTAATTATCAATGAGAGAAAGATTGGCCAACTTATGAAACTGATCTAAAAATTGGCCAACAATAGGGAAAATCTTGGCTAGGATCAAATCATAGTCATAATTGAGACTAGACGAGTTTCCCTTTTTTTACTTTATTACTGGCAATTACAGTTATGGTTAGCAATATTCCCTTTTCTATCCCCGAATATAGCCTCGATCGAGATTGTACCACCCTCTCCCGTCACGTCCTGCAGCAACTACAAAGCTTTTCCCCCGACGCGCAGGATTTAAGCGCAATTATGAGTCGGATTGCCCTAGCGGGGAAATTAATTGCCCGTCGTCTCAGTAAAGCGGGATTAATGGCGGATGTGCTAGGTTTTACTGGAGAAACCAACGTCCAAGGGGAATCAGTCAAGAAAATGGACGTTTTTGCCAATGAGGTATTTATCTCCGTCTTTAAGCAAAGTGGTTTAGTTTGCCGTCTTGCTTCCGAGGAAATGGATAAACCCTATTATATTCCAGAAAACTGCCCTATTGGTCGCTATACCCTACTCTACGACCCGATCGATGGTTCTTCCAATGTGGATATTAATCTTAATGTGGGTTCGATTTTTGCCATCCGGCAACAGGAAGACAATGATTTAGACGGAGAGGCGCGGGATTTACTGCAAAATGGTCGTAAACAAATAGCCGCCGGTTATATTCTCTACGGACCCTCGACTATTTTAGTTTACTCGATCGGTCGCGGTGTTCATGCCTTTGTCCTTGACCCCAGTTTAGGGGAATTTATCCTTGCCCAAGAGAATATTATTATCCCCGATCATGGTCCAATTTATAGTACCAATGAGGGCAATTTTTGGCAGTGGGATGAGGCAATTCGCGACTATACCCGTTATGTCCACCGTCATGATGGTTACACGGCCCGTTACAGTGGGGCATTAGTGGGAGATATCCATCGAATTTTAATGCAGGGTGGTGTTTTTCTCTATCCTGGTACTGTTAAAAATCCCCAGGGAAAATTGCGCTTAATTTATGAAACTGCCCCCCTTGCTTTTTTAATTGAACAGGCAGGAGGCAAAGCTAGTGATGGGGTGACAAATCTTTTAGATATCGTTCCCGATAAATTACACTACCGCACACCTTTAGTGATCGGTAGTATCGAAGATGTTAAATTGGTGGAGTCTTTTATCGCTGATCGACGTCATCGCGATCGAGTTTAACTTATAGTTTTATTTAGCGATTAGGAAGCCAGAACTTTTCACTATTTCCTAACTGTTTTACGGTTTTATATCTAGTCTATCAGCAGTCAGCATATCCCTCGCCACTCTCACCGATATGGAAATTCAACAGGTCATCTTAAATAACATCGGGCTATTTGAAAAGCTGGAAATTTCCTTGGCACCTACAGAGCAAAACCCAAGCAACATTACCGTTTTTGTTGGTAATAACGGGGCTGGTAAAACTGCTATACTAAAAGCATTAGCAACTTCTCTTAGTTGGTTTACTGCTCGTTTACTTACAGAGAAAGGGAGTGGTAACCCTATTTCTGAAGATGCCATATTTAATACTGCTAATGCTGGCAGCATTGAAATCAAAGTCTTGGATTCCTCCAAATCATTAAACAATCCTGATCAAAGCGAGTGGATTCTTGCAAAAAGTAGAAAAGGACGTAAAGCCCAATATAATAGCAACCTTAATGACTGTACGCGCTTGGCCAATCGTTATCGTGATGCCCTCACCCGTGATGACAAAACTAGCCTACCTCTAATTGCGTTTTATCCTGTCGAGCGTGTCGTACTCGATATTCCACTAAAAATTAGGAATAAGCATACCTTTTTGCAATTGGACGGTTATGATAACTCCTTAAGTCAGGGCGTTGACTTTCGTCGCTTTTTTGAATGGTTCCGAGAACGGGAAGATACCGAAAATGAATCAGTAATTCCTGAAGACCTTCTCAACCAACTAAGACCACTAGCTGAAACCAATCAAGACGTATGGCAATGGTTAAACGAACGCAATGCCTCCGCTAAAGATCGGCAATTAACAGCAGTTCGCACCGCCATTGGCCGATTTATGCCCCATCTGGATAACCTTAGAGTCCGTCGTAGGCCTCGTCTCTACATGGCAGTGGACAAAAATGGTGAAACCCTCAACGTCGCCCAACTTTCACAAGGCGAAAAATCCCTAATGGCTCTTGTTGGTGATATTGCCCGCCGTCTAGCCATGCTGAACCCTGCCTTAGAAAATCCTTTAGCAGGTGATGGTATCGTTTTGATTGATGAAGTCGATTTGCATCTACATCCCTCTTGGCAACGTCGCCTCTGCGAGCGCCTGACCGAAACTTTCCCAAATTGTCAGTTTGTGCTGACAACCCATTCACCTCTAGTGATCAGTGATTGTAAAAATGTTTTGATCTACACTTTAGCTAATGGCGAATTGCGACAGTTACCATCTCAATATGGGCAAGATGCTAATACTGTCTTATTAGATGTCATGAATACCAGCATTCGTAATGAGAAAATTGATACTGAATTGAACGATCTGCTAGATGCCATACAAGATTCAAAGCTAACCGAGGCTCAACAATTGCTTGCAGAATTAAGTGAGGAACTACCTGCCAATCATCTCGAATTGGTCAAAGCCAAACTACTGCTCCGTAAACAAGAATTGCGTCATGGGAACCATTAGTAAAGGGGCTGAACCTTATGCGAACCATTAGTAAAGGGGCTGAACCTTGTTGTTTAACAGCTTGGAAGAGGAAGAACACTCATGGGGCATACGATGATTTAGATAAAACAGAAGAGGGGAAAGTCGTTCGGGCAAAGATTCGAGACTATGCTCTTAATGAGCAGTTTTATCTTTGTGCCTATTGCTGCCAGCAAATCAAAGAAATTAATGCTTGCCATAATGAGCATTTAGAAGCTCAAAAGCTAAATCCTAAACGTACGCTCGACTTTTCAAATATTGTTGCTAGTTGTAATACCCCTAATCAATGCGGTGATGCACATAAATCTCAACACCTACCCCTAACTCCCCTGATGACAGAATGTGAAACAGAACTGCGATTCAAAATTAGTGGTCGGGTAGAAGGATTGACCGATCGGGCAGCTGTCACGATTCGAGTTTTAAATTTGGGTGACGATGAAACAAATAACCGTGCTTTGATCGAAAAACGGAAGCAGTTGTCTAATGCTTTATTATGGGCAAATGATATAAATCCAGATGACGGCTTAGAGGATGATGAAATATTAAATATATTAATCGATGACCTATCACAACCTCAGCAAGATCATATGGAACCTTTCACTCCAGTAGTAATTAATATCTTGAGAAGTTGGCTCCAGGCTTAAGAGCAACCCTCTTGATAAATCTGCCCTAAATTAAAACCTAAAACAGACAGATAACAACTTAAATGCAGCGGACGTTTAAAAGAAGTAATGCTCACCAGAATTCAAAAAAGCAATTTTAATAAAAAAAGCTTTTTTCTTGGTTGGATTCCAGGCTATTTAAGGGTTTAGGCTGATTTAAACTACTAATTTGTTATAACCAGTCTAGGAGAGCCAGAAAAGTTCAGGGATGGGATGGAAAGAGTGATTGTGATTGTAATTCTGGACTCTACTCAAAGAAAAATATCCCAATCGTCGTGTTATTATTGCCACCAAAAATATCAAAGATTTCCAAAACATTACTGATTGCTCCCTCTGGCAAGATATACATTATTAAAGCGAAACCGCTTGCTTTTATTTTTTTCAATAATAATTATAGATCCAAAACAATCTATTTGCCACCCGAAAAATTCTTGATCAATAGGACTCGATCGAGGATAATTAGAAAAAGTATCTTTGCTGGTGAAATTGAGCAGATTAGTCTAGGAAAACCCTGCCCTAGACAAAGTAAAGATCAGAAAATCCTACACCATGAATACTCTAACGATCGCTTGGATAGTCGTTCCCTTTTTGAGCGGCTTTATTGGCTATTTACTGTCTCGCTGGGCTAAATATCTGTCCTTAATTACTTCTATTATCTCTCTCGCCTATTCTCTCCTTCTATTTAGCCAATCCTCCCCCATAACCCTCAACCTACTGGATAATTATGGCGTGAAACTGGTAGCCGATCAGTTAAGTGCCTATTTTATC